>CBFIGD010000041.1:0-23455 GCA_965662065.1 uncultured Porticoccaceae bacterium | reverse complement strand
GTGAACGTTTTTGTTAGTCCAATCCATTTCTGACACGTGTACCAGACCTTCAACGCCATCTTCCAACTCGGCAAAACAACCGTAGTCAGTGAGGTTGGTGATCTTAGCTTTGCAACGTGCGCCTTCTGGGTAACGGCCTTTAATGTCGCCCCAAGGATCTTCGCCCATTTGCTTCATACCCAGTGATACGCGGTTACGCTCGCGATCAAACTTAAGTACTTTAACGTCAATTTCGTCGCCAACATTGATCATCTCTGATGGATGCTTGATACGCTTCCAAGACATGTCGGTAATGTGTAGCAGGCCATCAATGCCGCCCAGGTCAACGAACGCACCGTAATCGGTAAGGTTCTTAACAACACCTTTCAGTGAAGCGCCCTCTTCGAGGTTAGCCAGCAGCTCGTCACGTTCTACAGAGTTTGCACTCTCCATCACGGCACGACGGCTTACTACGACGTTGTTGCGCTTAGGGTCTAGCTTGATAACTTTAAATTCTAGTTCAATGTTTTCTAGGTGGGTGATTTCGCGCAGTGGGCGAACATCGACCAGTGAACCTGGGAGGAACGCGCGCAAGCCGCGAACATCAACAGTGAATCCACCTTTAACCTTACCGCTAATAACACCGATAACGACTTCGTCAGCAACATGTGCTGCTTCAAGTTCGATCCAGCTCTCTGCACGGCGGGCTTTTTCACGGGAAAGCTTGGTGGCACCGAAGCCATCTTCTACGGCTTCCAGGGCTACCTGAACTTCGTCGCCTATAGCAACTTCGATCTCGCCTTTCTCGTTATAAAATTGGTCTGCGGATATGACGCCTTCTGACTTCAATCCAGCATGTACGGTTACCCAGTCTTTATCAATATCGATAATTACGCCAGTAATGATGGCACCGGGGTTCATCTCGACACTTTTGAGACTTTCTTCAAATAGATCTGCGAAATTTTCGCTCATGGGGAATACCTGATATATGACACAGAGACAGCAGAGGAACTGCGCTGTTCTGTTTTTTCCGCGAGGCCAGTTTTCGCGGGTCAGTTAAAATAAAGGCCTACAGCAATATAAGCTGGCGATTGCTGCGTTGCCCGGTTATTGATGAATACTTGAAAATAAGCCCTTAACAACGACCAAATTTAGCACGGTATCCATCACTTCTTGAATGCTCAGTTCCGAGGTGTCTAACTGCACTGCACCCTCAGCGGGTTTTAGTGGTGAGGCATCTCGACTCATGTCGCGTTCATCTCTAGAGCGCACCTGCTCTACGAGGGCGGGCAGACTAACATCTTCGCCCTTTTCTAGCAACTCTTTATAGCGGCGCTGAGCGCGCTCTTCGATGCTTGCAGTCAGGTAAATTTTAAGCGCTGCAGAAGGAAAAACCACGGTACCCATATCACGGCCATCGGCGATTAAACCGGGCTCTACCGCGAAGTGCTGCTGTCGCTTTAAGAGGGCCGCGCGAACATTGAGGTGGCTGGCTACCTGTGAGGCCAGTACTGCGGTGTTTTCGGTGCGCATGGTATTGGTGACATCTTCCCCTTCAAGCAGTGCTTTAAAGGTGCCTTCGGCGCTGGTTTCAAAGCGAATATCCATATGCTCGGCAAGGGCTATAAGCCCTTTGGTGTTGTCGGTGCTGACTTTATGGCGCTCTGCCGCCAGACCTAGCAGGCGGTAAAGTGCGCCGCTGTCGAGGTAATGAAAGCCGAGTTTCTTGGCCAGCATGCGACTAATCGTACCTTTGCCGGCACCGCTAGGCCCGTCGATGGTGATAATAACAGCCACTTATGCTGTCTCCAGGCTAATGCTAATACCCACTTGCTGGGCGAGGCTAACAAAGTCGGGGAAGGAGGTGGCCACATTGTTGCAGTCTTCTACCAGTATTTCGCCGCTGGCGCGCAGTGCGGCGATGGTAAAGGCCATGGCAATACGATGATCGTCGTGGCTGGCCACGGTGCCGCTACCTATCTGACCACCGACAATGCGAATACCATCGGCGGTGGGCTGTGCATCTATGCCTAATGTAACCAGGCCATCGGCCATGCTTTGAATGCGGTCGCTCTCTTTAACGCGCAGCTCTTCGGCGCCGGTAAGACGGGTTTCACCTGCGGCGCAAGACGCCGCCACAAACAGGACCGGGAACTCGTCAATGGCAAGAGGTACCTGATCTTCAGGAATGGTTATGCCTTGCAGCGGTGCGTAGCGCACGCGAATATCGGCAACTGGCTCGCCACCTACTTCAATTTCATTACTCAGCTCGATACTGGTGCCCATCTGGCGCAGTATATTAATAACGCCGACACGCGTTGGGTTTACACCCACATGGCGCAATGTAATATCTGAACCGGGCACGATGGCCGCAGCGACCATAAAGAAAGCTGCCGACGAAATATCGGCCGGCACATCAATGCGCGTTGCGGTCAAGCTGCCACCGCCGCTTAGAGAGGCAGTGCTGCCACTGGTGGTGACTGAGTAACCAAAGCCGCGCAGCATGCGCTCTGTATGATCGCGGGTTGGCGCGGGCTCAACCACGGAGGTTTGACCTTCGGTATACAGCCCGGCTAACAGAACACAGGATTTAACCTGGGCACTGGCCATTGGCATGCTGTAATTAATGGGTTTAAGGGTTTGCCCGCCTTTAATTTTTAATGGCGGTGTGCCGCCTGCGGCGGTTTCAATCACGGCGCCCATCTCGGCCAGCGGGTTGGCTACACGACCCATTGGGCGGCCGGACAATGAACTGTCGCCCGTGAGTTCTGAGTCAAATGACTGCCCTGCTAGCAGGCCGCTTAAAAGACGAATAGAGGTGCCAGAATTACCCAGATAAAGTGGTTTGGTTGGCGCTTTTAACCCGTGCAAACCAACCCCATGAATGGCGACGCGGCCCTGTTCCGGGCCTTCAATTATCACCCCCATATCGCGAAAGGCCTGCAGGGTTGCAAGGCTGTCTTCGCCTTCCAGAAACCCTGTTACTTCGGTCATGCCGCTGGCTAATGAGCCGAGCATAATGGAGCGATGAGACATGGATTTATCACCTGGTACGCGAATATCACCCTGGGCATTGCCGCCTGGGGCAACGCGATAATTAATTGTTTTTTCGGTCATAGGACTATTTAGCGCCTTACTCTCTAATATTTTGCCAAAATGATTGCGCGCATCGCGAGCGCGGGTAAATACATCCATGAGGTAATCTTGATCGCCGCCTTCTATGGCAGCGCGCATCTGATTAAAGTTATCCATCACCTGATCGAGAATCACTAATATGGCATCTTTGTTGGCCAGTGCTATATCGCGCCACATAACCGGGTCACTGGCGGCTATGCGGGTAAAGTCACGGAAGCCCCCGGCAGCATAGCGAAATATTTCCTGGTTAGCGCCTTTCGCGGCTAATGTGTCGACTAGTGAATACGCTAAAAAGTGTGGCAGATGACTGGTCGCTGCGAGAATTTCATCGTGCTCGCGCACATCCATAGCGGTAACGATGGCGCCTGTACCAACCCAGAGGTCGGTCACCCGTTTTATATGACGCGTATCGGTGCTCGCCTGGGGAGTAAGTATTACGCGGTGATCGGCAAATAAACTGGCGGTAGCCGCGGTAACACCGCTTTTTTCCGAGCCTGCTATGGGGTGGCCTGGCACTAGCTGGCTTGGCATGCTGCCGTAAATTTCAACGGCGGCACTTATCACGCTACCTTTAACACTGGCGACATCGGTTAATGTCACATCGCTGGACAGAAGCCTGTGGCAGTCTTTTAGTACGGTTGGCACAGTCAGGGTTGGCACGCCAATAACGACCATGTCGCCAGCACCAAGCTCTGCCGCTATGGCTTCGAGGTTTTGTTCGGCACGATCAATAATGCCCATTTCAAGGGCTAGCTCTACTGTCGAGTTACGTCTGGAAATACCGACTACCTGCTTGGCCAAACCCTGTTCACGGGCAGCCACCGCTAAACTCGAGCCGATAAGACCCAGCCCAATCACGACAAGGCGATTGAGGACAGGCGATGACTGCTGTGAGTTATTGATCATGTGCATCCAAGCCGTTGACGAGCGTTTAGAGTACAGCGCGCGGATAGGACCCGAGCACTTTGAGGTCGGCAACATTGGCGGTTAGCTCTTCTATCACGGCTGCCACTGGCGCATCTTCTATATGCCCGGCAAAGTCGATAAAGAACACGTAGGACCATTTGCTGTTGCGCGCGGGACGTGACTCTAACCGGGTCATATCGACATTGTGACGGCGGAATGGCTCTAGCAGATCATGCAGTGCGCCAGGTTTATTGTGCACCGATACCACCAAAGAGGTGCGGTCGTCGCCACTGCGCGGCACTTCTTCGCGGCCAATAATCAAAAAGCGGGTGGCATTGTCGGGGCTGTCTTCAATCTTGTCCCAGAGTTTTTCCAGACCGTATAAGCGACACGACATATCGCCGGCAATGGCCGCAGAATTCCACTCGCCCTGCACGCGCTTAGCGGCTTCGGCATTGCTGCTGACGGCCACACGTTCAATATTGGGGTAATTGGAGTTTAACCACTGACGACATTGCGCCAGTGACTGAGAATGCGAGTAGACCCGGGTAATATTGTTTTTGTTGGTGTTGGGCCCAATCATAAAGTTATGGTGGATTCGCAACTCAACTTCACCGCAGATTTTTAGCGATGAATCCATAAAACTGTCCAGGGTATGGCTAACAACGCCTTCGGTGCTGTTTTCAACCGGCACCACGCCGTAGTTGCATGAGCCTGCCAGTACCTCGCGGAATACTTCGTCGATGGCGGATTGGGGCACGCTGACGGCGGAGTCGCCAAAATGTTTCAGTGCGGCTTCCTGGGTAAAGGTTCCTTCGGGCCCGAGAAAAGCCACTTTAATCGGTTGTTCCAATGCCAGGCAGGCGGACATAATTTGACGAAACAGGCGTGCCATTTCTTCATTGTCCAGTGGCCCGGCATTTTTCTCCATGATATGGCGCAGTACCTGTGCTTCGCGCTCAGGCTTGTAATAGGCCTGGTCGCCCTGCTCTTTTTTAACCTCAGCAACTTGCTGGGCGCAGCGCGCACGCTCGCTGATGCTCTGCATTATCTGCAGGTCCAGCGCGTCAATTTTATCTCTTAGACCCAGTAACGGGTTTTTCTCGGCCATAGTTAAACTCTTACTCTTCTGTGGCAACTTCGCTGCTTTCGCCTTCGCTGCCTTCCTCACCTTCAATCAGCTCTTCTTCCTCGGGCTCGGCAATACGCGCCAAACTGACCAGATTCTCATTGTCTTTAAGGCGGATAATTCGCACGCCCTGGGTGTTGCGACCGACTACTGAGACTTCATCACCTCGCGTACGCACCATCGTGCCCTGATCGGAGATCAGCATAATTTCATCACCGTCAAACAGCTGCGTGGTGCCCACGAGCGGCCCGTTGCGCTCACTGGCTTGAATAGCAATCATGCCTTTACCACCGCGACCTTTGGTGGGGAACTCTTCAACTTTGGTGCGCTTGCCGTAGCCGTTTTGACAGACGGTGAGCAGGTAGCCTTCATCTTCTGGTATCACCATCGCGATGACTTCATGATTCTCTGGCAGACGCATACCACGCACACCTTTGGAGACGCGGCCCATGGCGCGCGCATCGGTGCTGGCAAAGCGCACTGCCTTGCCCTCTGAGCTAAATAGCATCACATCACTGTTGTCATCAATGATGGCTGTACCCACCAGATAATCGCCTTCCACCAGATCAACGGCGCGCAAACCGACGCTGCGCGGACGCGAGTACTGGTCCAGGCTGGTTTTCTTGACGGTACCATTGGCCGTGGCCATAAGAACAAACTTGTCGGCACTGTATTCTTCCACTGGCAGTATTGAGCTGATGCGCTCACCTTCATCCAGGGGCAACAGGTTAACCACTGGACGGCCCCGTGAATTGCGGCCAGCCACTGGAATCTGATACACCTTGAGCCAGTACACCTTGCCCAGATTGGTAAAGCACAGGATGGTCGCGTGCGTACTGGCGACCAGCAAGTGTTCAACAAAGTCTTCGTCTTTGACCGCTGTTGCCGACTTGCCCATACCACCGCGACGCTGCGCCTGATAATCACTTAGCGGCTGTGTTTTAGCATAGCCGCCGTGGGAAATAGTCACTACGCGGTCTTCTTCGGTAATCAGGTCTTCGACGGTGAGGTCGTGAGTGGACTCGATGATCTCTGAGCGGCGCTCGTCGCCAAACTCGGCAACGATCGCTTCCAGCTCTTCGCGAATCACGGTCATCAAACGATTGATATCACCGAGAATATCCTGGTATTCGGCAATCTCTTCGAGTTTGACGGCAAACTCTTCAATAATCTTGTCGTGCTCCATGCCGGTAAGGCGATGCAGACGTAACTCAAGGATATCTTTGGCCTGTTCTGGCGACAGGAAGTACTCGCCATCATGCAGGCCATACTGTTCTTCAAGCCAGTCAGGACGAGCTGCCTGGGGGCCTGCTCGCTCGAGCATGGCAACCACGGATCCGGGACTCCAGCCCCGCGCAATAATCGCTTCGCGGGCCTCTGCCGGCGATGTTGACTGCTTAATCAGCACAATGATTTCGTCGATATTCGCTAGTGCAATGGCAAAGCCTTCCAAGGTATGGGCACGCTCTCTGGCTTTGCGCAACAGATAGATGGTTCGGCGCGTTACCACTTCACGGCGGTGACGCACAAAGGCTTCAAGCATCTGCTTGAGGTTTAGAATCTGCGGCTGACCATCAACCAGCGCCACCACATTGATGCCAAATACATTCTGTAGCTGGGTCTGGGCATAGAGATTATTGAGAACCACTTCGCCGACGTCGCCACGCTTGATTTCGATAACAATACGCAGACCGTCTTTGTCTGACTCGTCACGCAGCTCGGAAATACCCTCGAGCTTTTTCTCTTTGACCAGTTCGGCAATACGCTCGATCAGACGCGCCTTGTTGAGCTGATAGGGAATCTCGGTAACGATAATAGTTTCGCGCTTGGTCTTTTCATCAACTTCGACGGTAGCGCGGGCACGCATATAAATACGACCGCGTCCAGTGCGATAGGCCTGAATAATGCCGGCTCTACCATTGATAATTGCACCGGTAGGGAAATCTGGGCCGGGAATATATTCCATCAACTCATCGACAGTGATATCGCCATTGTCGATCAGGGCCAGACAACCTTTAACCACTTCTGTGAGGTTGTGGGGCGGAATATTGGTTGCCATACCCACCGCAATACCGGATGAACCATTGACCAGCAGATTGGGTACGCGGGTTGGCATAACCACTGGAATCTGCTCGGTTTCATCGTAGTTAGGGGCAAAGTCGACGGTGTCTTTTTCCAGGTCTTCGAGCAGCGCATGGGCAATTTTGGTCATGCGAATTTCGGTGTATCGCATAGCAGCCGCGGAGTCGCCGTCTACAGAGCCGAAATTACCCTGACCATCGACCAACAGATAGCGCAGTGAAAACGGCTGCGCCATACGAACAATTGTTTCGTATACCGCGGAGTCGCCATGGGGATGGTATTTACCAATAACATCACCCACCACACGGGCAGACTTCTTGTAGGCTTTATTCCAGTCATTGTTAAGCTCGTTCATGGCGAACAATACGCGCCTATGCACTGGCTTGAGGCCATCGCGGACATCTGGCAGGGCCCGGCCGACGATCACGCTCATGGCATAATCCAGATAGGACTGCTTGAGTTCATCTTCAATATTGACTGGAACAATTTCTTTGGCTAAATCGACCATAATTTCTAATTATTTCCTGATTTTATCGGGCGTTTGAAGGGCCAAATTTTAGCATAGATACGCCCGTACAATCTCGCTTTTATTGGGCTTTTATTCACCTTTTATCGTCCCTTTCAGGGCTATAAATCGGTATACTTCTGCGTGACACCAAGGAGGCCCTATGCAGCCTACAAAAATAGATCTATTAATCAATTGCGAATGGATAATTCCGATCCTTCCCCGGGATCGAGTATGGCAAAACTGTGCCCTCGCAATTGATGCCGAAAAAATTGTCGGTATCTACCCTCAGGCTGAGGCCGCTGGGCGCTTTGAGGCCAGTAAAGTGGTCAACCTCGACAACCATGTGCTGATGCCTGGGCTGGTTAACGCCCATGGTCATGCTGCCATGACGCTGCTGCGCGGCTATGCCGATGACCTGCCACTGCGGCCCTGGCTGGAGGACCATATTTGGCCCGCCGAAGCATTGCATATGAGCGAAGAATTTGTCCGCGATGGCACTAGAATAGCCATGGCCGAAATGATTGCATCCGGCACCACCTGCTTTGCCGATATGTACTTTTTCCATGAGACGATTGCAGAGGAAGTTCGCAGGGCCGGAATGCGCAGCCAGATTGGCTTTACGGTACTGGACTTCCCTACTGCCTACGGCAAAGATGCCAACGACTATATTCATAAAGGACTGGCGTTCTACGACAAGTACAATGGTCAGTCGCTGATCAAAATTGCCTGCGCGCCCCACGCACCCTACTCGGTGTCTGACCCTGCCATGCAAATTATTGCTACCTATGCCAATGAGCTTGATATGCCGGTACATATTCACTGCCATGAAACCGCACAAGAAATTACCGAATCACTGGCCAATTATGGCTGCCGACCACTGGCGCGACTGCGCAATCTTGGCCTGCTATTGCCTCAGACTCAGCTGGCCCATATGACCCAGACGGATGCCAGCGATATTGCGCTGCTGCAAGATCATAATTGCCATGTGGTGCACTGCCCTGAATCCAATATGAAACTGGCCAGTGGTTTTTGCCCGGTCGGTAAATTGCTTGATGCCGGGGTCAATGTGGCACTGGGCACCGATGGCGCCGCCAGCAATAATGATCTGGATCTATTTAGCGAATTGAAGACAGCCGCCCTGCTGACCAAGGCAGTGGCCGGTGATGCAGCCGCACTGGACGCCCATGCGGCGCTGCGCATGGCCACCATTAATGGCGCCAAGGCGCTGGGCTGGGATGATCAAATAGGCAGTATTGAGGCCGGAAAGTCGGCTGACATTATTGCTGTTGAAATCAATTCTATTGCGCAGCAACCGCTGTATAATCCGGCCTCGCAGCTGGTGTACACCAATTCTGGCAGCCAGGTGACTCACAGCTGGGTCGCGGGCAAGCCGCTGCTGGAAGACCGCGTTCTCTGTACGCTCAATCAACCCGAGCTGATCCAAGCTGCCGGTGACTGGCGTAACAAAATTCAACCCACGTCGATGGATTAAAGGCACTGCCGAATGACCAAATCAATGAATGTTGATCCCAATGAAATTCGTAAGTTCGAAGAACTGGCGAGCCGCTGGTGGGACCGTAATAGTGAGTTTAAACCGCTGCATGATATTAACCCGTTGCGTGCCGATTGGATTGAAAGCCTGACCCCGCTGGCGGGCCAAAATGTGCTCGATGTTGGCTGTGGCGGCGGTATTCTGTGTGAGGCGCTAGCCGAGCGTGGCGCTACCGTGACCGGCATTGATATGGGCGATGCACCATTGGCTGTCGGAAATTTGCACAAGCTGGAATCTGGTGTCGAGGTGAATTATGTTAAGTCTACCGCGGAGGACTATGCCGAAGGCCATGGTCAGCGCTTTGACACAGTCACCTGCCTGGAAATGCTCGAACATGTACCAGACCCAAGCTCGGTCGTTAAGGCCTGTGCCGAGATGTGCAAACCTGGTGGCACGGTGTTTTTCTCTACTATCAATCGCAACCCTAAAGCGTATCTGCTGGCGGTTATCGGTGTGGAGTACGTGTTGCGCATGCTGCCGAAGGGTACTCATGAATACGCTAAATTTATTCGCCCCTCAGAACTGGGGCAATGGATTCGTGATGCCGGCCTGGAGATTGATCTGATGACCGGCCTCACCTACAACCCCATCACCAAGAAGTACAAACTGACTGATCGGGATGTGGATGTGAACTATATGATCTGCGCCCGGAAGCCGGCGTAATCTATGCTGGACTTTAAAGCCTTATTATTTGATCTCGATGGCACATTACTCGACACCGCACCGGACTTTGTAACTGCGCTCAATAAGCAGCTGCGCCTACATGGCCGCGAACCATTGCCAGCCCATGCCATTCGCACCAGTGTAACCAACGGCTCTATCGGCCTGATTCAAGATGGCTTTGGCATATCGCCAGACCATGCGCAATTTGAAACCTTGCGCGAGGAATTTTTGGCGCTGTACTTTACTAACCTGGCCGATAAAACGGCTCTTTTTGCAGGGCTACAACAGGTGCTGGATGACTGCACCGCGCGGGGGATTCCCTGGGGTGTTGTGACCAATAAACCCTGGCGCTACACCGAGGCGACAATGACCCAGCTAGGCTTGATGGACGCGGCTGCCACCGTCATTTGCCCGGATCATGTCAAACAGGCCAAGCCTGACCCTGAGTCTATTTTGCTGGCCTGCTCTGACATTGCGACTGCACCGCAAGACTGCCTCTATGTGGGTGACCACGTTCGTGACATAGAGGCAGGTCGCGCCGCGGGTACGCGCAATATCGCTGCAGCCTGGGGCTATATTGAAGCGACAGAAAACATCAATGACTGGCAAGCTGACTGGATTGTCGATCAATCACATCAGCTCCATGGACTTTTATTTAAGGATTAAGCAGTGCTTTCAGCCGATCAAATTATCAATTATCAACCCAGTGCCAACCTTTTAAATGAACGAGTTATTCTTGTCACCGGTGCCGGCGACGGCATAGGCAAGGCCGCCGCTGTGGCCTGCGCCGGGGTGGGTGCCCGAGTTATTTTGGCGGGCCGCACTGTGGCCAAACTGGAACAGGTCTATGACCTAATCACAGCGGCTGGACAACTGGAGCCGGTGATCTATCCGATTGATTTGGAGGGTGCTACTGCAGAAGATTACGACGAGCTATGCGTCAATATTATTGACCAGTTTGGGCGCCTTGATGGCCTGTTACACAATGCAGGAATTCTGGGCCAGCGCACACCGCTCAACAGTTATCGCCAAGATGTCTGGGACCGGGTTATGCACGTTAATGTCACGGCACAGTTCCAGATGACCCAGGCACTGATGCCTGCTTTGGAAAAGTCAGATGATGGGTCGGTTGTTTTTACCTCGTCTAGCGTGGGCCAAGTTGGCCGCGCCTTTTGGGGCGCCTATGCGGTGTCCAAGTTTGCTGTGGAAGGTATGGTGCAGGTTTGGGCTGCCGAACTTGAGGGTCTGGGTTCGGTGCGCGTAAATGCCATCAACCCTGGTGCTACCGCAACCAATATGCGCGCCCAAGCTTTTCCTGCGGAAAATCCTGGCGAGCTTAAAACAGCAGAACAGATTATGCCGGCTTACCTCTATCTGCTGGGTGCCGACAGCAGCGATGTCAATGGGCAGTCTATCAAGGCGCAGGCGCGCTAATATTATTTGGAGGTATCGCCGCGGGCTCTCAGCTTCTTTTCTTTGCGCTGACGAATGTCGCGGTAGACGGTCTTTTCGGTAAAGCGCGGCGGTCGCAACTTAACTGCATTAAACAGCGACACAACCTGTTTGGGGTCGAGCTCGATAAATTCTGAACGCCGCACAATGGATGGCAGCTCAATCGGACCATAGCTAATGCGCTTTAGCCGGTTTACTTCTACATCCTGAGATTCCCACAGACGTCGCACTTCACGCGTACGCCCTTCGGCCAGTATCACTCTGAACCAGTTATTACTGCTGCTGCGTTCGTCGCCGCTGCGAGAGTGCTGTGCCTTGACGGTCTGAAACTTGGCAATACCATCTTCTAGCACCACCCCGTCTGTCAGACGTTTAATCATTGCTTCGGTGACGTCGCCATGAATACGCGCCATATACTCGCGCTTCACTTCGTAGGAGGGGTGCATCAGTCGATTAGCCAGTTCACCATGATTGGTGAACAGCAGCAAGCCACTGGTGTTAATATCGAGACGACCAATGGCGATCCAGCGACCACGATTGAGGCGCGGCAAGCTATCAAATACCGTGGGCCTGCCATCCGGGTCCTGAGTGGTACAGACCTCCCCTTCAGGTTTGCTGTACATTAGCACTCTGGGATTGTCGTCAGTCACAATTTTGATGGCGCGACCATCGACCATGATGCGGTCCTGGGCTTCAGCGCGATCACCGAGCTTGGCCGTGACCCCATTAACCGAGACACGCCCAGCGGAAATCCAGGTTTCCAGTTCGCGGCGCGAACCCAGTCCGGCGGTGGCTAACATTTTCTGTAATTTCTCACTCATGGTCTGGGGCACTGCTCTGTTGTATTTCTAATTCTTCGTCGGCCGGGGCTACGCCATCGACTTGCTGATCCAGGGCGAAGTTTTCGTCGCTGTCGAGTACATCATTCTCATTGGCCACAACTTCGTCATTGGCGGCCACTGCGGTGGCCAGTGCGTCTGCATTGGCGCCAACACCCAGGGCCAGTTCCAACTCTGGATCCAGCTCGGCAAAATCTTTGATCTCGCTTAGCGCGGGCAGATGTTCAAGACTTTTGAGGTTGAAGTAATCGAGAAACTGTTTGGTGGTTGCGTACAGTGCGGGGCGTCCCGGCACGTCGCGATGACCTACCACACGCACCCAGTCACGCTCTTGCAATGTTTTAATAATATCTGAGCTCACTGCCACACCGCGCACCAGTTCGATATCACCGCGCGTCAATGGCTGGCGATAGGCAATCAGTGATAGGGTTTCGAGCATGGCGCGAGAGTAGCGTTTGGGCTTCTCATCCCAGAGCCGGTTAACCCAGGTGGCAAGTTCCTGATTTACCTGTAGACGGTAACCACTGGCAACTTGCTTTAGCTGAAAGCCACGCCCGCGACAGTCGCTCTCAATCTCTTCCAACGCAGCTTTAAGTTGATCTCGCGGCGGACGCTCTTCATCTTCAAAGAGGCTTTCCAGCCGCGCCAAGTCCATGGGCTTACCAGCGGCTAATAGCGCGCCTTCGATAATTTTTTTAATCAAATCAGAATTCATGATGCTCTTGCTTTTACATGTATTGGGCCAAACGAGTCACTCTGCACGATCTCTACCAATGACTCTTTAATTAATTCCATGATCGCCAGGAATGTCACAACGACACCTAATCTTCCTTCGGCCACCTTGAACAGGCTAACAAAGGGCACAAACTGTTGATCGCGCAGACTCTCTAGAACCTGCGACATACGTTCGCGGGTGGATAATTTCTCCAGCTCCACCTGATGGCTCTCAAACATTTCTGCGCGACGCAACACATCGCCCAAGGCGGTAAGAAGCTCGCGCATATCGACCTCCGGATGCGGCCGCTCCTTCTCACGATCAGGCGCATCGGCGCTGGCCTGGTGAATATCTCGGCCCATGCGGGGCATTTCATCAATATCTTCCGCGGCTTTTTTAAAGCGTTCGTACTCTTGCAAACGACGAATAAGCTCGGCGCGAGGGTCGTCCTCGTCGTCTTCATCGGAAACCTGTCGCGGCAATAACATGCGCGATTTAATCTCGGCCAGCATGGCGGCCATAACCAGATATTCCGCCGCCAGCTCGAGGTGAATAACACCCATAAGCTCGATATAACCCATGTATTGGCGAGTTATTTCGGCCACATTAATCTCAAGGATGTCGAGGTTTTGTCGGCGAATAAGGTAGAGCAGTAAATCCAGCGGTCCTTCGAAAGCCTCTAGAATCACTTCCAGGGCATCGGGTGGGATGTAGAGGTCTTTGGGCAGTATGGTGAGCTCTTTACCCTGCACCACGGCAAAGGGCATTTCCTCTTGCTGTGGGCGCACTGCTAGGCCGCCCTCAAGCATTGGCGCTACAGGCAAGATCTGTTCA
Organism: uncultured Porticoccaceae bacterium; assembly: GCA_965662065.1. Lineage (GTDB taxonomy): Bacteria > Pseudomonadota > Gammaproteobacteria > Pseudomonadales > Porticoccaceae > HTCC2207. The sequence continues at coordinate 9,661 of CBFIGD010000041.1, read as the reverse complement.
ATTGGCGTTGTTTCAGTCGACACTTGATATCCCATCAGTATTCAGCGGCAGATTATAACCACAATCCCGCCTGTGAACATCCACATAATTTCATCGTCAATACTACGCAGAAATATGGGCCGAGAAATCACCCATGCCCTGGCGCTTTATTTCCGGGTTGGGACCAGTCATATCGATGACGGTGGTCGGCTCTAGTCCGCAGTTACCGCCATCAACAATGGCATCTACTTTGGCCTCTAAGGCCTCACGGATATCATAGGGGTCAGCCAGCGGATAATCGTCATTGGGCATAATCAGGGTCACGCTCATCATAGGCTCACCCAACTCTTCCAGCAGCGCTTGCGCGATGGGGCTGTCGGGAACGCGAATGCCAATGGTTTTTCGCCTGGGGTGCATTAGCCGCTTGGGCACCTCTGAGGAGGCTGGCAATATAAAGGTGAAGGCACCCGGGGTGCTGGCTTTTAGAATTCTAAAGGCGCTGTTGTCGACCTTGGCATAGCTGGCCAGTTCGGAGAGGTCGCGACACACCAGCGTAAAATTATGATTTTTATCAATATCACGAATAGCGCGGATGCGGTCCAGTGCCTGTTTGTCGCCTATGTGGCAACCAATGGCATAGACTGAATCGGTGGGATAAACCACCAGGCCACCCTTGCGTATAATCTCGGCGACCTGGGCTATTAAGCGCTGCTGGGGATTGTCGGGATGGATAGAAAAATAGTGGCTCATACTGCTCTCTATAATGCGTTTGCGACTCGTTATTCGGCGCGCATTATCACACAGCTTTAGGCATTATTGGACATCTGATGTGGCTGTTTTACACAGAAACTGTGCTTCAAAATCTGCCGCAGGTAATGGCTTGGCAACGAGATAGCCCTGAAAGCTGTCGCAACCTAGTGCCCTGAGTATCTCCCGCTGTTCCTCAGTCTCGACCCCTTCGGCCACCGTTTTCATTTCCAGGTTTTGCGCCAGACCAACAATGCCGGAAACAATCGCGCTATCGCTTGGGTCTGTCTCTATATCCTGAATAAAGCTTCGATCGATTTTTAATACATCAACCGGCAGGCGTTTTAAATAATTGAGCGACGAATAGCCACTGCCAAAATCATCAACGGCAACAGAAATTCCCATGTTCTTGATTTTAACCAACTCAGTGCTCATTAATTCTGGGTGGTTCATCAATGTACTCTCAGTTATTTCCAGCTCAAGTACATTTTTGGGTAGGCTGTGACGACGCATTAATGCCTGCAGCTGGTTGTGTAATTCTTCTGCCATTAAATCTTTCACCGACAGATTGAGTGCCAATGTCAATTTATAGCCTTTGCGCAACCACCGGCTTAACGCCCCAGCGCCCTGCTCTAACACCCAGTCACTGAGCTTGTTAATAAGCCCGCTCTCTTCGGCCAACGGAATAAATACATTGGGACCCAGTATCCCATCGGCGGGATGATTCCAACGCACCAGGGCCTCGGCACCGATCAGGTCACCAGTGCCAAAATCTATTTTCGGTTGATAGTACAGTTCGAGTTCGCCGAACTCTATGGCATGTCTTAACTCGCGTTCCATCTCTAAACGATCGGCAATTTCTGCCTCCATACCCGTTTCATAGAAACAGTAATCATTGCGCTTTTCTTTGGCTTTGAACATTGCCGAGTCAGCATGCTTGATTAATGAGCTGACATCACTGCCATTATCAGGAAAGATAGAAATACCAATACTGGTGGTAACAAACATTTTCTTTTGCATAAACACGAATGGCTGACTCAGCGAGTGACAGATTTTTGCTGCGACTTTTGCCGCGGTATCGGGGCCCTGTATTTTTTCCAGCACGATAGTAAATTCATCGCCACCAAGACGGGCAATAAAATCTTGCTCACGGACACAGTTACGAATTCGATCAGACACGGCTTTGAGCAATAGATCACCTGCATCATGACCCATGGTGTCGTTGATCATTTTGAAGCGGTCAAGATCGAGAAATAGAATGGCAAATTTCTCCTTTTCTGCGGCGGCATGACTCACCACCAGCTGAATATGTTGCATCAAATTAGCCCGATTGGGCAGACTCGTCAGTGGATCATGGTAGGCGAGACGCTTGACATGTTTCTCGGCGCGGTTGGCTTTGATTAGCCGCGCTACGCGCTGTTTCATCACTGAGAAATTAATCGGTTTTGAAATGTAGTCTGTGGCACCCGACGAAAACGCCTTGACGATGGAATCTTCGTCTTCAAGGCCGGTAATCATCAACACAGGAATATCCGCACCATTGGGTAGGTCGCGAATGCGCTGACAGGCGTCGAAACCATTCATCTGCGGCATCATGGCGTCCATCAATATCAGATCGGGCATACGCCGGGTGCAGATCTCGATAGCCTGGGTGCCATTGCGTGCCTCTTCTAACTTATAGTTTCCGCGCTGGAATGCGTTGACCAGTGCCAGACGAATTGCGCGATCATCATCGACCACCAAAATTCTGTAGCTGTGTTCTTGACCCGTAACTATGCCATCTTCTACCTGTTCAAGCAGCGACACTTCCTGCTTTAGATCCACACATAACGCTGTAAATGCCTGACTAATATGCTCCTCATAAGAGGCAGCGCCGTCAAGGTTTTCCACACCAGCCCGATCTTCAAGCTCCTTGCTATATTTGACTAGGTCGTAGGCGCCAAAGTTGGACGCACTGCCCTTTATGGTATGGGCTATCTCGTGAATGCGGCGCGCATCATGCTCCTTAATGGCGGCCTTGAGATTGTCCAGATAAACCAGCATATCTTCTTCGAAGGCGTTAATTAAGGAGCCTATAACATCGCCGACCGCTTCTTTTAATGCGGCCACCACTCTGGGATCGTAGGTGACTATAGGGTTGCCAGACGCACTATCTGCCGACTCGGCATTGGCCGGGGATACCTGCTCTGTGCCGCTGTATTCAGCTCTGGGTTCCGCAACACGTATTACCTGACGGGCAGAAAACCGCGCCCACTTTTCAAGCTGCTCTCGCAACCCGGCCAAACTTAATGGTTTGGGTAAGAAGTCACTCATACCTGCATCTTTGCAGCGAATGGACTCGACGCTGGAATTATTTGCGGTCATGGCAATAATGGGTAAGTCGCCCGCTTTATCCCCCTCATACTGCCGGACCTGTGTGGTTGCATCGTAACCACTCATCACTGGCATATTGCAATCCATCAGCACCAGATCAAAGCTATCACGGACAATCTTTTCAACGCCATCGCGACCATTACCTGCTATGTCTGACTCACAACCGAGCTTACTTAGCATGGCTACGGCCACCTGCTGATTGGCGCGATTATCATCGACCACCAGCACCTTACAGGGGCGATCGGGAATAATATCAACCACATGCTCTACCTCAGCCTCATCAACTGTGGTGCCGACAAAATATTTACTCAACAGTTGGAAAAATGAATCTGATTTAAGGGGTTTATTCAAACGCGGCAATTCGCTGGATCTGGTCGACGGATCCGATGACCATGGATTGCTAAGCACAACTATCATCAGATCTTTGCGCGGTAGTTCTTTTTCAATGATGCGTACAAAATCATCGAGTTTGATGTCGATGAGATCTTGATCGACAAATACCATATCGAACGCAGCCTCTGGATCACTGCGCCTGATAATTTCAAAAGCCTCAAGGCCGGATCCGGCACATTCAACGTGCGCTCCCAGGGCGGTTATATTTTTGCTGGCGAAGTCTGACATGACAGTACTATTGCTCACACACAAAATACGCAGCTTTTCTAACTGCGCTAATCGCTGCTGCTTAACCGGCTTGTCGATAACTGAAACTGGAATGATAAAACTAAATTGACTACCCTCGCCCAGCGCGCTGGTGACCGAGATTTTCCCGCCCATTAACGCAGCGATTTGCTTGCAGATAGCCAGTCCAAGGCCTGTTCCCTGATACTCTTTAGTGGTGGATGAATCGACCTGAGTAAAGGCCTCGAAGATTCTATCCTGGTCTTCGTCACTGATACCAATGCCATTATCCTTGACGGTAAACACAAGCTGGGTAATACCTTTGGGCGCGAACTCGAGTCGCGTTTTTCCCTTGGCTAAACTGACGTAGATAGACACTTCACCGGCCTCGGTGAATTTAATTCCATTGCCGACAAGATTAATCAATACCTGGCGAATCCTAGTGCTGTCTGTATGCAGTGCCAAAGGCACATTGGCATCGACAACATAACCGATATTGATATTCTTCTTGAGCGCCTGACTGGCCAATAACCCGACTACATCATCCAGTGTTTCTTCGAGTTGGCAGTCTTGATTATTAATGGTCACCTTACCCGCATCAGCTTCAGAGAAACTCAGCACCTCATCAATCAAAGACAGCAATGCATAACCTGAAGACTGTGCTGTCTGCACATATTCCTGCTCTTTTCGACTCAGACCCATGGTCATTAGTAGGTCCAACATACCCAGCACAGCATTCATCGGCGTGCGCAGTTCATGGGTCACATTGGCAGCAAACTCGCCCTTGGCTTTGGCAGACTCCAGCGCGGCCTGCATCGCCTGGTGCAACTCATCCCGTCGCCTTTCGAGCACTTCCATCATGCTGTTAAAGGATGCCTGCATGTCAGTAATATCATCAGGCCCACCAATATCTGAGCGAATGCCGCTGTCGCCATCTTTGGCTTTTCTCATGGTTGCGGATAACTGCTCAATGGGCCTTGTCACTCGCAGAGAAATAGCGAGGAGCAGCACCAGTAACAATATGGCAATGCCCGACGAAATCGATAGATTGCTGTTAAGGATACTCTGCTGCATTAATTTTTGGGTATCTTTACCCACTAAGACGGTGATATAGCCCAACAAGAATGACTCTTGATCTGCAGGCATAATATTGAGCTGATTATCATAGTCCTGACTAGACATGACGGGTGATGCGAACACCCAGTAATCGCTATTTTGGTTGACCAACGACAGCTCGGTGATTTTCTCATCAACGTGCAGATGGCCAAGGGGTTGGCCGAGGCTGAATAACGCCTCCTGCCTGTCTGTTTCAATCAAAATGCCTTTAACGCCCGGGAAATTAATGGCATTTTCAGCAACGTCCCGCGCAGCCTCAGCGCTTTGATAGAGCAGCGCCAATTCACTTTGCCCCGCCAGTGATTCGGTTACCTGCAGACTCTGTTTAATCTGTTGTTCAGTAATAATAGAGGTAGAGACATTGCTCACGACAAATGACGTGACCAGAGTCAATACCAAAATCCCACCAATAAATATTAACGCCAGCTGATGTCTAAATTTTAATCGATCAAACCACCTTTGCTGTTTGACTATCATTGTCGGTTACCTTGCCGGTAGTACCAGATCGATATGCTCCCTTATATCGTCTGTTAAGGTTATGCCAAGGTGATTACTCGTTCTTTCATTAACGGTAACAAACACATTCCTTAACGGCTCCATAACGGCAGATTGCTCATCTCCCTGAGCACACCCGCGCGCAATTTCTCCCAATCTGACACCCATCTTAAAATTGTCGGGGTACACCGAAAAAAGTGCACCGCGTTTTACATGGGTCGGGTTTGACGAAAACACTACAAAATCTGATTTCCATGAGGCCTCAAGCAAAATAGACAGCAATGCGTTATTCACATACCGATCTCCCGGTAAAACCCAAACCGCATCACCGGCATCGAGATCCTTCACTAGTTGGCGATAAACATTGGCGGCATCGCGTCTATCCGTTGCCTCCCGAACCACCAGATTTAGACCCAGCGTTAACAGGGCTGCTTTAGCCGCCACCAAATTGGTCACAGTTGCCCGTGGCCGATCAACCACATAGATATTCTTGACGCTGGGGGCTAGCACCTGCAACCGCTTAACCACTGCCTCTGGGTCAGGCGCCATCGTTAAACCACAGACGCCCTGTATGTTTGCACTAATGGCGCCCACTACTAATGGATGTGACAGCTGCTGGCCGAGTAGCTGTTTAACTGCGCGACCACCAAGCGCAATGACGATTTCGCCATCAAGTTCTTCAAGTTCATCTGAACTGTTACTGCCCAAGGCCAATAAACGTAAGGGGGCCCCATAACCCTGCTCCGCCCCTTCAGCAATGGTTTGATATACCTTTGCAAAAGGCTGCCTGACCTCAGGGTAGACAACGACCAGCTGAGGCGGCGCTACAGACGCTTCCACAGCGCTGACTACAGAACAGCCAAAAGCCAATATCACTGCGAGGAAAGCTGTCATTAATCCGTTAATTGTAATGCCCCTTGTCCGTATTAGGCCGCAGCTGTATCAAACCTGCCAATCGATTTATCTGCGTTAAAATGTATAGCGAATCTCGCCCAGCACCGTCCGACCCGATAGGGGTAAATCGCCTGGTAGAAAAGGTACTGGCACAGCATTGGGGCTCGGTTCGCGTGCATCATGATCAAAAATATTATTGAAAATTAAGGCTACTTCGATATGCTTTGAAAGCCGGTTGCGAACATTCATATCGACCAACACATAATCGTCTATTGCAGGCCTCGCATCACCAGACACTCGGTTGCGATCCATTACCCAGTTGGCCTGTGCATTCAATGTCCAGTTGTCGCCAAGCTGCCAGTCACCACGCACATAGAACTGACGCTCGGGGGAGTTTGCGGCATCAGCTTTAAGCAACTTATCTTCGGAACTTTGCACTGAGAAATTACCACTCAGTTTCAAGTTGTCAGTGGCAGACCAATTAATCTCAAACTCCATCCCGCGCCCGGTTTGCTCACCAGCATTCTGCGCGGTACGGGTACCGCCCATATCGGCAATGAACTGAATAATGTCAGTCCAGCTGTAATGAAAGAAATTCATATTTATGGTGAGGTCATAACTTGGCCGATAATCAAAGGCTAATTCATAGCTGGTAATCTCTTCCGGCTTTAAGTTTGGATTTCCCAATACCAGCGGATTATTGATCGCGCGAGTCTGTGCAAATGATGGCGCTCTAAAAGCCTCTCCGTAAAGAAATTTAGTCGTTAACTTATAGCCCGTTGACCACACCAGAGCCAGGCGAGGATTGGTGGTGCCGCCGAAGTCAGAGTAATTGTCGTAACGTAGCCCCGCAGTAAGTTCCCAGTCATTGGCTAACTGCCAGACGTCTTGAAAATAAAGATAGTTGTTATCGCGTTTGTCTTCAGTAAGGAACACAAATGGCGTATCTGATACATCAACGACTGGATCCCCAGGCAAGATAAACATTTCAGTATTTGGATTAATGCCAAAGTTTTTTCTTTCGGTTACCTTATTGATTTCGCCCTCGTAGTAGCCCGAGCCAAAACTGATATCATGTTTCTCAATACCATCATAGATCGCCGTAAAACCCGTTCGGAAGTGACTCTCGAATATCTCGGGATTACCAATAATGCCATTGGGGAACGTGCCGAACATCGGACTACCCATTAGATCTAAAAATGGACCAGTTGAACCCGCGGGGTACAGCACAAAGTCACCAGCAACCTCTTGTGAGGTTTGGTAATAGCTCATTTGAAATTCAAGCTTAGTGTTTGCAAGCAGGTTGTCTTCGCGATAGGTTAAATCAACGTTATAACGATCACTTTCAAATTTGTTTTCTCTATTTAGCGCTTGCGCGGCACCAGCACCATCGCCTACATTATTTCTAATTTGTGCGCCTGCACGAAAATCAACATTTCTGTAATTAGCCTCTAATCTAATATCGAGATTTTCTTTAGAAAGGTTTACCCTTCCAGGCGCGTTGGAGACTGAGGTACCAGTAATTTGGTCAAGTAATGTCTGTCCATCAAAGTGGATCGTCGCGTCCGATCCGTCTGTCTTTCCCGCTTCAATAAACGCAGAATACTGTAGCTCTCCAGTCTCGCCACCACCTGAAATCCATACCTTTTTAGTTGCGAATGTGCCAGCGGACGCCCCACCAGCAAGGCCTTTTAGTTCCTTAGGGCCCTTGGTAACTATATTGATAACACCAGCAAAAGCATCTGCTCCATAGAGGGCTGAACCGGGACCACGAATAATTTCAATTCTGGAGATGGCTTCCACAGGCATACCGCCCCAAACCACATTTCGATCTCCTTGAAATAAGTTGGTAATTGGCTTGCCATTCACAAGCATGAGAACTTGGGGGTTGAAGTCGGCATAGATTCCACGAAAGATGTAGAGGGAGTTATATCCAATAACATCTCGGCCAACATGTAATCCCGGCACTGTTTCTAATACTTGGTCAATGTCAGTGGCACCCATAGCTTTGATCTCGCTAGCAGTGATCACTGATGCCACTGCAGGCGCTTTTGCAATTGGCTGAACTACCCCGGTTGCAATAGATATAAAATCTTCATCACCATAGAGCTGCAACACATCTAGTTCGTCAGCATTAAAGTCATTATTTGCTTGCGCCAATGTGGTATTGATTGCAGCTAACATCACTATAAATCCATAATTTACGTTCATGATCTACTTTCTCCAATTTCTGAGTCCCTCGCAACCGCTTGAATCAATACGAGAAATTCGCAGTGGAAAAAAACTTCCCTCGTCTTTATCTGCTGCGTCTATAAAACATGGCATAACTCCTGCGGTAAAAGCTAAAGTAGCCATATTATAAAACTCCATCGGCGACAGTCCTTCGTCTGCCAATAATGCAGCGCAAACTGCTGCAATATTCATTCTGTATTTCAATCTTGTCTGTAAAAAATAACGCTCAACATCAAAGGCGAGCTTGATAAATTTGCCGTTGCCACAACCTAGAGACTTCGCGAATTTCATCATTGGTTCGATCCGCTCATCCCGATTTACTATGGGCCTTCCATACCCATACACACTGCGAAATTTCTTCAGTTCAGATTGAACAATCTCTTCAATCGACTCTCCTTGCGCCATTCGGTGATCAGCTCTATAAAAAAAATCTGTAGCTCCTTTGATAGGCTTCAAACCAAAGATTGTTGCCTCTGTTACAGCCAATGCACCTGCCGACGCCAGAACACCAGTTGAGCGCGCCGTCCCTGCCAGCGCTGCAATTCTGTTATTCCAAATTCTAGGGTCGGGAAAACTAGTACAGATAACCCACATCGCCTCCATCAATCGCGCTATAGTGGAAGACTCTCTCCCTGTCGCTGCAAAGAGCAGATACTCCATCCAAGACTTTTCATTTAACTCATCAAACACGCTTTTGCCGCGTAGAAAAACATTTTCACCGGGAATCCAGCCACCCATTGTTGTGTGCCAATTATCTTCATATTTCTCAAACTTACTGTGAACTGTCATACAAAACTCTCTGGTAGTTTTCGATCAGTTATTCTGTGACTTTGAAGCCTTTAGAAAAAAATGGATATTTACGCCAACCAAGCTTTTCTTGCTCTAGAGAGTGGACAGCAGCTCCTGGCAAACGCAGCAATAAATACAGCATCTCTGCTTGTTCGGGCGCGAATTCAAGATCATACAAAACAGCTGCTGCGACACCAGAAAATGCCAACGGACAACCAGCGTAGTCTTCAAGTTTTTCTCGATTATTGTGCAGCCAAGGAAGATTTTGGCCTTGGCCAACTTTGGCTAAATGTGCAAGAGTTTGCACAACTGGGGTGGGGCATGTGACGCCATTAGGATCAAAGCCTGGTGGATGCTCCATTGGCAGCCAGACGTCCATACGCTCTTCTTGGAGAGGGTTTTCAATCGCATCCTGCCA
>CBFIGD010000040.1:0-116833 GCA_965662065.1 uncultured Porticoccaceae bacterium | reverse complement strand
CAGGTAAAGACAAAGGCAAGCGTGGCAAGGTAATTAAGGTCCTTGAGAACGATCGTTTGTTAGTGTCAGGTGTTCAGATGATTAAAAAGCATCAGAAGCCTAATCCCCAGGCTGGCATTCCCGGCGGGATTATTGAGAAAGAAGCACCAATACAGGTTTCCAATGTCGCTATCTTTAATAGCGCGACCAATAAGGCTGATCGAGTGGGCTTTAAGGTTCAGGAAGACAACAAAAAGATTCGTATCTTTAAGTCTAACGGCGAAGCCGTAGACGCGTAAGTAGACAGGTAATCGAAATGGCAAGGCTGAAAGAAGTATACAAAAACGAACTGGCTCCCAAGCTGAAAGAAGAGTTGGGTCTGGCTAATGTGATGGAGGTTCCTCGCATTACCAAGATCACTCTGAACATGGGTGTTGGTGAAGCGATCGGCGACAAAAAATCGTTGGAGAACGCCGTGGCGGATCTCACATTGATCTCTGGGCAAAAGCCAGTGATCAACAATGCTCGCAAGTCTATCGCTGGATTTAAAGTTCGTCAGGGCTGGCCTATTGGCACCAAGGTAACGCTGCGCAGTGACCGTATGTATGAATTCCTGGAGCGTTTGGTTGGTATCGCCATTCCACGTATCCGCGACTTCCGCGGTATTAGCCCCAAGCAGTTTGATGGCCGTGGCAATTTCTCAATGGGTGTGACCGAGCAGATCATCTTCCCAGAGATTGACTACGAGAAAATTGACAAGTTACGTGGCATGGATATCACCATTACCACCACAGCACGTAACGATGACGAAGGTCGCGCGCTACTGCGTGCCTTTAACTTCCCGCTGAAAGGTTGAGGTAGTAGATAGATGGCAAAGGTATCAATGGTTCAGCGCGAAGCTAAGCGCGCCAAAACAGTTGCAAAGTTCGCCGCTAAACGCGCTGAGCTCAAAGCAATTATTCACAATGTTGAAGCTTCTGACGAAGATCGTTGGGAAGCGCAGCAGAAGTTACAAAAACTGCCTCGTGATGCGAGCCCATCCCGTCAGCGTAATCGCTGCAGAATTACGGGTCGCCCTCACGGTGTTTACAGTAAGTTTGGCCTGTGCCGAAACAAACTGCGCGAGTCAGCAATGCGCGGTGAAGTTCCGGGGCTGGTTAAAGCCAGTTGGTAAGTTGAGGAGCCAAACGATATGAGTATGCAAGATCCAGTTTCAGATATGTTGACACGCATTCGTAATGCGCATCACCGTAGTAAGCCCGAAGTGACTATGCCAGCGTCAAAGCTGAAAGCATCTGTAGCTCAGGTTTTACAAGATGAAGGTTACATTGGCGGCTTTAACGTCAGCGAAGAAGTTAAGCCTAGCTTGACTATTGAGCTGAAGTATTTCGAAGGCAAGCCAGTTATTGAAGAAATTACACGCATCAGCAAGCCAAGCCTGCGTCAGTACGTCGGTAGTAATGATCTGCCTAAAGTACGCAGCGGTCTTGGAATTGCAGTTGTCTCCACCAGTAAAGGTGTGATGACTGATCGCGCTGCACGTGCTGCCGGTATCGGTGGCGAAGTGCTTTGCACCGTATTCTGATAGGAAACAAAAATGTCTAGAGTTGCAAATAGCCCAGTAGAGCTGCCCAAAGGTGTTGAAGTAACACTTGGTGGTGAAGAGATTTCTGTCAAGGGCTCAAAGGGTACATTGGCTATGCCAATAAATGCCCAGGTCGAAATCAAACAGGAAGACAACGTTCTGACGTTTGCTGCCCGTAATGGTGATCAGTTCGCGCGAGCCATGTCTGGTACTACGAGAGCATTGGTTAGCAATATGGTAACTGGTGTGTCTGAAGGGTTTGAAAAGAAGCTAGAGCTTGTTGGTGTTGGTTACAGAGCACAGGTCCAGGGCAAAAGTATTAACCTGACCCTGGGTTTCTCTCACCCGGTAGTGTATGAGTTGCCAGAGGGTGTGAGCGCTGAAACTCCTAGTCAGACTGAAGTATTATTGAAGTCTTCGGATAAGCAAAAGCTCGGTCAGGCCGCAGCTGAAATTCGCGCCTTCCGTCCACCAGAGCCCTACAAAGGTAAGGGCGTACGAATCACTGGTGAATATGTAAGACGTAAAGAAGCCAAGAAGAAGTAACAGGGTAAAACGATGAGCGATAAAAAAGTTTCACGTCAGCGCCGAGCAAAGCGCGTACGTATGAAGATCCGCGAGCAGGGTGTTACACGTCTGTGTATCAACCGCACTCCACGTCATATCTATGCGCAGATTATTGCCGCAGAGGGTGATCGGGTTCTGGCAAGTGCGTCTACCTTAGATAAAGATTTGCGCTCTGGCAGCACAGGCAACGTTGACGCTGCAGCTGCAGTGGGCAAATTGGTAGCCGAGCGCGCAGTAGCTGCTGGTGTAAAGGCTGTTGCCTTTGACCGCAGTGGTTTTAAATATCATGGCCGTGTAAAAGCACTGGCAGACGCCGCGCGTGAAGCCGGCCTCGAATTTTAATAGGTAGAAAAAATGGCTCTTACAGATCAGAAAGATTCTGCAGCTGAAGGCATGATGGAAAAGCTTGTCCAGGTTAACCGTGTTGCTAAAACGGTTAAAGGTGGACGTATCTTTGCTTTTACCGCATTGACTGTAGTTGGTGATGGCAACGGTAAAGTTGGTTTCGGTCGCGGCAAGGCTCGCGAAGTACCAATGGCTATCCAGAAGGCAATGGAAGCAGCACGTCGCAATATGATTGACGTTGCTCTAGATGGCACCACTATTCAGTATCCAACCAAAGGTATTCACGCTGCGTCGAAGATTTACATGCAGCCAGCCTCAGAGGGTACTGGTGTGATTGCCGGTGGCGCCATGCGCTCCGTGCTTGAATTGGCCGGTGTGCAGAACGTACTGGCAAAGTGCTACGGTTCAACTAACCCGGTAAACGTAGTTCGTGCGACTTTTAAAGCGCTGCGAGATATGAAATCACCGGACGACGTTGCAGCAAAGCGTGGCAAATCTGTAGAAGAAATTCTGAACTAAGTGACGGCTAAACGTCAGTTATTGGAAGTGGATCATGGCAAAAGCGAAAATTAAGAAAGTTAAAGTAACTCAGACTAAGAGTTCAATTGGACGATTACAGAACCACAAGGCCTGTCTTTCTGGCTTGGGTCTGCGTCGTATTGGCCACACCGTTGAAGTAGAAGATACTCCGTCGGTTCGCGGCATGATCAATAAAGTTAACTATATGTTGCAGGTTGAGGAAGCTTAAGATGCGTCTAAACACCCTTAGCCCGGCTCCGGGTCGAATTAAAGAAGGCAAACGCTGTGGTCGTGGTATCGGCAGTGGTTTGGGTAAAACTGGTGGCCGTGGTCACAAAGGCCAAAAGGCACGCTCTGGTGGTTCAGTACGTCCAGGTTTTGAAGGCGGTCAGATGCCTTTACAAAAGCGTCTCCCCAAGTTTGGCTTTACCTCACGTCTGGCGGCAGTGACTGCGGAAATTCGCTTGTCAGAGCTTGATAAAGTTGAAGGCGGAATCGTAACAATCGATTCGCTGCGTGCCGCTGGCATCATTAATAACAGCATTTCACGAGCCAAAGTGTTTAACTCTGGTGCAGTAACTGCAGCTGTCACGCTTCAGGGCGTTGGTGCTACTAAAGGCGCAGCCGCAGCAATTATTGCTGCCGGCGGCAAGGTCGAAGAGTCCGCGTAATGGCTGCTCCAGGGACAATGCCAGCAGGCAATTCAAAAGGACTGGGCGAGCTTTGGGCTCGCCTTCGATTTTTGTTTGTCGCCATTATTATTTACCGCATTGGTACCCATATTCCGGTTCCCGGATTTGATCCCGATCGCTTAGCAGATCTATTCAACCAGAACCAAGGCACCTTCCTTGGGCTGTTTAATATGTTCTCTGGTGGTGCACTGGAGCGAATGAGTATTCTGGCTCTGGGTGTTATGCCCTACATCTCGGCCTCGATTATTATGCAGCTGCTGTCAGCGACAGTGCCTGCTCTAGAGCAGTTAAAGAAAGAAGGCGACAGTGGCCGCCGCAGGATCAATCAGTACACCAGATACGGTACTGTGGTCTTGGCCCTCATTCAGGGTATGGCGATGTCGGTGGGTTTTGCCTCTCAGGGCTTAGCCTACGAAGTAAACACCATGTTCTACCTTGTTTCTATCGCATCGCTGGTTGCAGGTGCGGTGTTCCTGATGTGGTTGGGTGAGCAGATCACCGAGCGCGGCATCGGCAACGGTATCTCTATGTTGATTTTTGCAGGCATCGTTGCTGGTATCCCCGGCGCGATTGGCCAGGCGCTAGAGTCGGCGCGTCAGGGTAACCTGAGCCCGCTTATGTTGATTGTTGTCTTAGTAATAGCTGTAGCTGTTGTCTACTTTGTTGTGTTTATAGAGCGTGGTCAGCGACGTCTGACTGTTAATTATGCTCAGCGTCATGGGCGTAAAGGTTATAACGCGCAGGCATCTCATTTACCACTCAAGGTAAACATGGCCGGTGTTATTCCGGCGATCTTTGCCAGCAGTTTATTGTTGTTCCCAGCCTCTATTAGTCAGTGGTTCGGATCTGGCGTAAACGCGCCGGCTTGGTTGCAAGACGTTGCGTTGTTAATTGGCCCGGGGCAGCCTCTGTATGTGTTGCTGTTCTCAGCCCTGATTATTTTCTTTAGCTTCTTCTACACTGCGCTGATGTACAACCCCAGCGAAGTGGCAGATAACCTGAAGAAAGGTGGTGCTTATTTGCCCGGGATTCGTCCTGGTGAGCACACCGCCAAATATATTGATAGTGTGACCACGCGTCTCACATTGATCGGTGGTATTTACATCACCCTGATCTGTTTGATGCCCCAGTTCTTGAATGTGTACTTCAATGTACCTTTTTACCTGGGTGGTACGTCGCTGTTGATTGCGGTTGTTGTGACAATGGATTTTATGGCTCAGGTGCAGTCGCATCTAATGTCGCAGCAATATGATTCGCTAATGAAGAAGGCCAATCTTAAAAATGTTGGCCGTAAATAAAGAGGTGATGCTGTGAAAGTACGCGCATCGGTTAAAAAGATTTGTCGTAATTGTAAGGTTGTCCGCCGCAAAGGCGTGGTTCGTGTTATCTGTAGTGTTGAGCCCCGTCATAAGCAGCGCCAAGGATAATCTGGTTGATTTTTGATAGATCTATCGGTATTCTACCGCGCCTTTTTAGCAGGTCTAAAAGACTGCTCAATCGGTCGGAACTACTGATTAAACCTATAGTATAAGTGGAGTAATTTGAATGGCCCGTATTGCCGGTGTCAACATTCCAGATAACAAGCACGCAGTGATATCACTGACTTACGTGTTTGGTATTGGTCGCCCGACTGCCAGAAAGATCTGTGCAGAAGTGGGTATCGCAGAAGACACTAAAATTTCTGCACTAGACGACGGTCAACTCGACCAGCTGCGTACTGCCGTAGGGCAAAACGAAGTTGAGGGTGACCTTCGCAGAGAAACAAGCATGAACATCAAGCGTTTGATGGATTTGGGTTGCTATCGCGGCCTGCGTCATCGACGTAATTTGCCCGTACGTGGACAGCGTACTAAGACGAATGCGCGGACCCGTAAAGGCCCACGTCGTCCCATTAAAAGATAATTAGGATTCCTAATGGCAAAAGCAGCAGCTAAAACAACCCGTAAAAAGGTTAAAAAGACAGTAATAGATGGTGTAGCTCACATCTATGCTTCTTTTAACAACACAATTGTTACGATCACTGATCGCCAGGGAAATACTCTTTCTTGGGCAACATCAGGTGGATCCGGCTTCCGTGGTTCTCGCAAGAGTACGCCGTTTGCCGCGCAGGTCGCTGCAGAGCGTGCCGGTGAAGCAGCAAAAGACTATGGTTTAAAGAACCTTGACGTTCAAGTCAAAGGTCCTGGCCCTGGTCGTGAGTCCGCCGTTCGCGCACTCAATAATGCTGGTTACAAAATTACAAACATCACGGATGTGACGCCGGTTCCACATAACGGCTGCCGTCCACCCAAAAAACGTCGCGTGTAAGAGAGAACGATAATGGCTAGATATCTCGGACCAACTTGTAAACTTTCACGCCGCGAGGGAACTGATCTTTTCCTAAAGAGTGGCGTTCGTCCATTAGAATCCAAGTGTCGCTCAGAGAGCGCACCTGGCCAGCACGGCGCCCGTCGCGGCCGTCTGTCAGACTACGGTGTGCAGCTGCGTGAAAAGCAAAAAGTACGTCGTATGTACGGTGTATTGGAAAAGCAATTCCGTAACTATTACAGAGATGCAGCAAGTCAAAAAGGCAACACAGGTGAAAACCTGCTGACCCTGCTTGAGAAGCGTCTCGATAATGTCGTCTACCGTATGGGTTTTGGCGCCACTCGCGCTGAATCGCGTCAGTTAGTCGCACATAACGCTATTTTGGTGAATGGCCAGAAGGTAAATATTGCTTCATTTAGGGTTCAGGAAGGCGATACCGTCGGACTGCGCGAAAAATCTAAGAAGCAGCTACGTGTGCAAACTGCTCTGCAGTTAGCAGCTCAGCGTGGCGAAGTTGAATGGATGCAGGTAGATAGCAACAAAATGGAAGGCACGTTCACGCGTAATCCAGACCGTTCTGATTTACCCGCTGAGATCAACGAAAATCTGATCGTCGAACTGTACTCCAAGTAATCGCTGTTTAGCTCTTACAGGTAATACTATGCAAAATTCTGCTACTGAAATGCTTACACCGCGCAATATCGATGTAACGTCGTATAACTCAACACATGCCAAAGTGGTTTTAGAGCCCCTTGAGCGTGGTTTTGGTCACACATTAGGCAATGCACTACGTCGCATTCTGCTGTCTTCGATGACTGGCTGCGCCATCGTTGAAGCTGAGATTGATGGTGTCGAGCATGAATACAGCGCTATTGAAGGCGTTCAAGAAGATGTCATGGAAATCCTCCTCAACTTGAAAGGTGTTGCGGTAGTGATGGAAGGGCGTGACGAGACTACCGTGACCTTAAGTGCTAAAGGCCCGGGCCCCGTAACGGCTGCGGATATCGAAGTTGATAGCCACGTAGAAATCATTAATCCAGAGCATGTTATTGCTAATCTGTCTGATAAGACTAGCCTCAACATGCAGCTGCGCATTGTCCGTGGTCGTGGCTACCAGCCGTCTGACGCACGTGTCAATGACGAAGAGAACAGCACCATTGGCCGTCTCCAGTTTGATGCGTCATTCAGCCCAATCTTTAAAGTGTCCTACAGTGTTGAGAGTGCGCGTGTGGAGAATCGTACTGATCTCGACAAGCTGGTTCTTGAGCTTGAGACTAATGGCACTATCGATCCTGAAGAGGCGATTCGTCGCGCAGCAACTATTCTGCAACAGCAGATGGCAGTATTTGTTGACCTCCAGGGTGAGACTGCAGCTGAGCCTGAAGAGAAAGAAGAAGAGATCGATCCGATCTTGCTGCGTCCTGTTGATGATCTTGAATTAACCGTACGCTCTGCTAACTGTCTCAAGGCTGAAAGTATTTATTACATCGGTGATCTGATCCAGCGCACCGAAGTTGAATTGCTGAAAACACCTAATTTGGGTAAGAAATCACTTACTGAGATCAAAGATGTTCTGGCCTTCCGCGGACTATCTCTAGGGATGCGTCTTGAGAATTGGCCACCAGCAAGCCTGAAAAGTGAACGCGAACTAGCTTAACTGCTTAGCTCGTATAGATATCATTGCTGAGAAAGCAACGAATTAAGGAATAGAATAATGCGTCATCGTTATGCCGGCCGCAAACTGAATAAATCTGGTACTCACAAGAGAGCCATGTTCCGCAATATGACTGCATCGCTGGTCGAGCATGAGCTGATTAAAACCACTCTGCCTAAAGCCAAAGAGCTGCGTCGCTTTGCTGAGCCACTGATCACACTGGCTAAAGAAGACAATGTTGCTAACCGTCGACTGGCTTTTGACCGTCTTCGTAACAAAGCAACTGTTGGTAAGCTGTTTACCGATCTGGGTGTTCGGTATCAGGAGCGTCCTGGTGGTTATCTGCGTATCCTCAAGTGTGGCATGCGTACTGGCGACAAAGCACCTATGGCCTATGTTGAGTTAGTTGGCCGCGTTATGGCTGATGTCTCTGAAGAAGCTGTCGAAGTCGCCGCAGAATAAGTGTCTACACGATTGACAAAAAAACCGAGCTACTAGCTCGGTTTTTTTGTATCTGGCGATAGGCCAATTATTGCCAGATTTTTACCCGGTCCTGCTCTGGCAGATACAACGCATCACCTTGTTTCACCTCATAGGTCTTATAAAAGTCCGCCATATTTGAAAACACCCCATTGATACGATACTTATCAGGGCTGTGAGGGTCGGTCTTTACAATCAATTCCATAATCTGATCGCGCCACTTGAGGCGGCTGGACTGCGCGTTACCAATAAAGAAGCGCTCTTCGCCGGTAAAGCCGTCGATAACCGGTGGCGCCTTACCTTGCAGTGACATTCGATAGGCTTTGAGCGCAATTGCCGTACCACCTAGATCGCCAATATTTTCGCCCAGTGTCAACTCGCCATTGACGAATAATCCCGGTAGCGGCTCAAACTTATTGAACTGACTAACCAGACTTTTGGTGCGCAATTCAAAATTAGCGCGATCCTGATCTGTCCACCAGCTTTTTAGATTGCCATCGCCGTCATACTTACTGCCCTGGTCATCAAAACCATGACCAATTTCGTGACCAATGGTGGTGCCAATGGTGCCGTAATTATAGGCATTATCTGCCTTGGGAAGAAAGTTAGGTGCCTGTAAATAGGCGGCCGGAAACACTATTTCATTGAGTCCTGGGTTGTAATAAGCATTGACTTGCTGCGGTGCCATAAACCATTCACCGCGGTCTATAGGCCTGCCTAGCTTGCCAACATTACGGCGGTGACTGAAAGCCCGTGCTCGTTTAATGTTTCCGACTAAGTCATTGTCAGCCACCTTCAGGTCGCTGTAATCCCTCCAGGTATCAGGGTAGCCGATTTTAGCTGTAAACTTTGATAGCTTAACGAGGGACTGCTGTTTGGTAGCATCACTCATCCAATCGAGGTTTTTGATCGAGTCCGCATAGGCAGCAATCAAATACCCTACCATCTCGACCATGCGCGCCTTGGATTCCGGAGGAAAGTGTTTCTCGACATAGAGCTGGCCTAGTAACTCGCCGAGGTTGCTATTTATTGAGCTTACCGCCCTGCGCCATCTATCCTGCTGTTCTTGACGCCCAGATAATGTTTTGGCGTAAAATTCAAACCGCGCATCGACAAAAGGCGCTGCCAGGTAAGAGGCGAAACTATTAATCAGTCGCAGGCGCAAATAGTCCCGCCAGGTGGCGACGGGGGTCTCGGTGAACAGAGCATTGAACGCCTGTAAATAGCTTGGCTGACTGACAATCACATAGTCGAGATCGGTAACACCAATACCCGCTAAATAGTGTTCAAGATTGAGGTTCGATAATAACTCTCTAAGCGCCGCAGCTGAGAATTTATTATAGGTCTTGTCAGCATCCCGGTTGTCAACCTTGGTCCACTGAGCTGCCGCTAGCGCGCGCTCAAGGCCAAAAATCTGTTGTGCCGCCAAATCAGCGTTCTCATGGCCGCTTAAGGATAAGACTGACGCTATATAGTCTTGATACTTAGCGATAATTTGCTGGCCACGTTCAGAGCTGTCAGTGTAATAGTCGCGGTCTGGCAGCCCCAGCCCCGACTGCACAAAGAACATGGCATACCTTGTCGCATCTTTATCGTCCTGCCCTACATAGAGGTTAAATGGCGCATCCACACCCATTGGGTTGCTGCTACCAAAGTAAGCCGCTACTTGCTCATGAGTCTGTAGCTGATTAATCGCAGCCAACTCATCGCCGACTGGCGTAATGCCTAGCTCATCAATGGTAGCCTCGTCCATATAGGCGTTGTAATAATCGCCAATCTTTTTCTTGGCGCTGTCTTTGCCCGGATTGGCCGCCACTTC
Source organism: uncultured Porticoccaceae bacterium (assembly GCA_965662065.1). Classification (GTDB taxonomy): domain Bacteria; phylum Pseudomonadota; class Gammaproteobacteria; order Pseudomonadales; family Porticoccaceae; genus HTCC2207. Next base: position 106,886 of record CBFIGD010000040.1, on the reverse strand, counting down.
TAATACGATGGCTTTAGACTGTTCGAGGCTCTCCTTACGCAAGGTCATATAGCTGCCCCAGCCGACTTCGTCCGCAGGTATCTGGGTACTGGCGAGCCAGCGCCCATTGGCATATTCGTAAAAGTCGTCCTGTGGACGAACCTCAAAATTCATTCCTTCGCGATCAATACCTGAGGATAGTGGCGGCGAACGCTGTTGTGAGCAGGCCCCCAACAGCAGTAACAAACTAACGGCTATAAGCGTTTTATTCATTCAAATGACTCCTTTTTGCGAAGGTTAAAGAAGATCTGTATAAGTTTGGGATTGCAGATTCATCAGCCTCATTGGGCCTCCCCAAACACAGCCTGTATCCAAAGCAAATAAATTCGGTCCACAGTCGCGCCCTTCAAGGGCTGCCCAGTGGCCGAAGATAATCTTGTCCTGGCCAGTTTTTCTACCCTTGTGCGCAAACCAGGGGGCATAGGGCGCAGGCGCGTTGGCAGCATCCTTGGATTCCAGCTCAAGCCTACCCTCAGCGGTACAAAACCGCATGCGCGTCAGATAATTAGTAATGACCCGCCAGCGCTCAGGCCCCTGAAGGTCATCTGACCACTGGCGTGGCTGATTGCCATACATATTATGAAAATACTCGGTACTATTATCCGAGCGCAGCACCTCAGCTATCTCTGCGGCAAGACGCCGAGCCTGAGTTAGACTCCATATCGGCGGAATGCCAGCATGCACCACGGTAAAATCGTCGATGGTCAACAGCAGTGGCTGTTGCTGCAGCCAAGCCAGTAGTTCATCCCTGTCGCTGGCAGCAAGAATTTCATTGACTGTGTCTTTAGGTGTCGGTGCTCTAACGCCATGAGCGATCGCGAGAAGATGTAAGTCGTGGTTGCCCAATACAGTTTTAAAGCTGTCGCCAAGGCCTTTGCAAAAACGCAATGTCTCCAAGGACTTGGGGCCTCGATTAATTAAGTCGCCAACAGCGATTAATTTATCGCAGGCGGGATCAAAAGACACCGACCCAAGCAGTCGCAACAGTGGGTCCAGACAGCCCTGAATATCCCCTACTGCATAGTGAGTCATTTAGTGCACGGCGTTCGGGGTAGAGAGCAAAAATGGCTCGATAGGGGCATTAAATGGGTCGCCATTTTCATCGAGTAGCTGATAGCTACCCTCCATAGTGCCAATGGGGGTCTTGAGTATTACGCCACTGGTATATTGATAGCTGGCTCCAGCTTCAATAGTCGGCTGTTCGCCAATCACACCCATACCACGCACTTCTTTACGCTCTTGGTTGGCGTCAATAATGATCCAGTGCCGGCCCAGCAGTTTAGCGGACTCATTGCCCTGATTTTCAATGGTTATATGGTAGGCAAATGCAAAGCGGTTTTCTTCTGGTTGAGATTGTTGCTGAATATATTCAGTGACGACACTCACCAAGATTGGCTGTCGTTCGTCTTGAAGGTCGATGTTTTCCGCAGTCATTTTATTGCTGTCTCAGGTGTATTAATACTCTGGTTAATATAATTACTTAAGGTGACAAAATCCGTTACTGATAACTGTTCCGGTCGCCGTCCCATATCAATAACCTCTGCCGCTGCTGTCAGATGCTCAGCATAGGGTTTCAGGCAGTTGCGCAGGGTTTTACGGCGCATCTGAAAACTCTGGGCCACAATTTTGCTGAGTAATTCTTCATTTTCTGCGACACAGGGCATGATCTTATGGGGTTTTAACCGTACCACGGCAGACTGCACCTTGGGCGCCGGGCGGAAAGATTCCGGGGGAACTGGAATCAGTGGCATTACCCGACAATGATATTGAATCATAACTGACAGTCGACCATAGGCCTTAGTGCCAGGTGCTGCGCCAAGACGGTCGACTACTTCGCGTTGCAGCATAAAGTGCATATCTTTGATCAGGTGGCGCACATTGAGCAAGTGAAAAAGCAAAGGTGTCGAAATATTATAGGGCAGGTTGCCCACTAGGCGCAGCTCACGGCCCTGATGAAATTCAGTAAAGTCAGTCTTAAGGGCATCGCCACTATGAATGGTAAATTCCGAGTGTTGGCTAAACTTCTCGCCAAGAAACTCGACCAGATCTCTATCCAATTCAAGGACTGACATGGCCGGACAGAGTTTAACCAGATGCTCAGTAATTGCCGCCATTCCTGGTCCAATCTCAATAAGATTGTCCTCTGGTTTGGGGCCGACCGCCGAGACGATCTGTGAAATGATTTGTTGATCGACAAGAAAATTCTGGCCAAAGCGTTTACGCGCCTGATGATTAATCGTCATAACTGACTCGCATTACTGGCGGCGGCCATCTGTATAGCAACATCAATAGCAGTTTCCAGGCTGCCCTTGTCAGCATCTCCAGTACCTGCTAGATCAAGCGCTGTACCATGGTCTACTGAGGTGCGAATCATTGGTAACCCAAGTGTAATATTGGCGGCGCGCCCAAAGCCTTGATATTTGAGAACCGGCAGCCCCTGATCGTGATACATAGCTAAAACCGTATCAGCACCACTGAGGTTTTTTGCGGTAAATAATGTATCTGCTGGCAGCGGGCCAACAAGGTCGATACCAGTGCTGCGCAAACGATCCAACGTTGGGGTGATAATCTCAATTTCTTCGCGCCCCAGGTGACCGCCCTCACCAGCATGGGGGTTGAGGCCACAGACCAAAATCTTTGGCTTGGCCACACCGAACTTATGCTTGAGGTCATGACATAAAATCTCAATCACCTGATCAAGTAAGTCAGCGGAGATAGTGTCTGCCACTTCGCGCAAAGGCAGGTGAGTGGTTGCCAGCGCAACGCGCAATTCTTTTGTGGCCAGCATCATCACCACGCGTGCAGTGTTAGTTTTAGCGGCGAGATATTCGGTATGCCCAGAGAATGGGATGCCAGCATCATTGATCACTGACTTTTGAACCGGGCCAGTAATCAGTGCCTGACAGCTGTTGGTCTGACAGGCCTCGATGGCAAGGTCTAGGCAGTCAAGCACATACTGGGCGTTATCCGGATTCAGCTGTCCGCACTCAGCAGGTACCGCCATACGAACAGGTACAATTGCCAGCTCGGTCGCAGCCAGTGGCTGCTGTCGGGGTTCAATTAAACTGAGAGGTAGCCCGAGCTTTGCCGCGCGTTGCATAAGCAGGTCCGGATCGGCAAAGGCGATGAGCTCCTGATCCTGAGGTTGCTGGACAAGTTGAATTAACAGGTCAGGCCCAACACCAGAGGGTTCTCCCGGTGTCAGAGCCAAGCTTAATGTCATGAGTTGTCGGACCCTTTAATTTCAATAAAGGCTTCGTCACGAATTTCCTGTAACCACACCTGCAGCTCTTCTTCGTACTTGCGTTCGCGCAGCACATTCTGGGCGCGATTACGTAAAATATTGGTACTGAAATCTTCATCGCGACGGTCGGTTACCTGCAAGATATGCCAGCCAAACTGCGATCTAAATGGCGCACTGATTTCACTGAGTGCAATAGAATCCATAGTCTGCTCGAACTCAGGAACGAACATGCCCGGCGTCGACCAACCCAGCTCACCACCTTTAAGGGCAGAGCCTGGGTCTTCAGAAAACGCCTTTGCCAAAGCAGCAAAATCTTCGCCGGCCAGCGCGCGATCTCGCAGCTCATTGAGCAGCGCCACGGTAGTGTCTTGATCGCGAATTTGATTGGGCTTAACAAGAATATGCCGGGCAAAGTGCTGCTCAATTAATTGCTCACCACCACCGCGGCGTTCATAGAGCTTGAGGAGGTGATAGCCTGCGCCACTGCGGATAGGGTCAGATATCTGGCCCACCTCCATTTTTTCTACAGCATCGATAAATACGCCGGGCAACTGTGCCATCTTACGCCAGCCCAGATCACCACCTTGCAGTGCCGATTGATCGGCAGAGTTGGCGATGGCTAACTGCCGAAAGTCGGTCCCGCTTGCAGCCTGAGCCTTAAGATCATTGGCGCGCGCTAAAATGGCATCCGTGTCTTCCATGCTCGTACCAGAGGGCACTGACAGTAAAATCTGACCAACATTAACATCTGGTGAAGTTAGGAAACGACCCTCTTCAGAGTTGAGGAAGTTATCCAGCTCTTGCTCGCTGATGCGAATGCGACGCATAACCTTGCCCTGCTGTACACGCATAATCGTTATTTCATTGCGAATCTGTTCACGCACCACTGTGACCGTGCTGCCCTGGGCATGTATCTGCGCAATATAATCTTCCATGGAGGTTTTATTGCTGGCGGCAATTCTCTGCATCGCCTGATTTATCTCCTCATCGCTAATTCGTATACCAGCGTTATAACCTATGGTTAGTTGCAGACGCTCTGAAATTAGCCGATCCAAAACCTGCTGCAGCAAGATGTCCTGTGGCGGAGCCTTGGTGCCAGACTGCTGAATTTGCGTATAGATGGTTACCATGCGCTGGTCGAGTTCACTCTGCAGAACAACGTCATCGTCGACCACAGCAATCACCTTATCCAACAGCGTGATCTGTGCCGTGGCACTGATTGAAATAAAGAGTGCGGCAGCGCATAGAAATGCGGATTTTTTAGAAATTTTCCAGAGGTTCATAACCATAAATACCATTGTTAAGCATTGTGTCTACCCGACTGCCAGTGCCAGCCAGACCTTTAAACTGTATCTGTAAAAAGATTCCGTTTCTTGATTTTAATTGCTCTTCAGGGAACAGGAACTCGTCTTCACGATCAAGCCAGTGGCGAGCGACCAAGCTGGCACGCCAACAGCAGCTGTTGTATTCGAAACCTGCAAACAACTCCAGTTCCCGCTTGTTGGTAAAATCATGATTCCAGCGCCCGACCAAATTAAAATTACCGGCCACCGGCACAAATGCTGACATATCAATTTGCTCTATATCCTGGTCGACATCCATGCCATCAAACAGCCGGGGTTCACGTCGCGTAAATCTATAGGTGAGATTAAATAGCCGGTTGTCGCGATCATTATAGCGTACGCCTAAGCTACTTTTTTCTAAATCATTGTCATGGTTGTCGTAAATAAAATCGCTGGTAAAGCGCCAGTTTTTGGCCAGTCTGGCGGCCAGCTCTAGTGCCAGGGGTGACTGGTTGCGCGTTAGCTCAGCAAGTTCATCTGTTGTTGGGTTAGAGGATAACGTAACCAATCGGTCGCTATAGTATATGGATTGCGCAATGCTGGCTCTAAAACGCTCTTGGCCAGAATGTTGATCGATAAATCTGGTCGTAAAGGCTATTGTCAGTCGCTCTTCATCAGAAATTCTGTCGCCGCCATTAAAGCGGTTTTCACGAAAAAGAAGACTATAAGAAGGAGTGAATTCTCTGGTATCAAAATCAGGGATTGCCGACTGGTCTTCGAACTTGGCATTAATATAAAACAGTCGCGGTTCAAATGTCTGCTTGAGCTTGGCTGACCAGCTGACATCTCGCTCGAGAAAAATACTACTGTCCACTGAGTAAACAGGAACCGTTACCGAGGGTGTGGTGTTGTTCAGCAGACTTTGGTTGGCGCTGAGGGAATAAGCCAGATGATTAAACGCGACCTTAGGTTTAAAGTAACCCCAGCTCCAGCGCTTATCCCAGGTAATACCATAGTCGAGACGACTGCGGCTACCAGTTACAAAACTTGGGTCATCGCGCTCAAAGATCGAATAGCGGTTGTTCAGCTCGACCACTAGGTTATTATCAAATCGGTAGTATCCATCAATAGATACTCTCGGCACTACTGAGTACTGGTCTGTAAGCCCTTTAGTGATAACCTGATAGTCCTGCGCCTCGACAAGATAATTCCAGTGTTTGGTTTTGTAGCCAACTGAGGCACGGCGCTGCAAATGCGTGAGGCTATTTTCATCCGGCGTAAAATTACCCAGATCACGGAAATAGTCGACATCGCTGACTTCATTTAAGTCTAAAAATGTCGACCAGGGATGGTCGGCGCCACCGCGATGCTGCAAGCTTAATAGGTAGCGATCTTCGCCCTCAAAAGGATACAGGCCTGTCTCTGCGTCAAGTTTGTCATCGTTACTCCCCCCTTTGTCGTTGCCCAAAAAGTTTGCCACTAATTCAGTTTCCGCCCAGCGGCTGAGATGGCGGAATTCTGTCTCAACGCCAAAACCCCGCTCTTGAATAAAACGTGGGGAAATCGTCGCATCATAATTGGGCGCAATATTCCAATACACTGGCTGGGTAAAGTCGATACCATTTTCTTTATTAGCGCTAATGATTGGAAATAACAGGCCCGAAGAGCGGCGTTCGTCAACCGGGAATTTGAGATAAGGAAAATAGAAAATAGGTACATCTTTGACTTCTAGGCGGGCATTTTTAATCGTGGCAAACCCTGAATTTTGGTCAATCGCAATTTCGCTGGTCATTAGCTGCCAGGTGGTATCCCCGGGTTCACAGCTCGAATAGGAGGCGTCGTTAATCACAATAATGCCATCTTTGGTTCGAGACAGGCTGTCTGCCGCGCCGCGCACCGATGCCTCATGCAAGACATAGGTAGCCTCAGCGATAGTGACTTCTTTGCTGTCGATATCGATTTTGGCATTATTGCCTAAAAGTAAAAGTCCTGGCTCACGGAAGCGAACATTGCCCTCGAGAGTCACCTGACGGCTATTTTGATCAATTCGCGCCGTATCGCTGCGCACCTGACGAAAGCCCTGTGAAATCTGTACATCCCCATCAAGCTGGGCAATATTGCCCTCCAGTGCTTCAGTGGTATTTGCGTTGACTCTGAGTGAGGCTTGATCTGGATCTAGATCTGCATCCGGGTAGCCCCGCTTAGGCTCCACATAGGCGCCACAGCAGTAGGGGTCCAGAGACTGCTGCTGCTCCGGAGTCATACTTTCTTCTTCGACCCAATCCAGGTTGCGCACGCGGGCAACCCTAGGTTCTTCTGGGTCGGCGGAACTAGCGCTGATGGCGCTGCGCGCAGGACGATCGCCTCTGGCAGGTCCTTCGCGCTCAGACGCCTGTTCGCTGCAGAGCCAGTTACCCTCCGGGCCGCTCGCGCAGTTCCATAATAGCGGCGCTGCATCCTCTGCTAGTGCTAACGGCGCGGCAGTGCAAACCATGCTTATCATTGCAGCAAAAAGGCACCGAACAGGGCTAACGGGTAGAGGATGTCGCAAAGTTGTTACAGCTTGAGTCAAATCTGAGGCCCACAACAAATTTTATATTGCCCGCATTTTACCTGATATCTGTCTCCAGTAGAGACCTGAATTGCAGCAAATAGGCTAGAATACCTACTTTTTGCCCTAGGGCCATTTAAATAGGCAGTTGCTGCGTGGAAAACCAAGATCAACACACTTTTTTTGACTGGATAATGGCCTTCCTGCCGCCCGGGAATAAATTATCCGAGCCCTTAAAAGTTGAGGCGCTGGCTGGGGATGCAGGCTTTCGTCGCTACTATCGAATCAATACTCAGCCAAGCGTAATTGCGGTTGATTCGCCGCCCACTAAAGAAAACAATCCAGCCTATATTGCCGTAGCTATGGCGCTGCAGGCACAGGGCATTCGTACACCTAAGGTGCATGCTGTCGACTTTAATCAGGGGTTCTTTTTGCTGGAAGACTTTGGCCATGATTTGCTGCAGCCACTGCTCAGCTCAGAATCAGTGGATAGCTACTATCAGCAGGCTCAGGAAACATTGTTAGAGATTCAAAAAACAGCGCCAGACCCATTGGTTTTTCCCCGCTACGACGCACAGCGGCTGCGAGACGAAATGGCGCTGTTTAGTCAATGGTTTGTCGGGGAACTGCTGGGTCTAGAGTTGGAATCACAAGAAATAGCCATGTTGGACAGTCTGTTTGACCACCTGATTGATAGCGCGCTAGATCAACCTCAGGTGGTGGTGCATCGAGATTATCATTCACGCAATCTTATGCTGCTGGCAGATCAAGAACTTGGAGTCATTGATTTTCAAGACGCGGTCTACGGCCCGATTACCTATGACCTGGTGTCGCTGTTAAAAGATTGTTATGTGCGCTGGCCCGCCGAGCAGATGCGGGAGCAAGCACTAGCTTTTAAGTCTGAGGCCCATATCAATGTTGATAATCAGCGGTTTCTAAGTTGGTTCGATCTTATGGGCCTACAGCGACATATCAAGGTTATGGGTATCTTTGCGCGCCTCGCGCTGCGTGATGGTAAGAGCAGCTATTTACAGGATTTGCCCCTGGTGATTCGCTATAGCCTTGAAGCCGCTCGAGATTACCCACATAGCACCGCGTTTTATCAGTGGTTTTTGCGGCGCATTGAACCACAGCTATCGGCGCAGTCCTGGTATAGAGACTGGCACAGTGCGGGTGAAAATACATGAAAGCTATGATTCTTGCTGCCGGCTTTGGCAGCCGATTGCGTCCGCTTACTGAAACCACGCCCAAGCCATTATTGCAGGTCGGTGGCAAACCATTGCTGCAGTATCATCTGGAGCGGCTGGCCGCGGCAGGGATTACCGATATTGTTATTAATACCAGCTGGTTGGCCGAGCAAATTGAAGACTACTTTGGTGATGGTAGCCGCTGTGGTGTCCATATCCAATGGTCTCGAGAAGCACAGCCTCTGGAAACTGGGGGCGGTATAGCCAAAGCATTGCCAATGCTGGGCAGCGAGCCTTTTTTATTGATCAATGGGGATGTGTGGACGGATTTTCCGCTGCACAGTATTAGTCTGGATGAGGATGCTGACGCCCATTTGGTAATGGTTACTAACCCCGAGCATAATCCCTGTGGCGACTTTGCTGTCGCCAACAGGAGAGTTAGCTACGACCCCGGTCCCCATTATACCTTTAGCGGCATCAGTCTATTTAGACCGCAACTATTTTCCGACTTTCAAGATGACTGCTTTCCTCTGCGTGATGTGATGCGCCCGGCAATTTTATCGGGCCGAGTCACTGGTGCGGTCTATACTGGTCAGTGGTGGGACATAGGTACCTTAGAAAGATTGAACCTGTTAAATAATAAATTGAATAACGCTGAGCCAAAACAATAATGATTAAAAAGACCCATTTCCAAATTATCTTTTGGCTGTGCTTATTGAGCACAGTCGCGCTCTCATTGATGCCGATTTCTGGCCAGCAAATATTCGAAGCGCAGGACAAAATCGGCCATACCACGGTCTATGCCACGTTATATTTTTTAGCGGTACAAGCTTTTGGTCATCGTGTTCCCCTGTGGTTATTGGCCTTAGTGCTGGTGATATTCGGCCTATCTATGGAGCTGGCCCAGTCCATGACCAGTTATCGTTATGGCGATCCCTGGGATTTACTTGCCAACACATTGGGTATTGTGGCGATTTGGCTGGTCTTTAGTGCGCGCAGGCGCTGGCAATGAAATCTGTTTACCGAGGCAGTGATTATTTTGAAGCGCAATTGCTAACCGGGCTTATGGAGCAGGCAGGCCTGCAGGTATTTCTTCAGGGCATCGCACTGCAGGGTGGTCTGGGTGAGGTGCCGGCTATGGGGCATCTGTCTATCACCGTTAACGATGCCGATCAGGGCCGAGCCGCAGAGATTATTGCTGCTTACGAGCGTGGTGACTATGAACTTGAGGATGAATAGGGATGACGCCTGAGCTAAAACGACTATCATTGTGGCTAGCACCCGCAATAGGTACCCTGGTCACCGTACTGATGTTGCAATCCGGCTGGGCACGAGAAGGGGCTCTGGCAGCAGGGCTCACTACATTATGCGCTCTGTGGTGGGTGTTTGAGCCTATACCCATTCCTGCTACCTCAATGATTCCCCTAGGCGTATTCCCTCTGCTGGGCATTCTGGATGGCAAGCAGGTGGCTCAGGCCTACGGTGACCCACTTATTATTTTGTTGATGGGTGGCGCCATGTTATCCAAAGCCATGGAAAAGAGCGGTGCTCACCGCCGGTTGGCGCTGTCTATGGTTAATCTATTTGGTGGCGATAATCAGCGGCGACTGGTATTTGGGTTTATGGTGGCCTCGGCTGTGCTCAGCATGTGGGTTTCCAATACCGCCACTACCCTGATGTTACTGCCAGTAGCCTACGCCGTTCTGGACAGTGCGCCCCGTGAAGATGCCGGCAAACTTGCCGTACCCTTATTTCTTGGAATTGCCTATGCTGCGAGTATAGGGGGGCTGGGAACACCTATAGGCTCGCCCCCCAATGTTGTCTTTCTCAAGGTTTATGCGGAGTCCACAGGCACCCTACCAAGCTTTAGTCAATGGATGCTCTGGGGGCTGCCAGTGGTGGTGCTGCTGCTACCCCTGGCAGGCTTGTGGATTACTCGCCATCTTGGCCAGACTGCACCTTTGGCAATTCCAATGGCTGGTGCCTGGCGTACCGAAGAGATTCGTGTATTGACCATCTTTGCCCTGACCGCACTCGCTTGGATTACTTTGCGTGAACCCGCGGGTGGCTGGACTGCTATGTTGGGGGTGCCGACAGCTAGCTATGCCGCGGTGGCTTTAACCTCAGTGGTACTGATGTTTGTTCTGCCCAATGGTAGCGGCGGCAAGTTGTTAGACTGGGAATCAGCCTCGACGATTCATTGGGGTGTACTGCTTTTATTTGCTGGCGGTATCGCTATCGCCAAGGCATTTGCGGTGACGGGCATTAGTGAAGCCATTGGCGAATCCCTGTCTGGCGTTACTAGGCTTTCAATTATTGTACTGATTGCCTCGGTAGCTCTGGCGGTGACCTTTTTAACCGAAATCACCAGCAATACAGCTACTACCACCTTATTGATGCCTATTCTGGCGGCGGCTTCGTTGGGCGCTGGGTTTGATCCGGCACTGTTAATGTTGCCAGCGGCGCTCTCTGCCAGCTGTGCCTTTATGCTGCCTGTGGCTACGGCGCCCAATGCCATTGTGTTTGGCAGCGGCAAAATTACGGTAGAGCAGATGGTGCGCGAAGGCTTTGCTTTAAACCTGATGGGTGCAGCTGTGATTACACTGGTGGTGTATTTTTGGTTGGCGGTTTAGTGCTGCAAAAGGATTTTAATATTGCCTGGCTGCAATGTTTGGCTACCAGCAATAGATAGCACTAGGGTTGCAATCTCATCCCAGATATCGGCTTTGCGCATGCCCTTAATACCGCGATCAATAGCGCCAGCCTGATACAAAAACATGCGCAGATGGGCGGGCTTACTGCGTTGCAGGGCGCGGCGAAAAAGGCTCATGCGCTTATCCCAAACCCCGGCATGCTTAAGCGCCCAGTCGCTGTGCTCACCCCGGGCGACTTGCTCACTGGCCTTAACCAGAATACGCAGCTCTCGGGTAATTGCCCACAGTAGTGGAATAGGCTCAGTGCCTTCGTTTTGCAATCCGCGCAATGACTGGGCTGCAGACTGCGCATCCCCCATTAGCATCTTGTCGATAAATTCGAAGAGGTTGTATCTGGCACTGTCGGCAACCACTGCTGACATGGTGTCGGCGTCCACCTTACCCTCAGGCGCCAGCAACTTAAGCTTTTCTATTTCCTGCACTGCGGCGAGCAGGTTGCCCTCAACGCGGTCGGCGAGAATCTGGACAGCTTCTTGATTGGCTTGAATGCCGGTTTGCTGCAAACGCTGTTGAATCCAGCGTGGCAAATTATCAGCGTTGACCGGCCATACCTGGATATGCGCGCCGAGAGATTCAAGTGCTTTTAGCCACTTGCTGTTCTGTGCAGATTTTTCCAGTTTGGGAAGAATAATCAGCAGCAGGTTATCTGGGTTGGGGTTGGCGCAAATTTCACAGAGTGCTTTGCTGCCTTTATCGCCTGGCTTACCGTTGGCGATGCGAATTTCAATTATTTTTTTATCGGCAAATAGGGATAGAGCGTTTGATTCGTTGGCTACGTGGTTCCAGTCATAGTTGCCCTCAACATGAAACAGCTCGCGCTCGGTAAAGCCTTTTTTGCGCGCCGCTACCCGCACCGCATCGGCGCATTCCTGAGCCAGTAATGGCTCATCACCACTGATAACATAAACCGGCAAAAGTCGCTTTTGTAGATTACTGCCAAGTTGCTCTGCCTTAATTTTCACTACTGCTGGCCAACACTAGGTACAACCCGCAAGCGGTTGAGAATTTGGCGCACAATCTCTTCACGCATACTGTTGAGTACCAGTCGTTCTTCACTGTCGGACGCCAAGACATCCCGTTCATCAAATTCGTAGACGCGCTCAACTGAGGCCGTCGATAGGGGAATTAGCTGGGTACCATCGGCACCAACAATTAAAAAATCGACATCTTCATTGAGCTGATATTCGGCCACTCTCGCTGCAGCGTTAATAGTGCCAGTGCGGCGAGTCTGGCGAAAGTCGACAATCACAACACTGTAGCTGGCCTCTGCTGAACTGGGCACAACCTTGACCCCATATAAATTGAGGGCTCGCGTCAGCTGCTGGATAAGGGCGCTGTGAGCATCGTTGGATGATAGATAGAGCCGGCCCAAGTCAGCGGGGACTACCTCTGCATTACGCAGCTGCCAGCCACAGGCGGACAACAGTAAAATCATGGTTGTGAGCAGTAAATTTTTTATCATTGTTACAGTCCGTTGGTCGCTCGTTAGTTAGCCACTATATTAACCAGTCTACCCGGAACCACAATAATTTTACGAATGGTGACGCCTTCGGTGAAGCGCTGGACATTACTGTCTTCAAGAGCCAGCTTTTCAACCTCATCTTTAGGAGCATCTGCTGCGACTTGAATTTTACCGCGCACCTTACCATTGACCTGAATCACCAGCTCAATTGAGCTACGCACAAGCGCCGCCTCATCCAGCGTTGGCCAAGCAGCATCGGCGACAGAATCTTTATTGCCAAGGGTGTTCCACAACCGGTGACAAATATGCGGCGCTATAGGTGACAACAATAAAACTGCGCTAGTCAGAGCCTCATGCCGCACAGCAATGCTCTGAGTATCGGTATCGTTCAGTTTGGCAACCTCATTTAATAGTTCCATCACAGCAGCAATCGCAGTATTAAACGTATTGCGACGGCCATAGTCATCGTTAACCTTGCTGATGGTTTCATGCGTCTTGCGACGCAGGTCCTGTTGGCTATTGCTGAGGCCAGCGGTATTTAACGGCGCGACGGTGCCCTGTTCTAAATGGGTATGAACCATATTCCATAGCTTGCGCAGGAATCGGTGAGCGCCAGATACGCCGTCATCGCTCCATTCCAATGTCTGCTCAGGGGGCGCTGCAAACATGGTAAATAGGCGCACAGTGTCGGCACCATGTTTATCAATAGCAGTCTGTGGGTCGACGCCATTGTTTTTCGATTTCGACATCTTGGTGACGCCGCCGCTATGCACCAGCTCGCCAGTTGCTGTTTCAATGGCCTTGATGGTGCGGCCTTTCTCATCGCTCTCAACAGTGACATCTAGCGGAGACAGCCATTCTTTGCGGCCAGCATTGTCTTTATAAAATGACTCGGCCAGAACCATACCCTGACAGAGCAAACTCTTGAACGGTTCGCTGCTGCTCACCAAGCCTTCATCACGCAACAGCTTGTGATAAAAACGCGCGTACAGCAGATGTAAAATAGCATGTTCAATACCGCCCACATATTGGTCGACCGGCAGCCAGTAATTGGCGCGCTCAGGGTCGAGCATGGCACTGTCTAAGTCCGAACAGGTAAAGCGGGCGTGGTACCAAGACGATTCCATAAAGGTATCGAAGGTGTCGGTTTCACGCTCGACAGCCTGGCCATCTATCTCGGTTTTCTTCCACGCCAGATCGGCTTTAATGGGCGACTGTATGCCATCCATTTCTACATCGGTCGGCAGTATCACCGGTAACCTGTCCAGAGGGACAGGAATCTCACCGCCCTCGACGAGGTTATACATGGGAATAGGTGACCCCCAGTAGCGCTGGCGGCTGACGCCCCAGTCGCGCAGGCGATAGTTAGTTGTGACAGAGCCGTGATTCGCGGTTTCAAGTGCGGCAGCAATGGCATCAAAAGCCGCCGTAAAATCCAGGCCATCATACTTGCCAGAATTAATTAACCGACCCTTTGCCGTAAAGGCCTCTGTCTCTATATCACAGGCTTCGTCTCCTGCAGGCGCGACCACCTGCTTGATTTCAAGCTGATATTTTTTGGCAAATTCATAGTCGCGCTGATCATGGGCAGGTACCGCCATCACCGCGCCCGAACCATAGTCCATCAGCACATAGTTGCCGACCCACACAGGCACGGTTTCACCGGTCAATGGGTGCACCGCAGTAATGCCAGTGTCCATGCCGAGTTTTTCCATGGTTGCCATCTCGGCTTCAGAAACCTGCTGGGTTTGGCATTCACTAATAAAGGTAGCCAGCTCAGGATTACTCTGGGCAACTTCAAGGGCGATAGGGTGCTGGGTGGCCAGCGTTAAATAGGTCACGCCCATTAATGTATCTGGTCTGGTGGTGTAGACATCAAAGCTCTGGTGCTCGGCAACAGCCGTAGCCAGGTCAAACGTCATATTGACCCCGCGACTCTTGCCAATCCAATTGCGCTGCATAGTTTTGACCTGTTCGGGCCAATGCTCCAAATCATCCAGATCGTCTAGCAGCTGCTCAGCATAGTCGGTAATACGAATAAACCACTGCGGAATTTCTTTGCGCTCAACCGGGCTGTCACAGCGCCAGCAGGAGCCATCAATAACCTGCTCATTGGCCAGTACCGTGGCATCGTGAGGGCACCAGTTAACCGCACTGGTCTTTTTATAGACCATGCCCTTTTTATACAGCTTGGTAAAAAACCACTGCTCCCACTTATAGTAGTCAGGCTCACAGGTAGCCAGCTCGCGCGACCAGTCAATACCAAAACCCAGCGACTTGAGCTGCGCTTTCATATAGGCAATATTTTCATGGGTCCACTTAGCCGGCGCGGTGTTGTTCTGGATGGCCGCATTCTCTGCCGGCAAACCAAACGCATCCCAACCCATAGGATGCAGCACATTTTTGCCCTGCATACGCTGGTAGCGAGCAATTACATCGGTAATAGTGTAGTTGCGCACATGACCCATATGTAGCTTGCCACTGGGGTAGGGGAACATGGCCAGGCAGTAAAACTTTTCTTTATCAGGGTCTTCGGTGACCTCAAACGTCTTATTTTCAGTCCAGTATTGCTGGGCTTCGCGCTCAAGTTCGGCGGGATTGTAGTGTTGTTCAACGGTCATCGAGATTCACTGCTTATGGATTTAAAATAGGCGTGAATTATAGGGGAATACAGACACATCTAACAGCGTGCAGATGTGTCTAATACAACATAGCTACATCGGAAGTAGACAGGCCGCTAGCTGGCCTGTCTGGCAGGTATGCCTAGCTCTGCTAGCTTAGCCGCCATATCTTCCGCTGAGGTAGCTGCATTGATTTCGCGGTCGATAAATAAAATTTTACCGTCTTTGCCAATATAGAAAGTGTGACGCTTGGGCAGACCATAAAAAGCCAGCACCTCATAAGCGGCGGCAACTTCTGTTGAAGGGTCACTCAGTAGCGGGAAGTCTGCCTCTGTCTCTTCGGCAAATGCTATATTTTTTTCCAGTGGGTCAACACTGGCCATGAAATAGGTTACATCCAGACGCTTTAGCAGATGGCCATTTTGGGCGAGAGATTTACATTCTATGGTGCAGCCACTGGTAAAGGCTTTTGGGTACCAAGCGATAACAATCGCCTGTTTGTCATGAAACTGTTCCAAGGTATAGGTTTTGCCATCAGTAGCCTGCAGAGAAAATGCTGGCGCCTGATCGCCGACTTCCAGTGCCGTTACAGAAAGTGATGCCCATGCCAGCACTGTGGTTAGTATGATTCGCATAGTAGTTTTCATTGCTTAACCTCTATCTATTCTTTTTCTAATGATGAGTCCAACGCAGCTTAGCAGCGCCAGTATGACTGTTGGCCACGAGCCCAGTATGGAAAATACTGTTCGCCCATTGCGCGGTTCTACGCTACCGACCAGTTCACCCTGTGTGTACTGTTCGATAGTTTGGTAAATATGGCCACGATGATCCACCAGTGCCGAGATACCGTTGTTGGTGCCGCGGATCATTGGTTTGGCATTTTCCAGGGCGCGCATCTGCGCCATTTGCATATGTTGCAGAGGCCCCAGTGATTTGCCAAACCAGGCGTCATTGCTCACGGTTAGCAGCATTGATGTGTTACGACTATTACGTGCCACTAGATCGGGATAGACCACTTCGTAGCATATGGCCGTGGAAATATTTTCCCCCTGCACGGTAAAGGGTGTCTGATTATCTGCGCCCAGCGAGAAGGCTGACATGGGTAAATTAAAAAACGTAATAAGACCGCGCAGTACTGACTCCAGGGGTACATATTCACCAAAGGGCACTAATCGTGTTTTGTTGTACTGATGTTCACCCTCAACATTACCGAGCGCAACCATAGAATTATGGTATTTTTGCTGTGCTCTATTGTAGGTTGGGATGCCGGTTAATAAGGTTGTTTGACTTGCTTCGGCCTGTTGCTGTATCCCATCTAAAAAACCTGAAACTCGGTGAGCCAGTGCTGGTACTGCCGCTTCTGGCCAGATGATAAGATCGGCTCCCCAGTGAGCTTGGCTCTGCGCGTCTAACTGGGTGAGTATGGTGCCAAGGTTATCTGAGGCCCATTTTTTATGCTGATCTATATTGGGTTGAATCAGGACCACATCCAGTTGCTGGCCGCTGGGTTCTGTCCAGTTTTTCTGTTGCAGGGCAAAACCGGAGGCTGTGAGCAACACCACAGCCATGGTAGATATTGCTGTGGTTCGTTCAATTATTTTCCCCTGTGCTATCTGTGTCAGTACGGCAGCGCTTAGGGCGCAAATAAAACCAAGCCACAGCACACCGCCGACTGGGGCCCAGCCATTGAGCCATGTATGGGTATGGGCATAACCGGCAAAGAGCCAGGGAAAGCCGGTAAAAATCCAGGTTCGCACCCATTCACTCAGCACCCAGATGGCGGGCAGGCCAATAATCCAGCCGCTGGTGGTTTGCGGAATTAAGACACTAAGTACAAAGGGCGTGGCAAATAGTAGTGCCAGAAATAGACAAAACAGTGCGGTGGCTAGTAGGGCTAGTGGTGCGGGGATAAAGCCATGCTCATGAATGCTCACATAGACCCAGCTGGCGCCAGCAAAAAATAATCCGAAGCCATAGACGCTGGCTTTGGTCAGAGCCTGGGTAATAGTTTGATGCTGCAACTGCCAAAATAGTAGGGCGATGCTAACTGTAGCGACTGGCCAAAGGGACAGGGGTGCGAGCGCTAAAGGGAAGAATGCCCCAGCCGCAAATAGCGACAGAAAATTCTGCCCGCGGCTCAGGTGTTTCATAGGCTGTGTCTGGTGACTTCCAGTTGGGTGATCTTGCGATTATCGCCAGCGACAACCTTGAACTCAAAACTTCCAATACTGGTGATCTCATTGATTTCTGGCAGGTGCCCAAAGGCATGGACTACCAGCCCACCGACGGTATCAAACTCATCGTCGGCCAGGCCAACATCAAAAAATTCGTTAAAGTCGCTGATTTCGGTAATCGCTTCTACTTGAAAACTATTGTCGCCAGTGGCTCGAATCTGTTCTGGTTCATGTTCGTCAGTTTCATCTTCGATCTCACCAACAATTTCTTCTAGAACATCTTCAATAGTCAGGAGGCCGGATACGCCGCCGTATTCATCAACCACAATTGCCATATGGTAGCGATGCTCGCGAAATTCTTGCAGCAGAATATTCAAACGCTTGCTCTCAGGAATAATAGTAGCTGGACGCAGCAGGCTTTTAAGGTCAAATGATTCTGCGCCAGATAGAAGTAGGGGCAGCAGTTCTTTGGCGAGCAGAATACCGAGCACATCGTCTGATGACTCACCAACTACGGGGAAGCGCGAATGCTGAGACTGAATCACCAGATCGAGAATCTGCTCGAGGCTAAAGTCATCTTCAATTACCTGCATGCGTGATCTGGGGATCATTATCTCGCGCGCCTGAAGGTCCGACACTTTTAGTGCACCCTCCATAATCTGCAGCACACTTGAATCAATAATTGACTCATTTTCGGCGCTGCGCAGCATGTCTGCGACCTCATCACTGCTGGTGGGGTTAGATGAAAATGCCCGACCTATCTTCTTTAACAATGAATTGTCAGTGCTATTATTTGATTCTTCGTTCATGGATTTCTCTATAAGACTCTTGTTATTTTAGTTGTTGTCTTCAGTGCTTGTTCAAATTCATAGGGCGCTGGAAAATTCAGTGCCAGCATAATGTCGGTTTCCAGTGATTCCATCACGTTAGCGTCTGTCTCGCCGACATGGTCATAGCCTAGAAGGTGCAATACACCATGTACGGTCATATGCGCCCAATGGGCTTCAATTGTTTTATTTTGCTGTTGGGCTTCACGCACAACGACGGGCGCACAGATCACCAGATCGCCGAGTATGGGCAATGGTTCCGGGGTTACAGCATCAAAGGGAAATGAGAGTACATTAGTAGGGCCAGCTTTGCCGCGATACTGCTGATTGAGTGCCGCGCTTTCCTGTTCATCGACTATGCGCACACTGAGTTCGGCAGTTTCTCGCTCATCACGGAGCGCTGCGCCAACCCAGCGCTGCATACTGTCTTCATCAGGAGATTCCTCAGATGAGCAAGCCATCTGAATATCGATAGAAATATTCATTGGATCTTAGCTAGCCCTCGCCTTCAAAGGCATCGTAGGCATCGACAATGCTCTGCACTATGGGGTGACGCACAACATCACGTGACTCGAAGTGGGTGAAGCTAATTTCTTCGACATTTTTTAATACTTCGCATACATGCACTAGGCCTGAGCTGACGCCGCGAGGTAGATCAATTTGTGACATGTCACCGGTGATCACTGCGGTGGAGCCAAAGCCAATTCTAGTGAGAAACATTTTCATTTGCTCACGGGTAGTGTTCTGACTTTCATCGAGGATGATGTAGGCATTACTGAGTGTGCGGCCGCGCATATAGGCAAGCGGTGCAATCTCAATAACATTGCGCTCCTGCAGTTTGGCAACGGTTTCAAAACCGAGCATTTCGTGTAGTGCGTCATAGAGGGGTCTTAAATAGGGGTCTACCTTTTGCGCTAGATCGCCGGGTAAAAAGCCCAGTCGCTCTCCAGCCTCAACTGCTGGTCGCACCAACAGAATGCGTTGCACCTCATCGCGTAGCAATGCTTCAACAGCGCAGGCTACAGCTAGGTAGGTCTTGCCTGTACCGGCTGGACCTACACCAAAGTTAATATCATGGGTTTGAATCGAGCGCACATAGCGCTGCTGGTTTAATCCTCTGGGTTTGATATTGCCTTTTTTGGTGCGTATTACCGAAAAGCTATCAATATTGTCGGCAGGTTGCACGTTGCTGGCAGCTTGGGTCATAGGCTTCTCTCTTTCGCATTGTCGAAGGTGGAGGTGTACCTCTTCAGGTGACAGTTCATCGTAATGAGCGGTCTCTTGATAGAGGTTGTAAATAACATCAGCAGCGCTCTGGGATGCCTGGGTGTCGCCGTAGACGGCAAAGAAATTATCTCGCGAGCGAATTTCAACGTTCAAACGTTGTTCGATTAAGCGAAGATTTTCATCAAATTGACCGCAGAGTGAGGCGAGACGACGAGCGTCATTAGGCTCGAGAGTGATGCTGTAGGCTGATGGTTGTGTATCCAATCGTTTCAATGGGAGCTTTGTAGCCTTTCCATAGGGAGATGCTTGTAGCATAGCGCGAACCATGGAAAGGGGTAAACTTTTTTTATTACAGGATAGTTATAAAAAAATAGTACTTAAAACGTTAAATTCTAAGTGTTTGTCGCTATTGATGCGTGACGTTTAATGAAATGCGCTCAGGCAAATATCCCTAGACTGGGATTGCCTGATCGACAGCCAGATTCCCGCGCAGGCTGTTTGGCAGTGCCTGGGTAATATCGGCTTGCACAAACTGGCCTATCAGGCTGTGGTCATCGCAGCTAAAGTTGACTACGCGATTGTTTTCAGTGCGGCCCTGCAGCTGCCCCGGGTCTTTCTTTGAAATGCCAGTGACCAGTAGCGTTGCTCTGGTGCCTACCATACGCCGGCTAATGTCGGCGGCATTTTGCACAATCCGGTCCTGAAGTATTTTTAGGCGCTGTTTTTTGACATCTTCGCTGGTGTTGTCAGTCAGGTCTGCCGCGGGGGTGCCGGGGCGGGCGCTGTAGATAAAGCTAAAGGATGTATCAAAACCAATCTGCTCAATAAGTTTCATGGTGGCGGCAAAGTCGTCCTCGGTTTCACCGGGGAAGCCAATAATAAAGTCGGAAGAAATACTGATATCTGGTCGCACTGCGCGCAGGCGACGAATCTTGGACTTGTACTCAATTGCGGTGTGACCGCGCTTCATGGCCATCAGTATACGGTCTGAACCACTTTGTACAGGCAGGTGCAAATGGCTGACCAACTCCGGTACCCGACTGTAAACGTCAATCAGGGCATCTGAAAACTCTACTGGGTGCGAGGTGGTGTAGCGAATACGGTCTATGCCTTCAATATCGGCCACATAGGGCAGTAGTTCAGCAAAGTCACAGATCGACCCATCTGGCATCTCGCCGCGAAATGCATTGACGTTTTGGCCCAGTAAGTTCACTTCGCGCACGCCCTGCGCAGCTAACGCGGTAATTTCTGCCAGTACATCGGCCATGGGGCGGCTGACTTCTTCGCCTCTGGTGTAGGGCACAACACAAAACGTGCAGTACTTGGAGCAGCCTTCCATGATCGAAACAAAGGCACTGACACCGTCTGCTTCAGGGCTTGGTAGGCGATCGAACTTTTCAATTTCTGGAAAGCTGATGTCCACGACCACAGTGCCATCGGTTTTGCGGGTTTCCATCATTTCAGGCAAACGATGCAATGTTTGCGGGCCAAAAATCACATCGACAAAGGGCGCCCGTTTTGCAATGGCAGCACCTTCCTGGCTGGCGACACAGCCGCCAACGCCAATCACCAAATCCGGATTGCTATCTTTAAGACGTTTCCAGCGACCCAGCTGATGGAAGACTTTTTCCTGGGCTTTTTCGCGAATTGAACAGGTATTGAGCAGAATAACGTCGGCATCTTCGGCGCTGTCGGTCGGCACCATATGATGGCTCTCGCCGAGCAGGTCTTGCATGCGCGCGGAGTCGTACTCATTCATCTGGCAGCCATGCGTTACGATATGGAGCTTTTTAACCGGTTTTGCCGTCATTTTGCTGGTTATTCTTTGATCAATTGCGGGGGCTGCATTATAGCTGTGCCCCGCTAATGCGCAACATTTAGCGATGTCCTGCATGGTTCTTATGGTATTATGCAGCCCTCCATTTTTAGCTAATTGTGCAGAGTTTTCATGGCAAGTGAACCCATTTACCGAATTACCTTTTTTAATCAGGGGCAGGTCTACGAGATTTATGCTCGGCACGTGTTTCAGAGCGACCTTTGGGGCTTTCTTGAGGTCGAGGAATTTATGTTTGGTGAGCGCTCGCAGATGATCGTTGACCCAGCGGAAGAGAAGCTTAAAAATGAGTTTGCAGAGGTTAAACGCAGCTTTATACCCATGCAGTCAATTGTGCGTATTGATGAAGTTGAGAAAGAAGGTACTGGTAAGATTTCTGAGGCCCCAGCTGGCGGTAATGTCAGTGCATTTCCTTTTCCTTCCATGGCAGGCGGTAAGCCGGCAAAAGATTAACCGCCGCGAATTTACGGGTTTGAGCGCAGGGGCTTGCACAAAGCTCCGTTTCGTCATTCAGTACGGTGTTTTTGTCGCATAAGGCCTTTGCGATACTGCAGCAATAGTGCAACATAACTCAGAGTATAATGTGTGGTTATCATGGAGCCCTGCGGGAAATGCGGGGCCGAAAAGAGGTTGGGTAATGTCAGAACAGGTTGTAGAACTTCTGCCCTTTGAATTTGCGCGAACGAATAGACTGCTTTTGCGCGAAGTCGAGGGTGATTTAATTCTGGCTCCCGGAGTCCCGGACTGGGCAATTGCTGAGGTTAGTCGCATTATCAACGCTGATGTACCGGTGGAGCGCGTCGATGATGAAACCTTCGATAAGCTGATTAGTGCGCTTTACAGCGGCCGCCAAAACTCCTCTGAATCGGTGATGGCCGATATTAAAGATTTTGTTGATATGGAGTCTGCTGCGGCTGACCTGGAAGAGGCTGGCGATCTGCTCGACTCTGAAAATGATGCCCCGATTGTACGACTGCTGAATGCTATTTTGGCTGAGTCTCTTAAAGAAAATGCCTCTGATATCCATATAGAACCCTACGAAAAAGAATCCTTGGTGCGTTTTCGGCTCGACGGCGTGCTGAGCACGGTGCTGTCGCCCTCGGTGCAGATAACGCCATTGTTAATCTCACGTATCAAGGTTATGTCCAAACTGGATATTGCCGAGAAGCGCCTACCGCAAGATGGCCGTATGAGCGTAAAGCTCGGTGGTCGCAATATTGATCTGCGTGTTTCTACCATGCCCTCGAGTCATGGCGAGCGTGTGGTGATGCGTCTTCTGGATAAGGATGCCGGTAAATTACAGGTCGATGATCTGGGCATGCCCGAGGCGACGTCTGCGCAGCTCGATGAGCTAATAAAGCGCCCTCACGGCATTATCCTGGTTACTGGGCCCACAGGTTCTGGTAAAACTACGACGCTCTACGCTGCGTTGCAGCAGATGGAGCGTGAAGAGCGCAATATTATGACGGTGGAAGACCCGGTGGAATATGATCTGCCCGGTATTAGCCAGACACAAATTAACCTGCGCGCAGGTATGACCTTTGCGCGCGGTCTGCGCGCCATTTTGCGCCAGGATCCCGATGTTATTTTGATTGGGGAGATTCGCGATGGTGAGACGGCAGAAATTGCTACCCAGGCAAGTTTAACAGGCCATTTGGTACTGTCGACGCTGCACACTAATACGGCAGCTGGAGCGATTACTCGGCTTCAGGATCTTGGGGTGGATAGCTTTTTATTGGCTTCAACGATTAGAGGTATTGTCTCTCAACGCCTACTGAGAAAACTCTGTAGTCGGTGCCGCGTCAGTATTGCGCCCAATGAATTTAATCGCGACCTGCTCAAGCTGGATGCTGGCGATGTTATCTACGACGCTGTTGGGTGCACTGATTGCAACAATACAGGCTTTTCTGGGCGACAGGCGCTATTTGAATTGGTGTCTGTCGATGCGCCGTTACAGACATTGATCCATGAAAATGCCGGTGAAATAGAACTCGAAAATTCAATTCGCCAGCATGTGCCAAGCATTCGCGAGGCGGGCTTCGGATTGGTGCGTCAAGGCATTACCACTATCGAAGAAGTTCTTCGTGTGACTAGTCAGTAGCTATGCCAGCCTTCGATTATTCTGCTTACAACAAAGCCGGCAAGCTCGCCAGTGGAGTGATCTCTGCCGACTCTGAGCGTCAGGCGCGGCGGATGCTGAAAGAGCAGGGGCTCCTACCCTCAACCCTTGCCGAAGTGAATGATAAAAAAAGTAATATCGGCATTGGTCGTCGTGATGCGCGGGTTAATAACTTTGATCTCTCTTTGTTATTGCAGCAGCAAGCAATCTTAATTCAGTCAGGCTTGCCGCTAGAAGAAGCATTGCGCATGACTATTGAACAGGCAGAGACCGACCGTCAGCGGCGCATGGTTGAGAGCTGGCGCAGCGAAATCACCGAGGGCCGCAGCTTCTCTGAAGCACTGCGCCGTTCACCCTACAAAATCCCGGAGAGCATTATTGCCGGTGTGGCTGTGGGTGAGGAAAGCGGTCACTTGCATAGGGTGCTTATGCGGCTTGCTGAAGACCTCGAAAGCAATGCCGAAAACCGCAAAACGATTAGTCGGGCCATGATCTATCCTGCCACCTTGATTGCTACCTCCATTATTGTGGTGTCGATTATGATGGTTTGGGTAGTCCCAAAAATCACCGCTATTTTTATAAGCTCCAAGCGTGAGCTGCCGCTGGTGACTCGCATTATTGTGGGCCTCAGCGAATTTACTCAGGCCTATGGCTTATTTGTGCTGGCCGCCATTGTGGCATTGATATTCGCGTTTCGTCAGGCGATGAAAGATCCGGCGCGCAAAGCTCGCTGGCATGAGTTGATGCTCAATATGCCCGGTATGGGTCGTTGGATACGCATGGCCAATATCTCAGATTGGGCCCGCAGTTTGGGTGTGTTACTCAATAATGGCGTGCCCGCACTGGCGGCCTTAGCTATCTCTTCATCGGTGGTTACTAACCTGCATTTGCGGCGCAAGTTTGAAGCGGTTACCGAAGGTATGCGTCAGGGTAGCAGCCTGCAAAAAGCGCTGGAGGAAAGTCAGGTTGGCAGTGGCTTTTTGATTCATATGGTTGGCAGCGGCGAGGCCTCTAGTGAGTTGGATAAAATGCTCCTGCGGGTTTCCGAATACTATTCCGTGCGTTTAAATAATGCGGTCGAAGTTTTTCTAAAACTGGTTAATCCTATCCTGATTATTTTTATGGGCATGATTATTCTGTCCGTCGTGGCGGCAGTTATGCTGCCGATAATGGATATGAACAACATGATCTGATGGGGAGCAGTTTCCCAGTGCAGTTCGTCTGCGTAATTAATTTTTAAGGTGGTTTTTATGAACGGAAGTAACAGGCAAGCGGGTTTTACTCTGATTGAGATGATGGTTGTGGTAGTGGTAATTGCTTTGCTCGGCGCCATGATTGGCCCGACTTTATTTAAGAAGGTTCAGCAGGCCGAAGAAACCCGAGTTGCTCAGGATATTCGCACAGTTGAGAGTGCGCTTAAATTTTATCGCCTGGATAACTATCGCTATCCGTCTCAGTCCCAGGGCATTGAGGCCCTAATCACGCCACCGACAGGCAATGGCGCTGCTAAGTGGAATGGTCCCTATCTGGAATCGCTACCCACAGACCCCTGGGGTGAACCCTACAAATATGCCAACCCTGGTACCCATGGTAAAGATGTTGAGGTATTTACCTTAGGCGTCGACAATCTGGTCGGTGGAGAAGGTTCCGACAAAGATTGGGGCAACTGGAATATCAAATAATTGATGTTTTAAAAGGCTATCCCTCATCATGACTATTAATCGCCAGCGCGGCTTTACCCTAATAGAAGTAGCTGTTGTCGTTACGATCGTCGCGACTATTTCGGCGATGAGTCTATTGGCGATTAATCAGGCGTTTGATCGTCGCTATTCTAATGAGGCTGACAGATTACTTATCTGGTTGCAGCAACTTGGCGAACGCTCATCCCTTGAAGGTGCTGCCTACGGCGTCGTCACTGAAGAGATAGAGTCAACAGCGGCGATTCAACTGCGCGCCGTGGTCTATTATCGAATGCGCTGGATCGCCGTCACTTCCCCGCAACCTTTTGTCTTGAGTGATGATGCCAGCATCGATTGGCTAATTGATGACTCAGGTGAATCAGAAGAGCTACTGCCGCAGGACGAGCAGCTATTTGATGAGGATGGCGCAGAAATTGAGCGCCTGCTGCCAGAGATTGCTTTTCTACCCGACGGTTATATTGAGCCTAAAGCTGAGATACAGCTGGGTTTTGACACTACTCCCGACCGCTATGGTTATCAATGGGACGACAGCGTCTCGACCATTGTTATGGAGCGCTACCGTCAATGAAGCGTGCCAAGGCTAAAGGTTTTACCCTTATCGAGGTCTCTGTCGCCCTGGTTATTTTAAGCTGGGTGCTGGGTAGCGCGATTTTTATGGTCCAGCAATATACTGATGAGCGCCTGCGTTTGCGGGAGCGATTTTTCTCTAGTTCAGTGGCCTGGAATCGCCTGATGGAGCGTTATCAGCAGTCTGAGGGTTGGATTGCTAAAACTGAGCGTCGCAGCAAAGCTAATAATGGTATTGATGAGCAAGCCGGACAGGGCTGGCGCTGGAAAATAAATGTTGAATCGGCCATGGGGCAGGATCTATACCGCTACGAGGTCGAAGCTGGCTCCGAAAACAGTGATCGCTACGCAACCTCGCTGTCTATTTTTCTAATTGATAAAAACTGATGACAAATTTTTCTCGCCAGCGCGGCTTTACGCTTATCGAAACCGTGGTTTCGCTGCTGCTGCTGGCGGTGGTTTCAGTGCTGTCTTATCAAGCGGTAGAGGTTGTTCTGGGGACCAATGAGCGCAGTCGCGGAGACCTCCTTGAAGAGACAAAATTACAGCGCGCCTGGCAGATTATCGGTCGCGACATATTGCATCTGCGGCCGCGACTCTATGCCGATGGCCTGGGTTCTGTCGAGCCTGCCTATGTTACAGATACCAGTGAATTTGGGGTGCGCTTTAGCCGTGGTGGCGGGCCCATGATCCGCGCCAATCCCAGTGGTGTGCGCCGCATTGATTACCGTATTAATGAAGACCAACAACTGGTGAGGACATCTTGGGCGATTAGTGAATCGCCGCGCCTTAACGACGGTTCCGCGATGATTTTGTTAGATAACGTTGAGACTGTGGTTTTTGAGCAAATG
Source organism: uncultured Porticoccaceae bacterium (assembly GCA_965662065.1). Classification (GTDB taxonomy): domain Bacteria; phylum Pseudomonadota; class Gammaproteobacteria; order Pseudomonadales; family Porticoccaceae; genus HTCC2207. The sequence continues at coordinate 80,486 of CBFIGD010000040.1, read as the reverse complement.
ACAGACACTTATGAGTATGACCCCAACTGGCCTCCGCTCAATAAACTCGTGTCGCCGCGAGCGCTGCCACAGATGATTCGCGTCACTATTGCACTTGAATCTGGTAGCGAAACATCGAAGTTATTTCCGGGGGTGCATGCGCAATGATGTTCAGGAGCAGCCGAACAAAGGCAACCACGGGTTCAGAACAGCGTGGTGTTGCCCTGTTAGCATCACTGATACTGATGCTCGCAGTTGTTATGGCACTGGCCAATATATTTTATCGTCATCAAATTGATGTCTCCCAAGCCACTGGCTCGCTGCACGGTGATCAGGCATTGCTGCTGGCCATTAGCGGTGAAAACTGGGCCCGTGATCTGCTCTCTGACCGGCTAGATGACCGCAATGTTGATAGTTTTGAGGAGGACTGGGCTCAGGCTATACCAATGATGCCTGTTGACGGCGGTGAACTAAGAGGATGTATTGCCGACTTGCAAGCCAATATTAACCTCAATAATTTTGCTGGCTACAATGCACAGATCTTAAAAACGGAAATGAATACCAATGTTACTGGCCATGCTGAAGTCTGGCTTAATTTACTGCGGATGTTGGAATTACCCGCTGACCCCTCGCGCATTGCGACCGTTATTGATTGGCTAGATAAGGATTCATCCACAATCAATAGCTGGGGTGCCGAGCAGGCCGATTATGACAGCATGCGACCACCTCGCGTCCCCGCTAATTCGCCAGTCTCAGATATCGGTGAACTGGCCGCTATCAGTGGCTATGAAGTCTATGAGGTGCAGCGATTGGCGCCCTGGATAACCGCCTTGCCGGAGATTTCCACAATCAATATTAATACTGCCTCAGATCAGATGTTAGCGGCACTGGGTGGCGATTTTGATGAGCAATTTAGGCAGCTTGTAACAGAGAGTCGGCCATTTGTATCTCTGGATGATTTTCATCAGCTTGTTAGCGATACATTACAGATTAGCGCGCCAGATACTGCCGCGCGCTGGCCAGCCAGTCTTATTGATGTGAAGTCAAATTACTTCCAGCTTAATCTCCAGGTCACTCTAGGGGAGGCACGGATCGAAGTAAAAAGTATAATGGATCGCAATGGTCGCAGTAAGCCAGTCATAATCGCCCGAGAAGTGATTGTGGTTCCAGCCAGTTTGCCGGAACAGGCACCGCGAGAACTGTCAGCGGCAGAGCAATTATTTGCTGGCGATTCAGTAGAAAGAGCGTCAGATACTAATCAGTCCACGGAGATGAACATAGTGCAGCCAGCATGTTTAATTATGGGGGAAATCACGACATGAGCCATTCAGCGGATCATATTCACCGCCTGGATCAGCGCCTTATCGTCGATGGTGATCCCGGGCTGTCTGCCGCGCAGTCAATGCGCCTGTGGGTGCCGTCAGAACGAATCACTATGCACCTCATTGATGTTCCAAATGCGCCAGAGCGAAAATGGCCCGAGCTTATTCCCTGGATGCTCGAAGACAGAATTTTGCAGCCAGTTGAAGAGATGCATTTTGTTATTGCTGGCCGAGTAGGCGACAAGCAGTTACAGATACTCGCGGTTAGCCAGCGGGATATGCAGGATTGGCAGCGCATTGCTGCAAATGCAGGGGTTGCGGCGACGGCGATGGTGCCGGATTTTCTAGCGCTGCCATGGGAGCCAGGGCGAATTAGCATTGGTTGGCGCGAGGGTGTTTGCCTGGTGCGACATTCTGCGGAGGCAGGCTTTGCCGCTGCACCTACTAGTGCCTGGGCCATGATCGACAGTCTAATCTCTGCCGCAGAGATTACTCCAAGGCTGTCTATTTCTATTCCGGACAGCAATCTTGTGCCAAGTCATCTGCAAGCTATGGCCGATATTAATGACTCGGAAATTGATTGGCAGTTTAGCCCTATACCGCCATCCCCAAACCTAATGACAGGTGTATTTAAGCCGCAGTTACAGCGTAATCAGTCTAGCGGATGGTTACCTGTATTTGGATTGGCCGCTTTGAGTCTGTTGCTGCTGTTCGCCTATCTCCAGATCTCCAGCAATATTGTCAGCCAGCAGGTCGACGCAATGGGCAAACAGGTGCAGAGCAGTTACAGCAGCCTGTTTGCTGGACGTAAACCAAAACCGCTAGAGGTACGGAGCGCCGCTGAAGCTCAGTTAAGTATGTTATTTAAACAGCAACAGAGCTTGCAGGCGGCACCGGTTGCCGCGCTAATCGCACTGGATAGTTTTATGGCAGGCTGCGAATGCACCCTCAACGCCATGACTGCAGACCGAGCGTCTATGGTGCTGCACATCAGCAACGCTGCCAAACTCAAAGCCCAGGCGTTAAATATTCCTGGATATCAGCTTTCCATCCAGCCCGGTGATGCGGTGGATGCAATCGTACTAACTGTTGTGGCGAGTGCCGGTGCCGGAGGTGAGGGATGATTTCAGCAAGCATTCGTCAGGCCTATGACAGCCTTCAGCAAAGAGAACGGTATTTTGTAAGTGCAGGCGGTGTATTCATTTTAATCGCGGTTATCTATTGGGTCTTAATGCCCTTTACCGATAGACACAATCAGCTTATCGACCAGCAGACAACGCTGCAGGCAGACTTAAGCTGGTTACATGATCAAACAGCTATAGTGCCGCGTTTGGTCAATAGCTGTTCGGGTAGACACCTAAATGCTGGATCGGACACAGATATTATTACCAAGCTTGTTAGACGCACTCAGTTGCGCCTGGACAAAATAACGGAAACCGGTCGCGGGATTTCACTGCGTGTTAACGGTCCCGATGCCAATCGAATGATACGTTTAGCTCATCAAATTAGCTGTGAGGGCTTCACTGTGCAGACTATAACGATTAATGATTCTGCCTCCGGAGTTTACACAGCAGCGTTGGAGGTGCAGCGTGTTAATTAATCGCTTAAAAAATCAGGCTCCTCTGCAGGCAGCACAATTGCTGATAAAGAGTGCATTGTTGGCGGTCTGCCTCTCTCTGGTTTTTCTGATTGTCATGAAATTCAGTCAGACTGCTGAGCAATCAACACAGCTGGCTCGAGTGCCCAGTGCCAAGGTCGTATACTGGAACTGGTTTCGTGGTGAGCCGCAAAACGCGGCAGCGATTATCGAGCAGATCGGTGAGTTGGCGGATGCAAAAATTAACGCAACCCTGCTGGGCGTAATGATTGCCGGTGACCTGTCCTCGGCAACACTAAAGTTCAATGGCAAGCCCGAGGCGGTTTACCATGAAGGGGATGACCTGGGTTCAAATACCAGTATTGTCGAGATTCAGCCTTACCGCATTGTGGTAAAGCAAAACGGCACCAATAAGCAGGTGTTGCTGAAGAAGCCAGAGACAATCATGGCAACCGAGGACGCTAGTGCAGATCAGGAGACTCAGTCAGAAGGTTTTGCCCTGGCTAATATGTTTGGCGCTGTACCGGTTAATGTCGGCGGTAGCGCCGGACTTAAAATGAACAATATCTCAGATGAGATAAAGATATTGGCAGATATCCAGGACGGAGATGTCGTGGTGAAGGTAGATGGACTGGATGTTCAGAATCTGTTGGCAGACCCTACTAAGTGGATGAGTTATAGTAGTGCGAGCAGTTTGCCTGTCACCGTTATTCGGCAGGGCCAGGAGGAAGTTATCTATGTTAATGCCGCCAGCCTGTCAGCTAAAATGTTACCGAAACTTGGATTAAACCAATAACATGAAGACTTTAATAATGAAGCGAAAAATATCCTTAACTCGTTGCCTCGGAAATGTTGGTAGTGCCCTGGTGCTAGTGTTGAGCCTTATCGCTGAAGCAAGTGCCCAGGAACAGGTAAGAATTAACTTTCGAGATGCAGATATTCGTAGTGTTATTGAGAGTGTTGCCGAGATTACGGGTAAGTCTTTTGTTCTAGATCCAAGGGTAAAAGGTAAAGTCACTATTATTTCACCACAGGCGATTGATTCCTCGCTGCTGTATTCAGCGGTTTTATCCGCTATTCAGGTGCAGGGTTTTCAAGCGGTCGAAGATGGCGCAGTCACTCGTATCGTGCCATTTAATCAGGCCTTTAGTTTTGCCGGTGGTGTTGGCGACAACGAGCTTGAAACCCAAGTATTAAAAATCAATTATGTTCAGGCCAGCACCCTAGTACCAGTACTCAAGCCGATGCTGAGTAATGGCGCGCGGCTGATGGCCTTTGCCGAGAGTAACTATCTGGTGGTCTCGGACATCCGCACCAATGTGAATAAGCTTAAGTCACTGATCAAGGAAATGGATGATCCCGATCACAGCATGGTAGAGGTTATTAATCTCGACTATATCTCAGCTGCTGAAGCCGTGCATATTGCCGGCCAACTCAAGCAGCTGCAGAAGCAGGATTTGTCGCTAGTTGAAGATGGGCTAAATAATCGCGTTATTGTTAGCGGCCCCGGTATTGCCCGCACGGCATTCAAGAATATGCTCAAAACGTTGGATTTGCCCTCTACTAAAAAAGGTGGCGTTGAAGTTATCTACTTAGATTATTCCCGCGCCGCGGAAATAAAACCCATTGTTGATGGCATGCTTAAATCCGATGTTTTTTTGCGTCTGGCGGGCGAGTCTGGCGGTGGTAAAAACGCCAAAAATAGTTACCAAATTGAGATTGATGAACTTAATAATGCATTGATTATTGCAGCTTCCTCCGCGGTCATTCGAGAAATTAAAAATGTCGTGAGTAAGCTTGATCGCTCGCGCCCGCAAGTATTAATTGAAGCGGTTATAGCTGAACTGTCAGAAGATCAGGCCAAAGATCTCAGTGCTAATCTTGTTTACACCAGCAAAAATCGGGGTGGTTATCTGACTAACTTCGATGGTTTGCTATCCACATTGCTGGGTGCTGGTTTAGGCGAACCAAGTGACGCGTCAATCTCTGCAGCACTTGGTCAGCTGCCCAAGTCTACTCTGGGTGTGGCAGGTGATTTTGATCCGGTTACCGGCAAGGGAATGGGGCTACTTATTCAGGCGCTGAAAACTGATGGCAGTACCAATATTCTGTCTACACCCTCTGTGGTTACGCTAGACAATGAAGAGGCCACTCTCTCAGTGGGTGAAGAAGTCCCCTTTGTTACAGGCAGCTTCTCTAGCATTAGCAATAACAATTCCAACAGTAATCCATTTACCACCGTTAACCGCGAAGAGGTTGGCGTCATGCTAAAGGTCAAGCCGCAAATCAGCAAAGGCAATGCGGTGCGGTTGGAGATTGAACAGGAATCTTCAAAGGTCAAAAGTGGTGAGCCAGGATTACAGACCACCTCGAAAAGCACCATGCAGACCAATGTTATGATTCAGGACGGCGAGCTGCTGATACTGGGTGGCCTTATTGAAGACCAGTCTGATAATACAGAGTCAAAGGTTCCTCTGTTGGGTGAGATCCCATTGCTTGGAAGATTATTTAAATCCTCCAATAAGCGTGACAGTCAGTCAGTACTTATGATGTTTATTCGTCCGACAATTATACGTAGCGCTGAAGATGCACGACGGCTGTCGACAAATAAATTTGAGCATCTGATTACCCGCGACCTTGATGGAAAAACTGAGGGTCAGCTAAGCATACGATTGCAAGAATTTATCGATCAGGCGGAAACTAAAACGGAAGAGTAAACGGCGTGAGCATATACCTGCAGCATTTTGGTCTAAAGCGAGAGCCGTTCTCGATTGTTCCCGATCCGGGATTCTTGTATCCCAGTAACCATCATCGCCAGGCTGTAGCTCACCTCAAGTACGGCCTTGATCGCGAAGGTGGTTTTATTTTGCTCACGGGAGAGGTGGGTACAGGTAAAACCACATTGACTCGCACTATGCTCAAGCGTATGCCCGCGCATATACGTGTGGCCTACGTGCTTAACAGCACGCTCAATGTAACCGATCTGCTGGCGAGTATCTGCGATGAGCTGGGTATAGCGTTGGCGGAATCCCGTGGATTGTCATTTTCAAAAATCTGTATTGATGCACTCAATAAACATTTATTGCAGACCCATGCCGAGGGTAAAAAAACATTAATCGTCATTGAAGAAGCGCAAAATTTAAGCCCCGACGTTTTAGAAACACTACGCCTGTTAAGTAATTTGGAAACCAATACGCACAAGCTTTTGCATATCCTGTTAGTTGGTCAACCAGAGCTTTTAGATATTCTAGCGCAGAAAGAATTGCGCCAACTCAACCAGCGAGTCGTATCTCGATTTCATTTGCTACCATTAGAAAAAGACGATGTTAGTAACTATGTAAATCATCGATTACATCGCGCGGGTGCCAGTGGTTCCTTATTTGATAGCACCTGTATCTCGGTTTTATTTCGCTTGACTGGCGGCGTGCCGCGTCTGATAAATCTGGTGTGTCAGCACAGCTTATTGGCGACTTATTCAACGGGTTCCAAAGTTGTCTCACCGAAGCTGGTTAAAGAGGCCGCAACAGAAATTCTCGGTAGTCAAAATGCCATTGAGGACGATAAAAAACCTTTTATTATTTTGCTTGTGTTACTGGTGTTAAGTGCCGCGTTGATGATTGGCTTTGATAGTAAGAAAGAGATTGTGCAGGAGCCTTCGGTGATTCTGGAGCCGCAGGCCAGTAACGCGCTTATAGCAGATGCAGCGTCATCGGCCGACAAGAAGCCATTAGCGAGCGATAAAACTATTTTAGTAGCCACCACAGGCCCATTCACCAGTCTGCTTAATCTTTGGTCCGTCGATAGCGGTGAAATATATTCGGAAGAGGCATTCTCTGGCAGAGCCAATGCTAATGGCCTGCGGTCTGAAAAAATAACCGCAGCACAAATCAGCGACTTAAAAAGCATTAATCGTCCTGGTATTGTCTGGGTAAACCAATCTTTTGATGCTAGCCAGGATAACCTAAAAAGCTATCTTCTAAGAGAATTGACTCAAAACACCGTGACCTTGGAAAGTGCTGAAGGCGCAGCCACAGTCCCCATAGAGCAATTTTTGGCCGGTTGGACGGGAAGCTACCTCTATCTTTGGCAGCCGCCTGGCTTCGATATCCTAACCCTCGGTGACAGTAACCCAAGGGCGGTTAGTTGGCTCCAGGATCAATTGGCCATTATCGATCAGAACTCGGAGCGAATTATTACTGGCGGTCGCTATACCAAAGCCATCGCTCAGAAGGTCGTAGGCTTTCAGAACCAACAGGCCATTAGGGCTGATGGCGTTGTTGGGCGAGAGACCATCATGCGACTCAACCAACGGGTTAATCCGCAGCAGCCTCGACTGCATAGCGAGAAACCTTAATGTCTTATATCCTTGATGCCTTAAAAAAAGCCGAGCGTGACCGCTTGCGAGAAGACCCAAAAGAGTTAGATGACTTTGCCAGTTCCAGCTGGGACCCCTATCAGCAAGCGACGGAACCTAACAGCGTAAAGTATCTTATTGTTGTCATCGCTTTTTTGGCTCTATTACTGGGGTTGGTACTTTATTCTGGAGCAGGTAATCAGACTACGATGCCAGTCGAGCCCGTGTTAAGAGCTATGCCGAAGTCGGAGCCATTAGTCATAGAAGAGCCTCTGGCTGAGCCGCCCATTGCTAAAGAAGCTAGTGCAGAAACGCCAACCGGGCAGGTTGCGTCTTCTGCTGAAAAAGCCTTGCCGCAGCTAACAATATCTGGGCATATGTATATTGCCGATGGCTCGCCATCCAACCGTCTATTCGCCAATCAGCGCACCTTTAGAGAGGGCGACAAAATTGATCGGCATTGGACCCTGGTGTCGATTAAGTTGCAGGGGTATGAAATACAGTTCGATGACAGAGTCGAAATACTGCCTTATCGCTAGCCGGAAAACACTTCCAGAGTAGAATCTTTACCTCGATTAAAACGTTTGATGCGGCGATATGGGAACACGTCTACCACATAGCCTCTGCGAATTTGGTCCTGCAGATTAGTCCAGAAGCTAAGCTCGTAGAGGTCACTGTGCATTTCTTCGAACATCTTCCGCGCTTTGATATTGCCGGAGAAAAACAAGCGAAATTCTTCCGGGAAAATATCATCGGGACCCACGGTATACCAGGTCCCAGACTGCATCTCTTCCTGCTCATTTCTTGGCTCGGGAATTTTCCGGAAATTGCAGTCGGTCAATGTGGCGATTTCGTCATAGTCATAAAACACGACACGGCCATGCCGGGTAACGCCAAAGTTTTTGAGCGGCATATCGCCAGGAAAGATATTAGCGGCCGCTAGTTGTTTAATACAGTTGCCATACTCCTCCATGGCGCTACGAATTTCTTCGTCGCTGGCGCACTCTAAATAAATATTGAGCGGCGTCATATAACGCTCGGTGTAAAGATGCTTAATAATTAACTTGTCATCACGAATTTCAATCTGCGATGCCGCAACTTTTTGTAATTCTTCAATTAGTGCGTCAGAAAACCGATGCAGAGGAAACGCCAAATTATCAAATTCCTGGGTATCGGCCATGCGGCCAATGCGGTCATGCCGCGATACTAAACGGTATTTTTCACGGACTATCTGGTGAGTGACTTCCTTGGGAGGCGCGAACTTATCCTTAATAATTTTAAAAACAATATTATATGAGGGTAGGGTAAACACCGTCATCACCATACCCTTAATGCCCGGAGCCACAATAAATTGATCGTCAGAGTTATTTAAATGCCCAACCAGCTGGCGAAAGAATTCAGTTTTTGCATGCTTGGGAAACCCGAGAGAATTATAAATCTCATAGTCGAGTTTTCGTGGCATTAGATTTTTTAGAAAGTGTGAATACTGATAAGGAAGCGGTGCATCCACCATAAAATGGTTGCGAGTAAAGCTGAAGAGCACGCTTAAATCGTCGGCATTAAAAATTGCTGTATCCACATACAGATGTCCCTCTTCTGTATTAAGAAATACCAATGCCAGAGGGAATCTCTGATCGCCATCAACAACGCGGCCAACCATATAGGCGGCTTTTCCACGATAAAAGGTTGACTCTAATAAATCGAATTTAATTTCAGATTGTGGACCTTTCAGCTGTGGCACCACCTCTTGATTAAACACTTCCATAATGCAATCAAGGTCCAGCTCAATATCTTCACCCGGCAACGAAAATTCAGATTCTTTCAAAATTCGATAAAACGTTTCTCGAAAACCCTCGCCTTCATAGCGAACAAAAATGCTGTACTCCGCAGCAGGCGCTTCAATGAGCTGAGAAGAAAGCACATAGATAAAGTCGTCATTAATTTTGTCATGATCATGAATATCACTAAACACAGAATTGAAAAATGTTTCGGCGATTTCAAAATTGGGAAAATTAAAGACCAGCTGAGTATAGGCAATTTTTGCTTCGCGCCAAAGCGCCAGATTGGCTATGTCTTTATTGGTGACCATGCTGAGGTACTGAACAGTTTGCGCAACCTTTAACTTGTAAAGCTCGAGACGATCAACATTAGCCTGCTGAACGCCGTGCCAGTCAGCTTTTTCAAAGCGCGCCTTGGCACTGAGCGTAGAATTGAGATAGTCCGCGAAGTAACTGCGAAAACCATTGAGAATCGTTTTGGCCATACGCCGTGCGGTAGAATTATGGATCAGTGGTTGCATTGCCATGGTTGCTTTAACCTAATAGCTGTTTGAGATTATCCAGCTGCTGTTGATTATGTTCTTTGCTGGCTGGTACCTGAGGCGTGTCTGGCAAGGCCTCAGGTGGGTCGATGGTAAATGCCTCACCGCGCAGCACACGCTCGCAATACTGTTGATAAATTTCTGCAAAGGGCGCAAAAGCTTTGGACTCTATGGTATTACCGAGAAAGTGCCACCCGCAGTCGCGGCCAGAGAGATAAACAGCCGGATGCGACCAGCGCTGCTCAGCTTTGGGGCTGGGTTTATTACAGACTTCTTGGTAAGCCTTTCGCGGGGCTGGCAGTCCAGCTGGCATGCCCACGGCGCGACAGGCATTTAGCATCTTATGCAGTGTGGGCAGGTATTCGCTTTCGGCAATTATTTTTTCTGCGGCCTTAAGAATAGTTTCTGGTGAGAAATCACTGACCTTGCTTAACCACAGTTTTTTGGCCAGATTTTCAGATTTAGTATTGTCGCCAAAGGCGCTGAAATACTGGTTGTGGTAATTAACCTGAAACAGCGCAAAGATCTGATTGATAGCATCAATCAGCTGCGGGTTAGCCGGTGCTGGTTTAGGATGCCCAGCTTCGGTCGGAGAGAGCATCGATGATGTTACGATCTCGGATGCGACCTTTTGAATAAGATCCTTGCTGTTTGCCATCTGTTCCACTCGCTGACTGAGGTTGGTTATGCCGCGCCCACTGGCGCTTTACATACTGTAAAAACTTGGTACTCCAAGAGGCTTGGGGCGTGCCGTTTTCTTGCCAGTACAGCACAAACTCAGGGATTGTCTGCTGGGCAAATTGGCGATCAATATTGGCCATCTGAAGCACATCATACACAGATTCTTTGGGTTGCCACTGTGCCGGCATAGAGCGAGGCATTGTGTCCTGCTCCATCATGCCAGTGTAAAACTGCCATTGACGTCGCACATGCTGGATAAATTTTGAATTCCATGTGCTGGAAACATCACCGCGATCGCGCCAGTAGAGAATAAATTCGGGCACCGCATCATCGACGAAATTGGGGTTAATGCCCCCTTTATCGATCAGTAGATCCAGTGCATCCTGCGAAGGCTGCCATTCACCGGTAACCGACACTTCGCGGCTGCGCCGGTGACTGGTAGATTCCGCTTGCTGCCACTGTCGCCAAACCTCTTTGATATATTTAGATTCCCAGCTGTGGCGAGGCACATTGCGCTCGCGCCAGTAGGCCACAAACTGTGGTATTTGCTGCTGGGCAAATTCTTTGGTGACGCCCAGTTGAGCCAGCTGGCGCAGAGCGTCTTGGCTGGGCTGCCAACTGCCACCTATGGTTTTGGCTGAATGGGGAATATTTGTTTGCGCAGTCGGCTGCACAATTGACGGGGCTTTAGGCTGAGCCGCTGCAGTCTGCTGGCTGGTGCCCAGTTCATTAAAGGCAAAGCGAAAATCTAGCTGCGCCGAAAAAGGCCCGCCGCCGATGAGTAGCAGGCCTTTTTCATGCAAGCTTGCAGATAGCCTGCGGATATCATCTTCATGCCAAAATGGGGTTAGGCCCAATAGCCGAGCGCCAGACACTGTTACCCAGTCAAACCCGCTGCTGTGAACTGGACTGCCATGGGTCAGACATTCCTGTAAAACGTGCAGTAACACAGTTTCTTCTAGGCCGATGGTAGCGGCCAGAGTGGGAGAGATTACGATTGGCTTTTCGGGTATTAGCGACATCGGAATACTTTATCAGAAAGCTTACTCATGAACGAGATAAACCGTTAGACAGCCCAGCCGCCACTAACCGGAAACACCTGACCGACAAAGCAGTCAGCAGCCTCTGAACAGAGATAGGCGGCAAATTGGGCGTCCTCGCGCATTGACACCAGTCGCCCTAACGGCACTTCGCGTCTGAGACGCTCTTGAAAGGCGGGATTGGACTTGGTCTCCTCGGGGAAATATGTTGGGTTGTCGACAAAATTCTGGGCTATGGCATTGATCTGAATACCCTGAGGCGCCATTTCTACACCCATTGCTTGCACATAGGCAAGCTGGGCTCCCCGTGCCGCGCTATAGGTGGAGGCTCGCTTCATGCCGCGCAGGGCAGAGGCACTACCCATCACTAGAATCTTTCCTGACTGCCGTTCAATCATCTGTGGCAAGACGGCGGTACACAGCCTTGGCAAGGGGTCTACAATGGCGCCAAAGGTTGCCGACCACTCATCATCTCCCACTAGTTCACCCTTGGTAAAAGGGGCGGGGACTGCCAGATTAATCACCAGCACATCAATATGTCCGGCGGCTTGGATAATTTGTGCGGGTAATGTCGGGTCAGTGAGAAGCTGGGTATCGGTAATAACCTCAGCGCCGGCCTCGGTAAAGACTTCGCACAGGGTAGGGCCCATAAAGGTCTCGGCCTGAGTGATAAAGATACGTTTGCTGCTGAGGCTGGTGGTCATAAGATTGCTCTGTGTGTATAGATGGCGGCGAGTTTATCCAACGCCGTGCCAGTAACCCGATTAACGGTCCAGTCATCCATGGCTTCAGCACCCAGAGACTGATAGAAATCTTTTGCTGGCTGGTTCCAGTCTAGTACCCACCATTCCAGTCTGCCACAGTTTCTCTCCACGGCCAGAGCGCCCAGGTAGCCAAGCAATAGCTTGCCAAAGCCCTTGCCGCGCATATCTGGCTGAATATAAAGGTCTTCCAGATACAGGCCGGGACGTCCCAAAAAGGTCGAGAAATTATGAAAGAACAGGGCAAAGCCTACTGGCGCGCCCTGATATTCTGCGATCACTACTTCGGCATGTTGCTTGTCGCCAAACAATGTTTCTTCCAGCGTCGGCACATCGGCCACGACTTGATGGAGTAGCTTCTCGTAGTCGGCAAGTTGTTTAATAAAGTGCAGAATAAGCGAACAGTCTTCAATGCCGGCTTGGCGAATCAAAAATTCATTGCTGATTGGAGTTAGTCGCATAGTCGATAGATTAATTATTATTGGCTGTTATCTTAGCCTTAGCGACGTATTTTTATTACTGTACATAATACCAGTAATGGGCTTAAATAGGATCATCTTAAAGGGAGCATGAGCTTGAGTACCAAAACCAAATCAGCCTATGTGTGCAATGACTGCGGTGCCGACTACCGCAAATGGCAGGGACAGTGCACTGAATGTAATGCTTGGAACACATTATCTGAAGTGCGTTTGGGCCCAGCGGCCCGCGGTAGCAAAGTTTTGCGTCCAGGGTTTGCTGGTGCGGTGGACAGTGCAGTAAAAACGCTAGCTGAGATTGCGCTTGATGAAATACCCCGTATTACTACTGGTACAGGCGAATTTGATCTAGTGTTGGGCGGCGGCCTGGTGCCAGGTTCTGCTATTTTAGTGGGTGGTGAGCCCGGCGCTGGTAAAAGTACCTTATTGCTGCAAACTCTGTGTAACCTGGCTGAGAATAATTCTGCGCTCTACGTCACTGGTGAGGAATCGCCTCAGCAGGTGGCTATGCGCGCACATCGTTTGGATCTGCCGACAGATAAACTCGAGATTATGGCTGAGACCTCGGTCGAAACCGTCTGCGCGATTGCCGAGCAGAAGAGGCCTAAAATTCTGGTGGTCGACTCGATTCAAGTGATGCATATGGAAGAAATCGCCTCGGCGCCTGGCAGTGTGTCTCAGGTGCGTGAGAGCGCCTCTATGCTGGTGCGCTTTGCCAAGCAGACCGGTACGGTATTAATATTAGTCGGCCACGTCACTAAAGATGGCTCTCTGGCGGGCCCCAAGGTCTTGGAGCATATGATCGACTGCTCGCTGATGCTTGAGGGTTCTAGCGATAGCCATTTTCGTACTTTGCGCAGTAATAAAAACCGCTTTGGTGCAGTCAATGAGCTGGGCGTTTTTGCCATGACTGACAAAGGTTTAAAAGAAGTAGCGAACCCTTCAGCCATTTTTCTTCAGCGTGGTGAAGAGGTGTCTTCGGGCAGCGTGGTGATGGTGGTCTGGGAAGGAACTCGCCCGTTACTGGTGGAGCTGCAGGCGCTGGTCGACGATAGCCATTTGGGTAATCCGCGCCGGGTTACTGTGGGTCTGGACCACAATCGGCTGTCTATGTTGTTGGCGGTATTGCATCGGCATGGTGGCATATCAGTCGGCGATCAGGATGTATTCGTCAATGTGGTGGGTGGCGTTAAGGTCTTGGAAACCAGTGCTGACCTGGCATTGATTCTGTCAGTGATATCCAGTTTTAGGGATAAGTCGTTACCGCAAGATTTAGTCGTTTTTGGTGAGGTTGGGTTGGCGGGTGAGATTCGCCCAGTGGCCAATGGTCAGGAGCGGCTGCGCGAGGCGGCTAAACATGGTTTTACGCGTGCGATTGTGCCGGCAGGTAATGCCCCTAAGCAACCGATTAAAGGTATGACCATTATTCCCGTACGCAGAGTGACTGAAGCCCTCGATGCGGTTTCTTAACGGCGACGCAGTTTTACGCAGTGGTTAAAATTGAAATGCTTTCGGGTTCACGCAGCAGTGGCTGTATTTGCCCCAGCGCTTTTTGACGTTCATCTGACTGATACCAGGCTTTCCAGTCCGCCAGACTCTCCATCTGAATTAATGTGTAACGAATTTTACTGTCGTTTAAATCTCTAAATGATTTGCTCGAGATAAAGCCCTTAGCTGGCACCGCTGCCTGAATAATCTTGCGTGAAAATTCTTCGTAAGTACTCTCCATCTCTGACGCCAATACCCGTTTAATCAATACAGCCAGCATAGTTTTCTTTTCCTGTACTAAGTCTAATCTAGCGACCAGATTACCATGTGGCGGGTAAATTTGTTAGTGATCCAGATTGACATCAAATCCGTGCAGGAGTAGATTGCCCGCACTTGCTTCGGCAATAGGTTCTCGCGTTTAGTTACAGGAAGCTTTGACTAAATGGGAGTGAAATGGGAAATCGGTGAGCTTCGCCTGAATCTGGTGCTAGTTGCAAACCCGATACTGCCCCCGCAACGGTAAATAAGAATGTTTGGCTGATAGACCACTGTGCTCATGCATGGGAAGGTAGCCAGATAGGATTGCGCTAAGCAGTTCACTTATGAGTCCGGAGACCGGCCTATCGCTATGCAGACAAACCGCGGGGTGCGGTCTTGTGCTGATCGACAGTCTCTGTCTCTCCGCCTCTACGCCCCCGTTTTATTTTTTAACCGCTCGGGTGTGAGCGTGAGAGGAACCCATGAAAAACCTATCTTTTATTGTGACGACAGCACTGTTGTCATCTGCAGCTGTGGCTGAAACCAACATTCAAGAAGTGCTCGTGAGCGCTTCATTAATCCCAATTGCGGCAACTCGCTCCGCGAATGCGATTACTGTTATCGACGGTATGCAGCTAAAAAATCGTGCGGCTCTAAGCGTCAGCGACCTGCTGCGTGATGTGCCTGGCTTGGCGGTTAGTCGTAGTGGCGTATTGGGCTCTGCGACACAGATCCGCGCTCGTGGCACAGAGGCAAATCATCTGTTGGTGTTGATCGATGGTGTTGAGGCGAATGACCCCTCTCAGAGTGATGAAGTTAACTGGGGCACATTGTCTACCGATGATATTGAGCGTATCGAAGTGATTCGTGGACCGCAGAGCTCATTGCGTGGCAGTGATGCAATGGCAGGCGTCGTTAATATTGTAACCCGCAGTGCCGACCAACCATTTAGCGCCAAAGCCTTCACTGAAGCAGGTAGCTTTTCGACCCGGCGCAGTGGTTTTAGCCTTGGCCATAACCAAGGTGACTTTGATGTTCGTCTGGGCCTTAGTCATATCGAAACTGACGGCGCCAATGTGTCACGCACGGGCAATGAAAAAGACGGGTATCAAAACACCAGTATTAATCTAAAAGCCGGCCTGAAACTTAGCGATGAATTAACGTTCTCTTTTTCCGCTCGTCAGGCGGATGGCATGAATGAGTTTGATTCCGATGATGACTTCGATGGTTTTGTGGAAGACCGGAACAAAGCATCTGAGTTTCGAAACAGCACCATGGGTCTTACTGCTAACTATGTCTCTGCCAATGGTCTCTGGCAGCACAAGCTTGTGATTGCACAATCCAACAATGATAACGAGGCCTTTGCGGATAATGTGTTGGGCAACGCCACATCATCAACTAAGGATCAATACCAATATATTGGCTCTATGTTTTGGGATGAATCCACTCAGCGCCTGTCAGTATTGGTCGAGCGTGAAGAGGAAGATTTCGAGCAGCGTGGACCTATTTCTTGGGGCTCAGATCCTAATCAGGACCGTGAGCGTGATACCGATAGCTTCGCGATTGAATACCGCACTGCTATTTCTGATGACTTTACCTTAGCGTTCAGTGGTCGCCACGATGACAACTCCGAATTTGATAGCGCCAACACTTACAGAGTGGAGGCGGTTTATCAGTTAAATGATAGCGCCCGTTTACGCAGTGCCTATGGCACCGCGGTTAAAAATCCAACCTTCGCAGAGCGCTTTGGTTTCTATACCGATTTTATCGGCAATCCCAACCTGGAACCCGAAGAGTCTACCAGCTGGGAATTAGGTATCGATCAGCAGTTGGGCGAGTTAAATTTGTCAGTCACGCTGTTTGACTCAGAGTTGGAAAACGAAATTAATGGTTTTGTTTATGACCCAGTGACTTTTGGTTATACCTCGGGAAACAAAGACGGCCTGAGCCAGCGTCAAGGTCTAGAACTAAGTGCCTCAGCTGATCTAGATGACAATCTTTCTATAAGTCTGTCTTACACCTACACAGATTCTAAAGAGTCTGATGGTGCAGGCGGATATATCGATGAAATCCGTCGCGCAAACCACACTGGCAGTTTTAATCTAGCATGGCAGGTTATGGACAGCCTGCAGATCAACACCAATGCTCAGTACAATGGCAGCCAGACTGATACTTTCTTTCCGCCTTGGCCGCAGCCTTCACAAACAGTCACCCTTGACGACTACACATTATTGAATGTGAATACTAATTACACAGCCACCGAAAAGTTAGATATTTACCTGCGCTTAGATAACCTATTGGATGATGATTACGAAGAAGTATTCGGTTTCCAGACCCTAGGTTTTGGTGCCAGCCTAGGTGTGCGGTTTAGCCTCTAAAGGTCGCTGTTATGAATCAGTCAGCTGACAAAGCCATCAAACGAGTACTGCTCTCATGGAGTAGTGGAAAAGATTCGGCTTGGGCTTTATATCAGCTGCAGAAAGACCCAGCTGTTGAGGTGGTGGGATTACTCACCACCTTCAATAGTCAGTTCAATCGCTCTGCCATCCATGGTGTCCGCCAGCAGTTATTGCGTCTTCAAGCAGAGGCGGCAGAGTTGCCCTTAATTGAAATCCCTCTACCCTGGCCCTGCAGTAACGAACAGTACGAAACTATTATGGGTCAGGCCCTAGATGACGCCCGAGCTCAGCTAAAGATGAATGCTGTGGCTTTTGGGGATCTCTATTTAGAAGATATTCGCCGTTACCGTGAAACCCAGATGGCCGGCACAGGTTTGGAATTAGTGTTTCCCCTGTGGCAAATCCCCACCGACCAGTTGGCTCAGCAGATGATTAGTGGCGGCCTAAAAGCGGCTATTACCTGTCTCGATCCTCGCGTTATGCCGGAGCATTTGGCCGGTAGCCAGTTCTGTAATGAATTATTGCAGGCACTTCCCGAGTCTGTAGACCCCTGCGGTGAAAATGGTGAGTTTCATACCTTTGCCTGGGATGGCCCCATGTTTAAACATCCAATCTCAGTGATCGCTGGCGAAGTAGTCAAACGTGATGGTTTTGTCTATGCTGATTTTCTGTTGGAGGATGCAGTATGAAAATAGTCTCGCTATTGCCCAGTGCCACCGAATTGGTTTGCGGCTTAGGCCTGCGTGATCAGTTAGTGGGGGTGTCCCACGAATGCGATTATCCAGTGTCGGTCGTGGGCTTGCCCATACTCACAAGCTCAAGAATCCCTGAAGGTTTAAGTAGTGATGAGATTGACCGGCTGGTGACCGACCAGTTAAAAAATGACGAGGCGCTCTACGATTTGGTGATGGCCCCCTTGATTGAGTTGCAACCAGATCTGATAGTGACTCAGGCTCTCTGCGATGTCTGTGCTGTCTCCGGCAATGATGTAGCAAAAGCCATCGGTAGCCTGCCTGGGGATCCGAAGGTCATTAATTTAGAACCGATCTGTTTAGATGATGTTTTAGACACCGTCACCTTGCTGGCTGAAGCTGCTCAATGTGTGGAGCAGGGTCAGCGTTATAGAGCGGCGCTTCAAGGCAGAATTGACAGAGTCGCTGAACGCTCAGCAACCGTTACTGACAGACCTCGAGTCGCGCTTCTCGACTGGCTGGAACCGCTATTTGATGGCGGCCACTGGACCCCTGAAATTATTGCTCTGGCCGGCGGCACTCCGGTATTTGGCGATAAGCGTCAGCCATCTCAGCGGCGCGAATGGCACGAGCTTATCGATGCGGCGCCAGACAGTATTTTTATCGCCCTGTGTGGGTTTAATATTGAACGTTCCCTGCAAGATGTAGAGGCGTTCTTAAAAACAGCGGACTTTGTCGAATTGCACCGGCGCACTGGAACCCAGGTGTATCTCGTGGACGGAAATGCGTACTTTAGTCGTCCTGGGCCGCGGCTGGTTGATGCTCTGGAAATTATGGCCAACGCGTTGCACCCAGATATTCACCCGTTGCCCGAAGGTATGGAAGCGGCATTTAAACAGCATTAGTAAATATAAAAACCAAAAGAGAAAGAATTCCTATGAGTGAAGAACAGGATAAAAAACAGCAGTCCCATCAGAAGAAGATGGAAAAGCTCAAAGACAATATCGATGCCAATATTGCAGCGGCAAGTACTGAGCGCGGTGTAGGCATATTGCTGACCGGTAATGGTAAGGGCAAGTCTAGTTCTGCCTTTGGCATGGTAATGCGTGCCCTGGGTTATGAATATAAGGTGGGGGTGGTCCAGTTTATTAAAGGCGAGCAGCTATCTGGTGAAGAGTTGTATGTCCGGGATAGGTGTCCCCAGGTCACCTTCCACCAGATGGGCACGGGCTTTACCTGGGATACCCAAGATCGCTCTGGTGATATCGCGGCAGCAAAAACAAGTTGGGCCATCGCCGAGAAAATGCTCAAAGATGATCGCTACCATCTTGTGGTGTTGGATGAGCTAACCTATATGCTGAGCTTCAAGTATCTCGATGAGGAGATGGTTTTAAATGCGCTGCGCAATCGTCCGGAAAATCAATCGGTGGTGGTTACCGGTCGCGGGGGTGGTGCAGCACTGGTAGATTGGGCTGACACGGTGTCCGAGCTCAAAGAAGTAAAGCATGCCTACAATTCAGGCGTGATGGCTCGCAAGGGCGTGGACTTTTAATTGCGGCGACTTTCGGCGCCATTTGTTATCGGCCTGTTGGTTTTATTGCTGCCGCTGGTGATTATATTTGCCATGGGTACAGGCACGGTGACTATTTCCATTGCCGAGAGTTGGCAGGCAATAATGGGGCTTTTTTCCAGCGACAGCGCCAGCAGTCAGATCGACACTATTTTATTTGATATTCGCTTACCTCGCGTTTTATTAGCCCTCTGCCTGGGCGCGATTCTGGCGATTAGTGGTGCGGTAATGCAGGGGCTTTTTAGAAACCCTCTCGCAGATCCATCTCTAATTGGTGTTTCAGGCGGTGCCTCGGTGGGCGCCAGCATCGTTATTGTTCTGGCTGGTGGTTGGCTTCAAGGTAGTGCTGCGCTGGGTTTATCTGCCATAGCTGCGGGTGCTTTTGTCGGTGGTTTTATCGCCACTATTTTAGTGTATCGACTGGCCACCTCAGAGATTGGTACCTCAGTGACTACTATGTTGCTGGCGGGTATTGCCATAGGCGCCATTGCCGGCGCCCTCAATAGTCTGCTCAGCTACTTTGCTGACAATGATATGTTGCGCCAGATAAGTCTGTGGCAGATGGGTAATTTAAGTACCGCCAATTGGACCCGAGTTGCCATGGTTGCTGCGGTAGCTGTACTCTTGATGGGACTGTTTCCACGAGATAGCCGCGCCCTTAATGCACTGTTACTGGGGGAGTCTGAAGCGCGCCATCTCGGCATTGATGTGCAGCGTGTAAAGCGCCGCCTAATTATTTTAACGGCACTGGGTATTGGTACCTCAGTGGCAATGGCTGGCATGATTGGGTTTGTTGGTTTGGTTGTTCCTCATGTTATTCGCTTACTGATTGGCCCAGATCACCGTTGGTTGCTGCCCGGTTCAGCCCTGGCTGGCGCCATACTGTTAATCATTGCTGATAGCCTGGCCCGGGTCGTTGTGACACCGACAGAATTGCCCACCGGTATTTTGACGGCATTGTTAGGCGCACCATTTTTTGTTGCCCTGCTTATTCAGCGGCGCAGGGAGATTTAGCAATGGCCCTGATGGCGGAAAATATCTCCCTGCATATCTCCGGTTTTAACTTGCTGCGCAATGTCAGCATGCGTGTTGAGGCGGGAACAGTCACTGCCATAGTGGGTCCCAATGGCGCCGGTAAGTCTAGTTTACTAAAAGTGTTAACTGGGGAGATGACTGCTACCTCAGGGCAGGTAAGCCTGAATCAGCAACCTCTAAATACCTGGGCGCTGGATCATAAGGCCAAAATGCTCGCAGTGTTACCTCAGCACACAGCCTTGAATTTCCCCTTCACCGCTGATGAAGTGGTAGCTCTAGGGCGTATTCCGCACCAGACCGGTAAGCACAGAGATGAGCTTATTGTGGCCGATGCTTTAAAGGCAGTGGATGCCAGTTACCTTGAAAAGCGGTTTTACACCCAGATGTCTGGCGGTGAAAAGCAGCGCGTACAGCTAGCCCGGGTATTGGCACAAATTTGGCAACCAACTCAGCTCGGGGACCAGTTTCTGGTGCTCGATGAGCCGACGTCGGCCTTTGATCTGTCTCACCAGAAGTTAACTCTGGAAATTGTCCGTGGTTTGGCAGAACAGGGTACCGGGGTTGTTATGGTTCTGCATGATTTAAATTTGGCTGCTCGATGTGCCGATAATCTGGTGGTATTTGATAGTGGCACCATTGCGGCTCAGGGTTCACCGGAAAAGGTGTTAACTGAGCAGTTGATCAGTCAGGTATTTGGAGTGCAGTCGATTATTGCCAAACATCCGGTCAGTCATAAGCCACTGGTAATCACCTAATGCATCGCTGGCTATTATTGGGGCTCCTCTCTTTCAGTTTCGCCTGGGTAGAAGCGGCCGAGATATCGGTTGTTGATGATCAGGGTAATCTGGTTGTATTGCCTGCTCCGGCGCAGCGCATTATTAGTCTCGCGCCCAATCTTACCGAAGTGCTGTTTTATGTGGGTGCCGGGGAGCAGATTGTAGGTGCAGATGAGTACAGCAATTATCCTGAACAGGCCAAAAATATTATTCGCGTCAATAACCATGCGGCTGCTAACTATGAATTAATTCTATCGCTTAAACCGGATCTGGTTGTGGCATGGGAGTCGGGTAATGGCGAACAAATTATTGGCCGTATTAAAGAGTTGGGTCTGCCCCTATTTGTGCTTGAAACCAGAAAAATGGCTGCAATCCCTAATCTGTTTACTCGTTTAGGTCGCTTGACGGGTCACGATGAAATAGCGGCGAGAAGAGCGCAGGCGTTTTCTCAAAGGCTCAATGGGCTGCGAGAAGCCTATGGTAGCCAGACTGCCGTTAGAGCCTTTTATCAAATCTGGAACGATCCACTTATAACCCTTAATGGTGAGCACCTGGTCAGCGATGTCATTGAATTATGTGGCGGGGTCAATGTGTTTTCCGAGGCCATTCCACTGGTGCCCTATGTGAATATTGAGGCCATTATGGCTGCTGACCCACAGGTGATTATTGCCAGCGGCAGCAGTGAGAAAAATGAGCAATGGCGGGATAGCTGGAGCAGTTGGCAGGGTATTTCCGCGGTGACCAACGGCAATATTTATCTGATTCCCCCAGACCTTATGCAGCGGCATTCCAATCGTATCCTCGAGGGCGCAGAATATATGTGTGACTTCTTGCAGCGCGCACGCTCAGCAGGTTAGCTTTAAAAGCCACCTTCCGTAAAATCCCTAAAAGCAGTAGGTATAAAAAAGCCGCTAACATTGTTAGCGGCTTTAAGTGTCCCTTTTTTTCACTCTGTTACATCGAGGTAAGCAGTAGCGTTCGGACGTTTTTTGTTATTCCCCTTATCTTCTTATTATAGGTCATACCCCCTCTCATTATGCTCTACGAGATCGAGACCACTTGTTTCGCTTTCTTCATCGATGCGCAATACTAACATCTTATCAACAAGTTTCAACAGCATAAATGTCACTATACCTGTATAGACGAACGTGGAGGCAATACCCACAAGTTGAACCTGAACCTGGCTAGCCATGTTCATACCTTCGTTGTAACCCTGTCCACTGAAGACGCCCAGCGCATCAGATGCGAAGATGCCAGCGTAGAACGTACCCAATATGCCGCCGACACCGTGAACTGGGAATACATCGAGGGAATCATCGATTTTCCAGCGCTGTTTGATCGCCTGCGTAGCGTAGTAGCAGATAATGCCTGCACTAAAGCCAATAACCAGTGCACCGCCGGGGCCAACAAAGCCAGAGGCTGGTGTAATAGTACCCAGACCAGCAACCATACCAGTGACAATTCCCAGTACTGAGGGTTTGCCGTGTTTGATCCACTCCATGCTCATCCATGCCAGTGAACCGGCAGCGGCAGAGATATGGGTAACCAGCATAGCCATGCCTGCATCCCCATTGGCAGCCAGGGCAGAACCAGCGTTAAAGCCAAACCAGCCAACCCAAAGCATGCCGGCACCAGTAACAGTCATCGTTAAGTTGTGTGGAGGCATTGCCTGCTGAGGAAAACCTTTGCGATTACCCAGAACCAGAGCGGCAACCAGTGCACCAACACCAGCGGTGATATGCACAACAGTACCGCCAGCAAAGTCCAATAGACCCATTTCGCCGAGCCAACCGCCACCCCACACCCAGTGAGTGATGGGCACATAAACAGCAACTAACCACAGGGCACTAAACAGCAACATAGCGCTGAAACGCATACGCTCGGCAAAGGCACCAACAATGAGCGCTGGTGTGATGATGGCAAAGGTCATTTGGAACATGGCAAATACCGACTCGGGAATATCACCGGCCATGGTGCCTTCGAGCACATTGCCAAGAAATACATTATCCAGTCCGCCAATGAACCAGTTCGCCGAACCGCCATCACCAAAGGCCATACTGTAGCCCACAGCAAACCAGATAATAGATGCCACACAGGTCACTGCAAAACATTGCATCAGTACCGAGAGAACATTTTTAGAGCGCACCAGACCGCCATAAAATAGCGAGAGACCCGGAATGGTCATAAATAATACAAGAGCGGTTGAAGTCAGGATCCAAGAGGTATTTGCCGCGTTTAATTCATCGGCAAAAACCTGAGTTGATAATGAAGTGATTAGAAGCGCAAGAATTCCTTGAGCGACGAGTCGAGTACCAGATAGCATGATGTTCCCTCTATAAATAAAGCACCAAAATAGTGCGTAATAAGTAATCTCTGGGCCATAAACGCACCGCAGTTGATCAAAAACCCTTTTTGCAGACTGTTATTGCCCACTTATGGGCTTTGAGATGCAAATTTTATGCCGCATAAAAATTTCCTGCACTAATCTGTAGCATCCCTGCTCTCTTGCGCTGTCTATACTCTAGATACTTAATTTATTTTGTGTGGAGAACCCTATGACCAACAATGATGAGTTAAAGGCCAAAATCGAAGGGCTGCGCCAGGAATTGCAAACAGCTTCACAGATTACCCCTGAGGAGCGTGACCTGTGGACCAGCATGATGACTGACATTGTCAATCTATCTAATTCCGACAATGAGGTTGAGCAGAGCTTTAGGAAAAGCCTTGAAGAAAAAGGCGCGGCCTACGAGGCTGAGCATCCAAAAATTACCTTTGCAGTGCGCCAAGTGCTGGACATGTTGGCCAAAATGGGGATTTAATACCCCCCTGTGAAACCGACCGTTTCAGTATAAAAATAATCAGGTGTATTTGTGTTTAAACTTCTAAGCTTAATCTCCTTATTGCTCGCTGGACTCAGCGCCTGTACCTCGAATTTTGTACCGTCCGAAGTCGGCCCAAATGGCGAATATCTTGGTTGGCACTGTGAGGGCGATGTGGACTCACAGGAAGATTGGCGCTGCACTAAAAAGACCATGAAAAACGGTGTGCTGGTAACTGCACCTGTCAGCGAAAAGCCTGCAATAGCACAACAATCCATAATCAAGGCGCCTGTGCCAGTCGCTATGTCAGCGCCTGTTCCAGAGACTGGCATGGAAGATCAGCCCGCACTTGATGATGGCGCTTTTACTATCCAGCTCGGTGCTTTTGGCAATAGACAGATCGCGGCCTCGGTGATGGAAGATTTAGTCCTGGATGGTGATATTCAGATTGTTGATATTCTGGTCAATGGACAGCGTTTTTCAGCCCTGATACTGGGCCAGTATAGTTCTCGAGAAGAGGCACTGCTCGTTGCCGATCGGTTAAGCGAACGGCAGGTCAGTTTTTGGATTCGCTCAATGAGGTCGCTTCGTGACGCAGCTGTCCGGTAATCAGTCTATTAGTGCGCGTCTACAGGCCGTTATTGATTCTGACCGTCACCCCAAAACTTCTGTGAATAAAGATGCCTCTGGGGTTGATTACGAGCAGCTAAATGCGCAGCTCGCAGGCCTGATCTGTGATGAGAAAGATCGCATTGCCAATTTAGCTAATTGCACTGCGCTATTGTGGCAAGAAATTGGCGATATTAATTGGCTTGGTTTCTATTTGCTCAAGCGCAATAAGCTGGTGCTAGGACCCTTTCAGGGCAAGCCGGCCTGCTCGCGTATTGAACTGGGCAGTGGCGTCTGTGGCACTGCGGCGCAGATGCTGAAAACGATTATTGTTGCCGATGTGCATCAGTTTCCAGGGCATATTGCCTGCGATGCGGCGTCCATGTCAGAAATCGTTCTACCTTTGATTAGCGAAGGTAAGTTAATGGGGGTGCTGGATATCGATAGCCCTCAGGCGGATCGTTTTGATCATCATGACCAGCAGGGACTGGAGCTTATTATTCAGACGCTGCTGCCACATCTATAATAAATTATTCTATTTGGGGGATTGTTATGGCCGTCGGCAAACTGCTCCAGCCCCACACTCTATTTAAAGCATTTAAGTACACGGTATACGCACTGTTATCACTCAATATTGCACTGTTTTTTCAAGAAGAAATGCTGGCAACTGAGCAAACCTTTAGTCAGGGCATTACTCTGGTAGATATTATTCAGGGCTTTGCCGCCACCATTGATACCTCAGCATGGGTATTGCTGTTATTACTGTTCGAACTGGAAACCTCGGTATTAGCGGATGACACGTTGCGTAAAACCAATGTAAAGGTGACCTTTATCGGACTGCGGCTGGTTGCCTATGGGTTTATTGGCTATGCGTTTTATGGTTATTTCAGCAAGATGTTACTTACCTATAATATTTCCCCCTATGTTGTTGACGATCTCTGTGAGCTGGTAGGGCAGGGTTATGCGAGTATCGTCACCTTGGATGAGTACCCATTGCTGGACAGCGATAGCTGTGCCCTTTTGGCCGATCAGGCGCTGTTTAAGCTCAATGGTCAGCAGGTGCTGGGCAGTTCATCTGACTGGGTTGATATCCAGTGGCTGGCCTGGGTCGATGTAATCAATTCGGCGGCCTGGGTCGCTGTTGTGGTGATTTTGGAAGTGGATGTCTGGTTGCAGCTGCGGGGGCGCCTGCAAGGCGGCCTTGTATCAGTGAGCAAGATAATCAAGGTAGGCCTCTATAGCGTACTTTTCGCTGCAGCGGCTTACTGGGGGCTACTGGGCGACTTCCTTGATTTTTGGGATGCCTTTATGTGGCTGGTTGCCTTTGTGTTTATCGAAATGAATCTCTTTCAATGGCAGGCAGAAACCAGTGAAGCGCTTATTGAAGAGATAGGCGCATAGCGTGGCTGTCAGTAGCGCCGATTAATGCGGTATTATTGCCAGGATTAACTTCGAGATACAGGTCAATTTGCCGTCTTCATTGGTTAGACGTATTTCCCATACATGGGAGCGTCTGCCCAGATGGATAGGGCGTGCAGTACCAATTACCAAACCAGATGAAACGGGGCGAAGGTGGGTTGCGCTAACTTCCTGGCCGAGGCATTTGGCGGTAGTAAAATCAATCACATGGGCTCCAGCAGTGCTGCCCAGAGTCTCGGTCAACACCACATTTGCGCCGCCATGAACCACGCCATAGGGCTGAAAGGTTCTTGGGTCAGCAGGCATTGTGCCGGTTAAATAATCATCGCCGACGTCGGTCATCACGATACCCAGATGATCAACAATGGTGCCTTTGTTGGTCTGGTTATTCATCATATCTAGGTCGGGTTTACGGTGCCAAATACTGCTCATGACCAATCCTCAGGCTTTTAAGCGCTTGTGTTTAACTCTGGTGGGCGATGCGTCATCTCCTTTGCGCTGTAAAAAGTCCTCGTGATACTGGGTGTAGCTGCCTTCAAAAAATACGACATCGCCATTGTCTTCGTAAGCGAGGGTATGCGTAGCTATACGATCTAGGAACCAGCGATCATGGGAGATTACCATGACGCAGCCAGGGAAGGACAACACGGCTTCTTCAAGCGCGCGCAATGTTTCAATATCCAGATCATTAGAGGGTTCATCGAGCAGTAGAACGTTAGCACCTTGCTTTAATGTATTGGCCAGATGTAAGCGGCCGCGCTCACCACCTGATAGTTCACCGACACGTTTTTGTTGATCGGAGCCTCTAAAGTTAAAGCGTCCCGCATAGGCCCGTGATGACACCTCGTAGTTGCCGATTTTAAGCATGTCATGGCCGCCGGAAATAGCTTCCCAGACATTTTGATTGTCATCGAGATTTTCACGCCCCTGTTCAACATAGGCAACCTTCACTGTCTCACCTAGGGTTACCGTGCCGCTATCCGGTTGTTCCGAACCTGCAATCATGCGGAACAGTGTCGACTTGCCTGCACCATTACCGCCGATAATACCCACCACGGAGCCCTTGGGTATCGACAGTGATAAATTATCAATTAACAGGTCACCGCCAAAACCTTTGCACACTTTGTCGAGCACGATAACCTTGTCACCAAGACGCTCGCCCGGCGCGATATAGATTTCATTAGTTTCGTTGCGCGACTGAAATTCTTGCGAATTTAGCTCATCAAATCGGGCCAGACGGGCTTTGTTTTTAGCCTGACGCCCTTTAGGGTTTTGACGCACCCATTCTAATTCTTGTTTGAGGGCGCGCTGGCGAGACTCTTCCTGTTTAGATTCAGTCGATAGTCGTCGAGTTTTAGCTTCCAGCCAGGTCGAATAATTGCCTTCATAGGGAATGCCATGGCCGCGATCCAATTCCAGAATCCAGCCAGCGACATTGTCGAGAAAATATCTATCGTGCGTTACAGCAACAACAGTGCCCGAGAACTCTTCGAGAAATTTCTCCAGCCAGAATACTGATTCCGCATCCAGGTGGTTGGTGGGTTCGTCCAGTAGCAGCATATCGGGTCGCGACAGCAATAGTCGGCACAGTGCTACGCGGCGTTTCTCACCACCAGATAATGAGGTGACATCGGCATCCCATGGTGGCAGGCGCAGTGCATCTGCAGCAACATCCAAGGCATGGTCAAGGTTGTGTGCATCCCAGGCTTCAATAATAGCTTCGAGACTGCCTTGTTTTTTAGCCAGGGCGTCAAAGTCTGCATCGGGATCGGCATAGTCAACATAGACTTGCTCTAATTCTTTGAGGGCATCTACCGCTTCACGCATACCGTCTTCGACATTACCGCGCACATCTTTGTCAGGGTCGAGCATTGGTTCTTGGGCCAGATAGCCAATCTTGATGCCCGGCATGGCGCGCGCTTCGCCTTGAATATCGGCGTCGAAACCGGCCATTATTTTTAGTAATGTAGATTTACCCGAACCATTGAGACCCAGTACGCCGATCTTTGCACCTGGGAAAAAAGACAGGGAGACGTCTTTTAGAATTTGTCGTTTTGGAGGAACAATTTTGCTCACTCGATTCATTGTAAAAACGTATTGTGCCATTGGATTGTTTGCCAACTCTGTAAGAATTTAACATTGCTTAAAACTAAGCGCGTAGATGCTTCTTTTCTGCAGCGTATTCTACTTGAATAACCCGGTATTAACTCCTATTTTTAATAACAGCATTAAATAAATCAGGGAGATAATAATGTTGAAGCAAAATTTATTAGCGACGATTGCAGTATTTATTGCATGGACAATAATAGATTTTCTGGCCCATGGCAGATTGCTTATGGAAACTTACCAGGCGACCGCACATTTATGGCGACCGGAAGCAGAGATGAACGCTGTGCTCATGTCGGTGATAACACTGGCCTACAGTTTCTGTTTTGTCGCTCTGTACCAGCATTTTGTCAATCCAAAATTTGTATCCACAGGCATTAAATTTGGTGCTTTATTTGGTCTTGCGGCAGGGCTGATGGCGGGCTTTGGTAGTTATGTCTATCTACCCATCTCTCTCCATTTAGCGGAGAGTTGGTTTGCGATTCATCTTATTGAGTTAACGGCTGCTGGTGCGATTGTGGGCTATCTGGTCTAGGGGACTGACGCAGAGTCTTAAGGTGTAAGCACAGCTGATCCACTGATCAGCTGTGCTTTTTAGCGGTTATTTTGGAATTACTGCTCCAGAATTTCGAACGTCATACCTGCATGGTCTACCAGGCGTTCAATCAGTAAATCTCCCATAGCAGTTGCTGGTGTCCAGAAACCACCGGCCCTGTCTTCGGCAGGCACATCAAAGGCCAGGCAGAGACCGGCCTGAGCCAGCATCTTAGCTGTACAGCCATAGCCAGGATCGCGATCTCCAGTCACCTGAGCTACCATCTGCCCCTTTTTATTGCGGCCGTGCAAGCGAATATCGAAGTAACCATTTAATTGGTCTTGTAGGCTGGGACCTTCGCCCGGCTTAGGCAATACATACTTTTGCATCAGGTTACGAATCGGATCAAAAATCAGGCTGCCACCAAATGCGGCCAAGCCACCCGTAATGCCTAAAGCGGTAAGTCTGCCTTTGAAGCCAGTGCCGGCCAGCATTGCTTCACCGTAAGAGAAGTCCTTGCCGTAAGCCATTTTTAGCAGAGAGTTGGAACGTAGTACCACTCGCGCATTGATTGCTTCCATAATAAAAGGCGCAGCCCAGGCTTGAAAATCGGCATCGAATACAGGTGTTTTGACACTGGTCTGTCGAATCGTATAGCGATGTTTTTCGGGACATAAAATGTAGGGGTTACCCATCTGTTTGCGCAGCTCTGGGTCAGCCTTGGCCGCGATAATCATTTCGATCATGCTGGCAATAGTGCCGCCTGACGCGCCACCCTTCATAGCTTTAACGCGCAGCTTTACATTGTTGAAGAACTTGCTGAAACGCTGCTTGCCCTGTTGCTGCAAAAAGTGCACACCAAGGTCAGAAGGAATGGAGTCAAAACCACAGCAGTTGACGATTCTCGCGCCAGATTTCTTCGCGGCTTTTTGATATTTGTCGATCATCTGCTTGATCCAGTAAGCTTCGCCAGTCAGATCGCAGTAGTCATTGCCGTTTTCAGCACAGACTTTAACCAGAAGTTCGCCATATAGCGCATAGGGCCCAACCGTAGAGACGATTACACGAGAGCGCTCACACATACCCCTGAGTCCAGCCTCGTCGTGGGAGTCGGCAATAATAATCGGTAGCTTCGCAGCGCCTTCGCCTAGAGACGCACGCAGTTCAGTAAGCTTAGCTTCTGAGCGGCCCGCAATGGCCCACTTAACTTTGCGAGTAAGACCAATATGTTCATAGAGGTATTCGGTAAGTATTTGGCCAACAAAGCTGCTGGCGCCATAGATAACAAGATCAAATTTTTTAACGGCCATCGGTGTATTCTTTCCCAAATTGCTGATTTATAGTGTTCAGTCTGGTTTTGGTCACTTCTACGAGCGGAATTTCCTTTTTATGTTGCCTGTCCTTTACTCTTTTCGTCGTTGCCCCTATGCAATGCGGGCTAGAATGACATTGTGCTGCGCGAGTATAACGGTAGATTTGCGAGAAGTCAGTCTCAGGGCCAAACCTGAGGCAATGCTGAGCCTTTCTGCCAAGGCCACAGTGCCTGTTCTGCATCTGCCAGATGATTCAGTGTTGGAAGAAAGCCTCGATATTATGTATTGGGCGCTGGCTCAGTCCGACCCGCATCAGTGGCTTGATTCTGCCTCAGCTGCATCCAGCGCCAGTTTAATCGCCGAAAATGACCATGACTTTAAGGATCATCTTGATCGCTATAAATACTGGGAGCGCTATCCGGCCGAGCCCCAGCAGCACTATCGAGAGGCCGCCGAGTTGTTTTTATGCAAGCTGGAGCTATTGCTCAAGGACAGCGCCTATTTATTGGGCAACAGTATCGGTATCACTGATGTTGCCATCTTTCCGTTTATACGTCAGTTTGCCTTTGTCGATAAAGATTGGTTTGATCAGGCACCCTATCCAGGGCTCCAGCGCTGGTTGCAGGGGTTCCTCGATTCACAGCTATTTGCTCGCTGTATGGGCAAGCAGGTGCCATGGCAGGCGGGCGACCAAACATTATTATTTCCCTAAGTAGCACGCCTGTTATGATGGGCGCCCTGAGTTTTGTACCTAAATTAACAGATTAAAAGGATAGAAAATGTTCGAGTTCTTCGAACGGTTAGTCGATCCCTTTCCAAAGCATAAACCACAGCGCCCCCCCAGTGGCCTCTATGAGTTTTGTCGTCATTACACCAGAGGCATGGAGCCCTGGCTGCTGCTAATGGCTGGATTGACCGCGGTGACCGCCGTAGCGGAGGCGATGCTATTTGCCATTTTGGGGCAGGTAGTTGACTGGCTGGCGTCCAGTGATCCGCAGACCTTTCTTGAAGAGTCCTGGTTGCAGTTGGTGGGTATGACGCTTTTTATCCTGCTGTTTATCCCGTTAACCACCGGGTTGCAGTCGCTGGTAGTGCATCAAACGTTGATGGGCAACTTCCCCATGACTGTGCGCTGGAATGCACATCGCTATCTGCTTGATCAAAGCTATGGTTTTTTTCAAAATGAGTTTAGTGGTCGTATTGCCACCAAGGTGATGCAAACTGCATTAGCTGTTCGTGACACCGTGATGAAACTACTCAACGTAATGTTGTTTGTGGTTATTTATATGATCACTGCGCTGATACTGGTGGCCAATGCCGATATGCGCCTGTGCCTGCCTATTGTTATCTGGC
Source organism: uncultured Porticoccaceae bacterium (assembly GCA_965662065.1). Lineage (GTDB taxonomy): Bacteria > Pseudomonadota > Gammaproteobacteria > Pseudomonadales > Porticoccaceae > HTCC2207. The sequence continues at coordinate 49,584 of CBFIGD010000040.1, read as the reverse complement.
TGGGGTTTTATATTTTAGTGCAGCGCTACTTTGTGCCTAAAATGAAGAATATCGCAATGTTGCAGGCTGATGCCCGATCTCTGATGACGGGTCGAATTGTCGACAGCTACACCAATATCATCACTCTTAAGTTGTTTTCCCACAGCAAGAGAGAATCTGGCTATGTTAAAGATGGCATGACTGAGTTTCTCAATACTGTGCATCCACAGATGAGATTGGTCACTAGGCTCAATTTTGTGTTGTGGAGCCTAAACATGCTGCTAGTGTTTTCCACTGCGGCACTGGGGATTTATCTGTGGGTGAACGGCTCAATTACACCTGGCGCCATAGCGATAGTGATGAGCCTGGCAATTCGTCTAACTGGCATGTCTCACTGGATACTCTGGGAGATTAGTAGCCTGTTTGAAAATATCGGCACAGTGCAAGATGGCATCAACACATTGTCTATGCCTAATGCGGTTATCGATAAGGATAAGGCTAAAGATCTACAGGTAACCCAGGCAGATATCAGGTTTGATAATGTCAGTTTTGCCTATAACGATGATGGTCCGGTGTTTGATGGCCTAAATCTCCATATTCCCACTGGTGAAAAGGTAGGTATTGTCGGCCGCAGTGGCGCCGGTAAATCAAGTCTGGTTAGTTTGCTGTTGCGCTTTTACGATATTCAGTCCGGTACTGTGTCAGTCGATGAACAAAATATTGCTAATGTACGCCAGGAAAGTCTGCGCGCAAATATCGCTGTGGTGACTCAGGATACCTCCCTGCTGCACAGATCGGTACGTGAAAATATAATGTTTGGTCGCCCAGAGGCCAGTGAAGAGGAAATGATCGCGGCAGCAAAGCAGGCCCAGGCCCATGACTTTATAGTCTCTTTACAGGATAACCGTGGCCGTCGCGGGTATGATGCACACGTTGGAGAGCGCGGTGTCACTCTGTCGGGCGGTCAGCGTCAACGCGTCGCGATTGCCAGGGTGCTTTTAAAGAATGCGCCCATTCTGGTGCTTGATGAAGCGACCTCGGCACTGGACTCAGAGGTAGAAGCCAGTATTCAGCAAAGCCTCAACAAACTGATGCAAGGCAAAACAGTAATAGCCATAGCTCACAGGCTATCGACTATCGCTGCCATGGACCGGTTAATCGTCTTTGATAAGGGTGAAATTATTGAGCAGGGCACCCATCAGCAGTTAATTGCTAAAGATGGCGTCTACACTAAGCTTTGGAACCACCAGTCTGGTGGCTTTATTGGCTTCGAATAGCGTTTAACGCAGACCTATAAATACTGGTAACCAGAGTTCTATGATTTCACTGAGCAATATCGAATTACGCCGCGGCATTAAACTGTTGCTGGAAGACGCAGAGTTAGTTGTCCATCCGGGCCAGCACATCGGCATTATCGGCGGTAATGGCACAGGCAAGTCGAGTCTGTTTAAATTATTACTTGGGCAGGTCGCTGCCGATGCTGGTGAGCTATTTATACCCAGGGACTGGCGCATTGCCCATATGGCTCAGGAACTGGCAAGGTCTGAGCGCAGTGCGGTGGACTATGTGTTAGATGGCGATCCAGAGCTGCGTAAAATCGAAGCTGCCATTGAACAGGCCCTTAATAACGAAGATCATGACCGGCTGGCGATTGAGTATGAAAAAATGGATATAGCCAACGGCTTTGATGCCCATTCAAGGGCAGAGCAACTGCTGCATGGCTTGGGCTTTCATCAGTCTGAAGTAGGCAGGCCGGTTAATAGCTTTTCGGGTGGATGGCGCATTCGCTTGAACCTGGCTCAGTCACTGATGAGCCCCTCGGACCTACTGCTGCTGGATGAGCCAACCAATCACCTGGACCTTGATGCGACTCTGTGGCTAGAGCAATGGTTAAAGTCCTATCCAGGTACTCTACTCATTATCTCCCATGACCGTGACTTTATAGATAATGTTGTTGAGCGAATTGTGCACCTCGAACATCAAAAAACCAATTGCTATAAAGGAAATTATACAACCTTTGAGCGAGTACGCAGTGAAAGACTGGCTCTCCAGCAGGCAAGCTATGAAAAACAACAAAAACGTCGTAAAGATGTTGAAGACTTTGTGGCCCGCTTTCGTTATAAAGCATCCAAGGCTAAGCAGGCACAGAGTCGGCTAAAAGAATTGCAGCGCATGGAAGACAGTGCTCCAGCCCATGTAGACTCACCCTTTTATTTTAATTTCCCGCCGCCTAAAAAGGCCAATGGTGCATTGGTGAATATAAGTCAGGCAGAATTGGGCCATGGCGCTAAAACCATATTGTCTAATGTAAATGTTGACCTCCATCCAGGCACAAGGATTGGATTACTCGGCCCAAATGGTGCGGGTAAGTCAACATTAATAAATAGCTTAACAGGCGATCTTGAATTAATAAAAGGCGTGCGTGTCTATGGAGAAAATTTAAAAGTTGGTTACTTTGCCCAGCATCAGCTAGAAGTTTTAGACTTGCAGGCAAGTCCATTTTTACATATTCAAAGAATCAGCCCAACGGCGACAGATCAGCAGATACGAAATTTTCTTGGTGGCTTTGACTTTCATAATGACAAAGCGCTGGATCCGATTAAAGATTTCTCTGGGGGTGAAAAAGCTCGCGTAGCGCTGGCGATGATCGTATGGCAAAAGCCAAATCTATTATTGTTGGATGAGCCGACCAATCACCTTGATTTAGAAATGCGCCATGCGTTAACTATGGCGCTGCAGGGGTATGAAGGCGCGCTAGTGGTTATTTCTCATGATCGTCATTTGCTTCGCAATACTGTCGATGAATTTTATCTGGTTGCAGAAGGTGCGGTAAGAGAGTTTGATGGTGATCTTAATGATTATCAGAAATGGTTAAAAAATTATTCAAGAATAACCGAAGTGGTTGCGCCAATCGTCGTTGAGACCCCTGTCGATAAGAAGTTGTCGCGTCAGGAAGCAGCAAATAAACGAAAATCACTTGAGCCATTAACAAAAAAAATTAAAAACATAGAGTCAAAAATAGAAAAGCTGCATATGACGATTTCTGGCCTCGAAGAAAAATTATCTGATCCAGAAATTTACAATGACAGTAATAAGCTGCTGTTAAAAACCTCTCTCGCCGAACAGGCTGATATTAAGAAGGCGCTATCAGATTACGAAGAACAGTGGCTTGATTTTCAAGATCAACTGGAAAGCTTATCTTGATGTTGTTCACAGTTGCACTACTCAGTATTACATGATTTCAGTTGGTGGCTGGCTGTCTGGTATTTTACTTGATAGGATTCACGTCCGTTAAACATTTAGCTGTGGTCAAGGATATGTTTGATAAACTTAAAAATTCAGGTAAGGATTATTTAAATACTGATAGTTCCATTGATACTGGTGCCAAACGTTGCAGTATTGATTCAGTCTCTTGCTCGGGAGTTAGTGCAATGATCGGTCCAGGTGTAAAAATCGAAGGTCAAATTACCAGCGATGAAAACTTGCTTATTGAAGGAAAAGTAAGTGGAAGTATTGCGGCCAAAAATCATGAAGTAACCATCGGTAAATCGGGCAATCTAACAGCGAATATTAATGCCAAGATAGTCAATATTGACGGTGTGGTTAAAGGCGATATTTCAGGTGTCGAGAAAGTTGTTATTTCGAAAACAGGAAATGTACTGGGCAATATTCAGTCGCCGCGCGTGACCTTGGAAGATGGTGCCAAATTTAAAGGCAGCATTGAAATGGACCCCGATGAAAAAACCCAATCGGAACTACCGGTGACCTCTGTCGGTGGTACCAATGTTCGCAGTGCAGAGTCGGCAAGAGCTGACAAAAAAGCCTCTCAAGCATAGTTTCCACAGTATGGTCTCCTCGCTAAAGTGTCGCTAGTTTAATGGTACAGTTCGCCAACGCTAGTGGGCATGAGGCTGCAGCTATATTGCCCAGCAATTTATTCCCGATGCTGTTCGAAAAGTTAAGGTTAGATGAGCGCCTAGTGGTTTTGGATATCGGGCCAGCGACCGCCTCGACTGTACGGTTTTTCAATCAATTTAAATGTCGTCTTAATTTTGTTGATCTCTATGCTGCCGATTTCGTGGTTAATCCAAAAGAAGCGGCCACCCATGAAGAGCTAGTTGCACAGTTTGCAGCGGCGCTTAATCTGCCAGTTGGCAGTAGACTGGATATTTGTTTGTTTTGGGATTTCTTCACCTATCTGGATGGGCCGGGACTGCGTGCATTTATCGAGGCCTTAGACCCCTATGTTGACAGCGACACTCGGGCCCATAGCCTTGGCATACTAAATGCTAGAAATGGTCTGCCTTATTGCCAATATGGTATTCAAAGTATGGATAGACTGAGTCAGACAATGAAGTTGGGTGACCAGCAGCCTATCTACCCACATTCGCAAAGAGACCTAAATAGTCTGCTGGGCTATTTTGAAATTGATAAGAGTCGACTTATGTCTGATTGTAGGGTGGAATATTTTCTGCGAGAGAATCGCAATCAGGCCGCTAATCCAAATGCTTATTTCTAGAGCCTATCTTACCCTCAGTGTTAGCCGCTAATAACCCAATTTAAAAAGGTATTAAGCTGCCTGCTTAGCCATTAAACTAACCCAATAAAACTAATTTTGCAGAGGCGGGATAGATGAAGCAGGCGATTATTATTGGTGCCAGTTCTGGCATTGGTTGGGAGCTAGGGGTGCAGTTGGCGGCCAGTGGATATCAGCTGGGGTTAATGGCACGACGAGAGGAATGCCTGCAGAAGCTCGTAGATTTGCTGCCCGGGGAGCATTTTATACAGGCCACTGATATAGCCAGAGCCGAGCAGGCGCAGGAAGAATTAACTGCGCTGATCGAACGGATGGGTGATGTGGATTTGATTGTGGTCAACGCTGGTGTGGGGTCTGCTGAAAAGAAGCTGGACTGGGTAATTGAGCGTGAGATGATCGACGTTAACATCCGCGGATTTGCAGCTATGTCTATAGTGGCGATGAACTATTTTGTGAAACGCGGTGGTGGTCATCTGGCTGGTATGTCTTCGGCTGCGTCACATTTTTCTAGCGGACTTACCCCGACCTACAATGCGAGTAAGGCATTTGCGTCAAATTACCTAAACGGCATGCGCTCAAGAGCCGCGCACTCGAAGCTACCGATTACCGTAACCACCATTGAGCCAGGTTTTGTTGATACGCCTATGGTGGAGGGTAGACCCATGTGGATGGCCACGGTCGAGAAAGGAGTGTCACAGATGGTGGCAGGGCTGGCCGGGAAAAAACAGCATATTTATATTACCAGGCGCTGGGTATTGGTGGTTTGGTTGCTCAATATCACCCCTAATTGGGTGATTCGTAAATTTATCTAAAGAGACGGAGTCTTTCAGGATGAACCTTCGACGGCGAGCACTACTTGGTGCTCTGAATAAAGGTGCTGCGGATATGTTGCCACTTAGTTTGGCAGTGCTGCCCTGGGGTATTCTATTTGGTTCTCTCGCTGTTCAGCGTGGCTTTAGCTGGCTGGAGGCGCAGATGTTCTCGGCTATCATTTTCGGTGGTGCAGTACAAATTGTGACTGTTGAACTGATTGCCGATAACGCGTCACTGTTCACTGTTCTTTTCAGCGCATTTATTATCAGTTCCAGACATTTCCTCTATGGTTTGACGCTCCGGGATAGGTTGAGCCCAAAGCCATTGCGCTGGCGGTTGAGCCTCGGGTTTTTACTCACCGATGAGTTATTTGCCCTGTCGGGTGATCGGCGCGCCTACAAAAATCGATTTCGGCTTTACTATGCACTGGGCGCAGGTGGCAGTTTTTACCTGGCTTGGAATCTGTGGACATTTATCGGCATAGTGACAGGTGCGTCTCTGCCTGATCTTACCGAGCTGGGGCTCGATTTTGCGATTGCCGCTACTTTTATCGCCTTGGTAGTTCCAGAGATCAAAACCTTGGCTACATTGGTTGCTGTGTTAGTGGCTGGTGTGTTTTCGGTTATCTTTACTCTGTGGGGCCTTGAGCTAGGATTAGTAATGGCCGCGCTTCTCGCTATGTGCTCTGGCTTTACGGTACAAAGATTGAGGGCGCAACGATGATCCTGGTGACTATTTTACTATTGGCCTGTGTCACCTTTGGCACGCGTTATCTGTTTCTTGAGGGCAAGTTGCCAGTGCGTCTGGGTTCCAATATTAGGGAGCTGCTAAGCTTTAGTGGCCCGGCAGTGCTTATGGCTATCTGCATGCCAATCCTCTTTGTACATAACAATAAGCTCGATACCAACCTGGATAATCCCTATCTATGGGGTGCTATTGCGGCTACAGCTACCGCTTATAAAACTGCGAATATTTATTGGACTGTGGGCCTCGGGATCCTGGCTTTCATCGTTGCTAGCTATCAGTTTTAGCCTTGCTGGCTGGTCGTTGCGAGAACGCAGCAGTCACTAAAAGCACAGCCTGTTGTCATTAAGGGTACTGCCTTTAATTAGCCTCCTTGGTACTATCTGAGCTCAATAGAGAGAGCTTACCTATGATTCCAAGAACCCTATACGACTCCGACCACGATATGTTTCGTGATTCCTTACGTAAATTCATCGAAGTTGAAGGTATGCCCAACCATGAGCAATGGGAAAAAGACGGCATGGTTAGCGATGAAATTTGGCTAAAAGCCGGAGAGCAGGGCTTTTTGTGCCCGATGGTGCCAGAGGAGTACGGTGGTGTTGGTACAGACTTTCTTTATAACTGCATCGTCAATGAAGAGATCGGTCGCTCTGGCTGCACTGGTTTAGGCTGGACATTGCACAATGATATTTCTGTTCCCTACATTGTGCGTTATGGCAGTGAAGAGCAGAAGCAAAAGTATCTGCCGCGCTGTATTACCGGCGAATTGATTACTGCGATTGCCATGACCGAACCCGGTGCAGGATCAGATTTGCAGGGCACTAAAACCACGGCAGTGCGGGATGGCGATCACTATATTCTCAATGGCTCAAAAACGTTTATTACCAATGGCCAAAAAGCCGGCTTGGTTATTGTAGTTGCAAAAACTGACACCTCTGCAGGCTCGAAAGGTATCAGCCTGTTTTTGGTGGAAGCTGACTGGCCGGGTTTTAGTAAAGGTAAAAATCTTAATAAACTAGGCTTAAAAGCACAGGACACCTCGGAGCTGTTCTTCCAAGATGTAAAAGTCCCGGTGGAGAATCTGTTGGGTGAAGAGGGCCGTGGCTTTATCTACCTGATGCAGGACCTGCCGCAGGAGCGATTGTCTATTGCCGTGGGTGCTGTTGCCAATGCGCGGGCAATACTCGAAGCGACCATTAGCTACACCAAAGAGCGCAAAGCTTTTGGTACCACTGTGGCGTCTTTCCAAAATACGCAATTTAAGCTGGCGGAACTTACCGCCGAGGTTGACTGTGCAGAGGTGTATACGGATCGCTGTACGGAGTTGCTGCTGGAAGATAAGTTGGACACAGTCAGTGCATCCAAGGCCAAGCTACTCACGACTGACTTGCAGTGCAAGGTGGCTGATGAATGCCTGCAGCTATTCGGTGGCTGGGGTTATATGTGGGAGTATCCGGTGTGTCGCGCCTTCGCAGATTCAAGAGTACAGCGCATCTATGGTGGCAGTAATGAAATTATGAAGCTGATTATTTCGCGAGATTTGATGAAGTGATGCGCTTATCATCTTCATCCTGAACGCAGTGAAGGATCTCTTGCCAAGTGCTTAGAGATCCCTGGTGGCACTGCTCCTCAGGATGAACTGGGCTTCCAGTCACCCAGACACAGATCCCCCAATAATAGCTGCCCTAACCATCACACAGGCTCTTTTTATACGTCTAAAAATCCTGCCCAACCCCCAAAGCTTGAATTGCTAACTAACTGCTGTGACCGTCTACAGCATGGATGCTGTCGCAGAGCCTGCAGGTAAGTACTTGCGGCATGCCACAGACGACCATCAGTATCAGGCTGCTGGTAAGTAGCAAATAATGGTTTATCTTCATACTATCCATCCTTGGTTGGGCTACTAAAATGCTAGTCCTTATAGGAAGGGTCGACCTTTTCAATCAGTCGGGTAAGTGCATTAAACTCAAGTTCACCTGCGGGTCCGCCCATGGCTTGCATGGCCATCAGCTGCTCGGATTTGGCTAGTATCTCTGGGCTCACTGGAATGCTGGGTCGGCCGGTGGCGTCTGTTGCTACCTGAACTTCACAGGCGCGCTGCATGGCCCAGAGGTTCACAAAGGTCTCTGGGATGCTGCGGCCGCAGGCTAGCAGGCCATGGTTACGCAGTATTAATAGGCTCTTGTCGCCCATATTGGCGATAAGGCGCGGCTTCTCATCGTCCATTACTGTAATGCCTTCGAAGTCATGGTAGGCGACGCGGTTATATAATAGCGCGGAGTAGAAATTATCATTGCGCAAACCTTCTTGGCTGCAAGCCACCGCCATACCGGCATTAGTATGGGTGTGAGCAATACAGTGCAGGTCGGCGCGTGCCGCATGGATAGCGGTGTGAATAATAATGCCCGCTGGATTTACCGCATAGTCAGTGTCTTCAACAATATTACCGTCGATATCAACTTTAACCAGATTTGAGGCCTTTACTTCACTGTAGTGAAGGCCATAGGGATTGATTAAAAAGTGATGCTCATCTCCCGGGACCTTGACTGTAATATGGTTAAAAATCAATTCGCTCCAACCCATATAGTCAAAGATTCTGTAGCATGCTGCCAGCTGGACTCGCAGTTCTTGTTCTGTCTGTGCCATTAGTTTGCCCTCTTTACAAATTTAGTTAGTATTACAATCTGTGTGCCGTTCACCCGGCCTTCTATGTGTTCTTCATTACTGAGTACCAATGAAATATTACGCACCGCTGTACCTCGTTTGGCGGTAAAACTGGTACCTTTTACATCTAAATCTTTGATTAATGTCACTGTATCGCCTGCACTTAGTACGGCACCATTGCTGTCTTTGTGTACTGGGTTATCGGTAGACTCAAGGCTGTCATCAGCACTATCTGCTTGCGCCCATAACAGTGTTTCGTCATCCAGATATAGCATGTCCAGCAAGTCTTGCGGCCAACCTTCGGCGCTCAGTCTAGTCAGCATGCGCCAGGCCATAACCTGCACCGCAGGTACCTGCGACCACATGCTGTCATTTAGGCAGCGCCAGTGATTAACATCCACCTTATCTGGATTATTGATCTGATCATCGCAGATGTCACAGATTAACAATGACTGCTCGGTGCTGCTGTCACTGTTAGGGGGTACGGGGTACGGGCGCACGCTATCGCCATTGGTGCAGAGTTCGCAGATAGAGCCGCTGCGAGTAAAGAGATCAGTCATTGGGTGGGCTGCTTATACTTTGTGAAAGCAGCCATTATAGCCTCGTTTTACGCGTCGGCATCTATCAGAGATTTAGCTGCGGCCCAGCCAGATTGGACGGCGCCTTCGAATCTAGGGCCAGCGAAGGCATCGCCCGCCAGGGCCAATGGCGGCATTTTCGTTGCGTCGCTCAGCAACATGCAGGCGGCATCGTCGACGATAGTGGGTTTACTGTAGCGCCAGCCATGTACCTGATATTCCGTGACCTTTGCATCACCCAGAAACGGTGCGGCGGCATCAATAAGTCGCTGGCCAACTTCCATGCGGTTCTGTTCAAAGTGCTGAGCACTGAACTTACCGTCTCCATGAATAGTTACGGCCGGGATTTTAGAGACGCCTTTTTGCCGGTTATCGCTAATCCAGCTGATGGGCCCATCCTCCAGCGCAATAGCGCCGGGGGTTTCAATAGCTGTGGGGCCGTCAAGGACAGCCATCACAGCAATACAGGCTTCATATCGAATACGGTCGAGACGGGCCTGTTTATCCGCAGGAACGACAATCTCGCCGGTGGCCAGTAGATCTAATGTTTGCGGGACAGGCGAAGTCACCAGCAGCTTCTTGGCCACAACCTTGTCGCCATTATCTAGGTTGGCTAACCAAGTTTTTCCTTGATGTTCAGCGATAGTTTCCACTCTGGTCGCACGCATGACATTAATGTTGGTGGCGAGATGTTTGGCAATTGCAGTCATGGTGGGTACGCCCCGATATCGTGGATGACCATTGGGCTGTCCCGGGTAGCTGCTATACCATTTCTCAGCGACCCCAGCTGCTATCCAGCTGGCTACCGCTGCTTGAAATCTGGGTTCCCGCGCGGTCATAAATTGTGCGCCATGATCAAAAGTAGCCTCGCCAATTCTTCGACCCGCCAACCGACCACCTAAGCCACGACCCTTGTCGACAACCAATACACTATAACCTGCTTGCTGCAGGTCATTGGCTGCACTGAGACCGGCAAGACCAGCCCCAATAATTAGAACGTCGGTATGATGAGAAGTAGGCATAGTTTTAACGCTTATTTTTTTTAGCATCGGATTTACAGCGCACAGAGCAGTAGCGCACTTCGTTCCAAACTTTTTCCCATTTCTTACGCCATGTAAATGGGCGCTCGCAAACAGGGCAAATCTTGCTGGGAAGGTCAGATTTTTTACGCATGGCAGGCATGGCTGGATTATCGCAGATTTAGCCGCCGAAGCGGCAACCTATTAAGCGGCGGCCAGTGCGGTGCCTGCTAGGGTGATACGATGCATCAGGCGCATCTGCCCCTGATAGTCATTGTCAGCCATATGCCAGGTGCAGCGATTGTCCCAGAAGGTAACGGAGCCCGGAAGCCAGTTAAAGTCGCTCGTAAATTGAGGCTGCTGGACATGGGCATAGAGTTGATCGAGTAGTTCACGGCTCTCGGCAAACTCCCAGCCTTCAAACTGAATGGTATGGCCTGGATTTACATAGAGAACCTTACGTCCGCTTTCAGGATGACGAATAACTGCCGGATGAGTCGCATCGCCAACTCGATCCATGCCCCCTAGCTGATCAGCGAGGTCTGTCAATCGGTACAGGCCATTCTCGCCATAAAGGTGGGTATTTGAGTGCACTGCGCGGAGGCCCTCAAGACGTTTTTTGAGGGTCTCGGGCAGGGCATTATAGGCTGCAGCCAAGTCAGCAAAGTGAGTGTTTCCGCCAGTCTCAGGTAATGTGCGCGCCACCAAAATAGAGCCCAGCGCCGGCTCATCATCGTACGAGTGATCTGTATGCCAGCCGCCGCCAATATTGGTTTGTTGCGTTTTTTCTTTGCGCACCTCGGCTATCTCAGGGTTGTCGGCCGTGGTTTTAAAAAATTTATTAACCACGATGTCCCCAAAGCGGCGTGCAAAGCGCAGATGCTCCTCAGGGGGGAATTCCTGATCGCGAAAAAACAGCAGGCCATACTTGCTGAAAGTGCCGCGTAGCTCAACGAGTTCAGAGTCGGTAATGGTTGCTAACTGCAAGTCGCTAACAACGGCACCGCAGTTTTGGAAGGGGGATACACGCATGGTTATCTCTTATTTTTATTTAACCCCATTGGAGCATTTTTAAAACCTGCTGTCATCCAGAGTATTAGTGCTAGCGACCCTGCTATTTACAGCTATAGCTACCGGATACTAGAGAGTAAAATAATAATGATGATGCAGAGTATGAGCGGAATCGATAGCAAGCTTGCCACGAAGAGGGTTAAATGACGATTACGTTTTACCATGAATATGAAAGCTCCTGTTAGGGTAACCAGCAACTTAATTCAGATGTTATAAACCTTCCTTGATATACATCTATCAAAGCGAATTTCATCAATAATTTATTGATAGCTTCGATAGTTCTGCAGTATGGATATGGCGGCTTTGAATTCGCGCTTTTTAACACTAGGGACTGGTCTTTAGCCTGAGGATATTTTGCGGGCTAGGGAGGGGCAGTGAAATTTTGATTGACCAAACGTACACCACATCTGCAGTCGCCAAATTACAATATTAAGACGCGTGCTATGAGATTTCTTGCACAGAAGCGAATTAAGGTGGAGATTGATGTAAAGAGGCTTAAAGAAGGACGCCAATTAGCGCCCTTCTTTGGCAAGCAATTATTGCGCTACTTGTCGAGGCTCCAAATGCCGGGCCCGCGCACTGCAATAAAGAGAAATACAAAGCAGTACAGAGCAGCTAATTCACCACCATTTAGCATTGGGAAAAAGCCATTCATGCCATGGACCATCCAGTAGGCGACAGCCATGGTGCCACTGCAGATAAATGCAACTGGTCGGGTAAATAGACCAATCATTATTAATGCGCCGCCCAGCATTTCAATCGTTCCGGCTGCATACATCAACGGATTGAGTGGGTAGGGAAAGTCGACAGGAAAATTAATCAGCTTCTGTGTGCCATGCCAGATAAATAAAAACCCGCTAATTATTCTAAGCAGTGCATAAGCCTTGTCGTCATGACCCTCTAATAAATTATCTAAAAATTGCATTGTTGACCCCTTTGTCGTTATCTATGATTTGTTGTGAACAAATTTTTTACACAGCCCTAAAGGCCATTACATCTTATCTAAATTATTTTGTGTCGTCACTTTATCGTCGCTGAGTACAGTGCAGCGATACAGATATATAAATACTGAGACGCGCATATTGGCCGCATAGTTTTTGAGTTTCCTGTTACTTTATGGTGACGATAATGCGCTTAAAGTTTGTTTCGGTGGGGTTCTAAAATTTAACCGGAATAGGGATATAGCGCATGCTCAGGGAACTGATAATAGCGGCTTCAGTCTGTGGAGAATTTCTCTCAAGGTTAATGGCCTGTGTGCGGTAGCTATCAGTTGCAAGCGCCTGCACTTTGGAGCGCTGCGATATAGGGGCCGCCGTGACCATGCTGTGCTGCAATTTGGACCAGTGTATCACCGTCAGGGCTGGTGGCGTTTATATCATGACCGGCTTGATTGAAGAACTTCAAAAAGGTTATAAAGTTATCTATGTTCATCCCCCGATAAGCTTTTTCTAATAGATGAAAATCAGCGTTTACACCATCTGGCGCCTGAAAATCCAAAAAGCTTTTTACTCGCTCATCATCAAAGACTTCGCCGAGGACTTTTTCTTTATCTTTTTTGAGTGACATGTTTTTCCTTAACAGTATTACAGTAATTCGTTTAGTTTTTGTGCCAGTATCTGATTAACTTGTTGCGGGTTAGCCTGGCCTTTTGACGCTTGCATAATTTTACCCATAAAACCGCCGAGCTTTTTCTTGCGCTTGGCTTCATCTGTATTGATGTAGTCCTCTACCATCGCTTGGTTGGTTGCCAATACTTCGCCAACCATCTGCTCGAGAGCGCCGCTATCAGATACCTGCTTGAGGCCGCGGGCTTCGATAATATGATCCGCATCTCCTTCGCCGGCCCAAATTCCTTCAAAGACTTCTTTAGCCATTTTTCCGGAGATACTGTTGTCGGCGATACGGGCAATCAGGCCTGCAAGTTGCTCTGCACTGACGGGGCTTTTACCTATGCTGAGGTCTTCATTGTTCAGACGTGCCGATAGCTCACCCATGGTCCAATTGGCAGCCAGCTTGGCATCGTTGCAGGCTGAGGTAACCGCTTCAAAGTATTTGGCCATAGCCGCATCGCTGCTAAGGATTCTCGCGTCATAGTCTGACAGGCTGTATTGCTCAATGAAGCGTATCTGACGAGCATCTGGTAGTTCTGGCAGATTGCGGCGCAGTTCGGCAATCTGTTCGTCAGTGACGATAACCGGTAGTAGGTCGGGGCAGGGGAAGTAGCGATAGTCGTTGGCTTCTTCTTTGCTGCGCATGGAGCGTGCAACTTTAGTCTCGCCGTTATACAGACGAGTTTCTTGTGCAATGGTGCCGCCATCTTCAATCACATCAATCTGGCGTTCGACCTCTCGTTTAATAGCTTCTTCCATAAATTTAAACGAGTTGAGATTTTTTGTTTCAGTCCTGGTGCCGAGGGTGTCGCTGCCGCTGGGTTTGACCGAGACATTGACATCAAAACGCATACTGCCCTGGGACATTTCGCCATCACAGATGCCGATGGAGGTGACTATGCTATGAATCTTTTTGGCAAAAGCGATGGCTTCTTCGGCATTGCTCATATCGGGTTCGGAAACGATTTCAATGAGCGGTGTGCCCGCGCGGTTTAAATCAATCCCTGAAAACGTGCTACTAAAGTTGCCTTCATGAAGTGACTTGCCGGCATCTTCCTCGAGATGAGCATGGTGGATGCGCACATTTTTAGTGCTGCCATCGGCGAGCTGTATCTCGACATTGCCTCGGCCGACAATAGGCTTTTCCAGCTGTGTGGTCTGATAACCTTTCGGTAGATCCGGGTAAAAGTAGTTTTTGCGTTCGAAAGCCGATATCTGGCCAATCTCGGCATCAATCGCCAGACCGAACATAATGGCGTAGTTGACCGCCTGTTTATTGAGTACTGGCAGTGTTCCCGGCATCGCCAGATCGATGGCGCAGGCTTGGGTGTTAGGCTCGGCACCATAGGCGGTGCTGGCGCCAGAAAATATTTTGGTCTTGGTCGCTAGCTGCACATGAATCTCTAGCCCGATAACTGTATCCCAATTCATGAGGCGACTCCCTCTGGCGCTAAATCATGCCAGTCGCTGGCCTGTTGGTACTGGTGGGCAGCATTAAGAATGCGTGCTTCATCAAAGTAGTTGCCGATAATTTGCAAGCCAACGGGCTTGTTCTCAACCATGCCACAGGGGATAGACATGCCGGGTAGGCCCGCGAGATTGGTAGCGATGGTGTAGATATCTTCCAGATACATAGCCACTGGGTCATCACCTTTTGAGCCGAATTTAAAGGCCGGTGATGGGCAAGTGGGGCCCATAATAAGGTCTACACTGTCAAAGGCTCTGGCAAAATCCTGCTGAATCAGCTGGCGCACCTGTTGAGCTTTACCATAGTAGGCGTCGTAGTAACCGGCAGACAGGCAGTAGGTGCCGATCAAGATGCGCCGCTGTACCTCTTCACCAAAGCCTTCGGCGCGGCTGCGGCAGTACATATCTTGTAAATCAGCAGGGTTTTCACAGCGATAGCCATACCGCGCGCCGTCGAAGCGTGACAGGTTGGCGGAGGCTTCCGCTGGTGCAATGACATAGTAGGCTGGTACTGAAAGCGCTGAGTTAGGCAGGCTTATTTCAACCAACTCTGCACCCTGAGCTTCTAGATTAGCCAGTGCTGTTCGGACGGCTTGCTCTGTCCCCGCGTGCAGGCCTTCGGAGAAATATTCTTTGGGCACACCGATGCGTAAACCATTGATCGAGTCATTGAGTGTTGCTCTGTAGTCTGGTACTTCGCGATCAATACAGGTGGAATCTTTGTCGTCATAACTGGCCATACACTTAAGGAGTAACGCGCAGTCTTCTGCGGTGCGAGCCATTGGACCGCCTTGATCAAGACTTGAGGCAAAGGCAATCATTCCCCAGCGTGATACACGGCCATAGGTAGGTTTGATGCCGCTAATGCCGCACAGTGCTGCGGGCTGGCGGATAGAGCCGCCAGTATCTGTCGCTGTGGCACCAGGCGCTAGACGCGCGGCAACGGCTGCCGCAGAGCCGCCAGATGAACCGCCAGGAACTGAGTCGATGGCCCAGGGATTTTTAACCGGGCCATAAAAGCTTGTTTCATTCGAGGAGCCCATAGCGAACTCATCCATATTGGTTTTGCCCAGGACTACCGCGCCGGCCCGCTCGAAATTTTCGACTACAGTGGCGTTATAGGGCGGGATAAAGTTATCCAGCATCTTAGAGCCGCAGCTAGTGCGTACCCCGTCAGTGCAGAAAATATCTTTATGTAAGATCGGGACGCCACATAAATCTGGTGCATTGCCTGCGGCCAGACGCTGATCGGCGGCGGCAGCGGCTCGCAGTGCCTGTTCGGCAGTGACTGTAATCACCGCATTGTAAGCAGAGTTGAGGCTGCCAATACGATCTAAAAAGTGCTGAGTTAATTCAACGCTGGTAAATTCTTTGCTCTGGAGCCCTTGAACAAGCTCGGCAATGGTAAGATTATGCATTCGATCTGGGCCTGCTTATTCTATGACTTTGGGCACTAAAAATAGGCCGTCTTCGGTGTCTGGCGCAGTGGCCTGGAGTGCTTCACGCTGATTGAGTTCGGTCACTTCATCTTCGCGCAGTCGCTGGATGGCTTGCAGCGGATGAGACATAGCCTCTACACCCTCAGTATTTACCGCTTGCAGCTGATCTACCAGATCTAAAACGCTACTTAGGCGCTGCGTTACCTCGGTAATGGTACTTTCATTGATTGCAATGCGTGAAAGTGTTGCCAGTTTTTCGATTTCTTGTCGTTCGATGCTCATTGTTTAGCCTGTTTATTCGTCGCTCTAATACGTGCTTTTTTGCATGCTTCTCATTAGCTGAATGAGAAGTCCCGCAGCAGACGCATGGTACAGCAACTGGTGAGGTTAGGCGAAGGCCATCAGCGGCGAAATTCAGCGATTTTCGCGGCTTTTTTGCTTGATTTAAACCTTATGTAGGAAGTTTTGTTCAAGATCGGCTAGAATCCCTGCCAATTAAAAGAAAACAGCTCGCTGGCGCTTGATCTGGCCTCTTGCCGCTGTTAAATTTCGATGCTTAAACCTGCGTCGCTCGGGTCTGTTCACGAGCCGCCACTGAGGATGCTTTTTTGATGTTGTTTAAAAAAATTCGCGGCTTTTTCTCCAGCGATCTGTCGATTGATCTAGGCACTGCAAATACCCTGATATACGTGCGCGAAAAGGGCATTGTTCTCAATGAACCCTCAGTGGTTGCTATTCGCCAGCATCTGGGCCAAAAGATTGTTGAGGCTGTAGGTGTAGACGCCAAACGTATGTTGGGTCGTACTCCGGGTAATATCACTGCCATTCGACCTTTGAAGGACGGCGTTATCGCCGACTTCCAGGTGACCGAGAAAATGCTCCAGCACTTTATTAAGAAGGTGCATGCTAAAAGTCTTGTCCCCCCCAGCCCCCGTGTACTGATCTGCGTACCGTGCATGGCGACAGAGGTGGAGAAGCGTGCGATTAAGGAATCGGCCTACAGTGCTGGTGCCCGCGAGGTGTTTTTGATTGAAGAACCGATGGCTGCTGCCATTGGTGCGGGACTGCCGGTAGAAGAAGCCGTGGGTTCGATGGTTGTGGACATCGGTGGTGGTACCACTGAAATCGCTATTCTTTCACTCAACGGCGTGGTGTTCTCCGATTCAGTACGTATCGGTGGTGACCGCTTTGATGAAGCCATTGTTAACTTTGTGCGTCGCAAGTACGGTAGTGTGATTGGTGATACTACTGCTGAGCGTATCAAGATGGAGATTGGAGCCGCTTATCTGGCCAAAGAAGTGCGCGAGATTGATGTGCGTGGTCGCAACCTGGCTGAAGGTGTGCCCAAGAGCTTTACTTTGACCAGTGATGAAATTCTTGAGGCACTTCAGGAGCCTCTGGCTGGCATCGTCCAGGCTGTGAAGCGTGTTTTAGAGCAGTCTCCGCCAGAATTGGCTTCAGATATTGCTGAAACCGGTATTGTTTTAACCGGTGGCGGCGCGCTGCTACGAGATCTTGATCGTCTACTTACCCATGAAACTGGCTTGCCGGTTATTTTGGCTGAAGAACCGCTAACCTGTGTTGCTCGTGGTGGTGGTGAAGCGCTTGAGATGATGGATAATCGAAGACTTGATACGCTGACCTACTAACCATCAGTATCAGACGGGTGTTTTTGTTTCGGGAGTGGATTTATTAAAAAAGTTTTTGCTAAATCATCCTCTCCGATTCGAAAACTTCTGATCGTCGGCCTTATTGCGTTCGGCCTAATGGCTGTCGATAGTTACACTACTTGGCTTAGCCCTGCCTATAAAATTGTCGACAATGCGGTTCGGCCTCTGTATTGGCTGACCAACATCCCCAGTCGCATCCAGGAGTGGGGAAAAATCACCGGTACTTCCAGAGCTGATCTTGAGCAAGACAATATTCGTCTTGAGCAGGAAAGCTTGATTCACCGTGGGCAGTTGCAACGCATGTCTGAGCTGGCCGCCGAAAATCTGCGTCTGCGCCAATTATTAAACGCCACGGAATTATTGATGGACAGCGTGTTGGTAACCGAGGTTATTGGCGTTTCCCCCAGCCCCCAAGGGCATACTGTGACGATTGATCGCGGTCGCGATGACGGCGTTTATGTGGGGCAGCCCCTGCTTGATGCAGAAGGCCTTATGGGACAGATTATTTCAGTTTATGGTGGCCATAGTGTGGCGCTGTTAATCACTGATAGCACCCATGCGCTACCGGTGCAGGTTCTACGCAATGGCGTGCGCTCAATTGCTGAGGGTACCTCTGACTACAATCGCATGACATTGCGATTTGTTTCGCCCACCGCCGATATTGTTGAGGGAGACCAGCTGGTAAGCTCTGGTTTAGGTGGACGCTTCCCTGCCGGTTACCCGGTTGGCACTGTGGCCAGTATTACGCAAAAGCCCGGTGCGACATTTGTCGATGTTGAAGTTGACCCATCAGCACAGCTCGACAGAAGCCGACACCTACTGTTGGTCTTCACCTCAGGCAGCGACCGAGATCGTGGTATTCAATGAAACCGGTTAATTTTACTGGGCCTATGATTGCCTCGTTAATTATTGCCGTTATCTTCCAACTTCTGCCGGCGTCTGGTGACTGGATACTATGGAAGCCAAATTTCCTCTTGATGGTGACTATTGCGTGGATACTCTATGTTCCCACCCAGTATGGTATTGGTTTTGCTGCCGCTGTGGGGCTACTGGCAGATACTCTTTTTCGCACTATCTTAGGTCACTATGTATTGGTTTTTGCGCTCTGTGGTGCTGTTGCCTATTTACTCAGTCGCTGGCTAACGTATTTTTCGATATTCCATCGTATGTTTTTGGTGATGGTGCTGGTCATTCTTGCCGAGCTGGTGCAGGCCATGTTGTTTTCGATTTGGGATATTCCGATGACCTTAGGCCACCTCCCGGCTATTGGTATGACGTCGGCGCTGTTATGGCCATTGATCGATAAGCTTATTGCTAGAGTCAATTTATACCATCGCTAAAGGGTTTTTGCGTGTCATTATCTCTGTTAACGCTAACACCAAATGATTTGGCCAATGCCGACCTTATACTGGCATCGGCATCGCCGCGGCGCAGTGATCTTCTGCAGCAAATTGGTGTGCGGTTTGTAGTGGCCGCAGAGGATATTGACGAGCGTCAACGGCCGGCAGAGCCAGCCGCAGACTATGTGGCGCGGCTTGCTCTGGAAAAGGCTCAGGCGGGTTGGCGACGCCATACTCCAACCTTACCGGTACTGGGCGCCGACACCATCGGCCTGTGGAATAACAAGATTTTTGGCAAGCCGGCAGACTGTGATGAGGCCGTCGCCATGTTGCGGTCGCTATCGGGCGCCACCCATCAGGTGCTATCTGCGGTAGCAATTGTTAATGAGCACCAGGCCGAGGTCGCGGTGTCGAAAACCAGGGTTACTTTCCGCACAATCTCCGAAGATGACTGTCTCAAGTACTGGCAAACCGGAGAGCCTCAAGGCAAAGCCGGCGCCTATGCCATTCAAGGGTTTGGCGCTACCTTTGTTGCCCACCTTGAAGGCAGCTATAGTGGTGTCGTTGGGTTGCCTTTGCTGGAAACGCAGCGGTTGTTAGAGAAGTTTAATGTGCCTATTTGGCAGCAGTGATATATAAAAAAGCGTTACAGTTAAAATGGAAACCCGTATGAGCCGAGAGATTCTAATCAATATTACGCCAATGGAAACTCGCGTCGCCTTGGTTGATAACGGTGTGCCTCAAGAAATTTCAATTGAACGCAATCAAAGAAGCGGTCTGGTCGGCAATATTTACAAAGGTAAAGTGGTGCGCATACTGCCAGGGATGCAGGCTGCATTCGTCGACATAGGTGTTGAGCGTGCAGGCTTTCTCCACGTTGATGACCTGGTCGCTGGCAAACCTAAAAGCAACACTGAGCCAGCGGAAGCCCAAAGCACTGACATTCAGGATCTTTTACATGACGGTCAAAAGATACTGGTGCAGGTCATCAAGGACCCCATTAACAGTAAAGGCGCTCGACTTACAGCACAGCTATCGGTTGCCTCACGCTATCTAGTTTATATGGACGGTGGTGAGCACATAGGGGTCTCTCAACGCATTGAAGATGAAGAAGAGCGCGAGCGCCTTAAAGCGGCAGTAATTGCGACAGTAGAGGAGCTGGCTGCTGCTGAGCCGCCCGTGAAACCGCAAAAAAATGCTGTAGTCATTCCCCAGCGCCGCGGCGGTTATATTTTGCGCACCGCTGCAGAGGGTGCGAGTGTGGATGAGTTACGTGTCGATATACGTTATCTGCAGCGTGTCTGGCAGCATTTAACGGAAGTAAAGTCCGAAGCGGCGGTGCCTAGTTGTCTCTACGAAGAGTTGCCACTGTATAAACGCGTATTGCGTGATATGGCCAGTGCCGAAGTTGAAAAAGTGCTGGTCGACTCGCGAGAAGTGCTTGAGCTACTGGTAAAGTTCGCCAATAAATTTAGCCCAGAAATTGCCAATCTACTAGAGCATTATCCGGGCGAACGCCCACTGTTTTATCTCTATGGTATTGAGGATGAAATCGCCAAGGCACTGCAGCGATCTGTAATGCTAAAGTCGGGAGGTCACCTGGTGATTGACCAGACTGAGGCTATGACCACAGTCGATGTGAATACTGGTGCCTTTGTCGGTCATCGCAATCTTGAAGAGACTATATTTAAAACCAACCTTGAAGCAGCGGCAGCTACCGCGAGGCAAATGCGCATGCGCAATCTCGGCGGTATTATTATTGTTGATTTTATCGACATGCAAAATGCGGAGCATCGCCGCCAAGTGTTGCGCACCTTTGAAAAAGCCCTGGAAAGAGATCGCGCGCGAACCACGATTTCTGGTGTGACCGAGTTGGGTTTGGTGCAAACTACACGCAAGCGAACGAGTGAAAGTTTAGGTCAGATACTTTGTGAGGGCTGTCCTACCTGTGAGGGGCGCGGTTCGATAAAGTCGGCCGAGACGGTGAGCTATGAAGTGCTGCGAGAAATTCTCCGTGTTGCCCGCGCCTATGAGTGCGAAAAATTACGAGTACTCGCATCGCCTGCGGTAATAGAGAGATTGTTAGATGAAGATTCTGCACAGGTTGCAGATCTTGAGGCGTTTATTGGGCGCTCCATTCAGTTTCGCACTGAAGATTTATTTGCCCGTGAACAGTTCGATATTATTCCTGTTTGAGTTTAGATAATGGCCGACAGCGGAATTAAAAAGATCATTAAGCTGGGCAGTCGCTGGCTGTGGTTGAGTGCTGCCATGCTAATTATTGGCACTGTTATTCTGGTGGTCATAGGTCGTCAGACCATTAGTAGTGTCGATCAGCTGCGTCCAGCTATACAGCAGCTTATTAGCGACAATATAGGTATGCAGGTTAGGCTTGGAGAGTTGCAGGGTGAGTGGCCCAGACTGATTCCGATCATTGATATTGAGAAAATCGAAATTATTAGTGAAGGGCAAACCCCCGCTCTTGTGTTGGATCATGGCCGTGCTGATCTCGATTTATTTAATAGTCTTAAATACCTGAGTCCTATTTGGCGTGAACTAGTGGTCGACCAATTGCTTATCACAATGGTTGAGGATGAGGCTGGCCGGTGGAGTCTAAAAGGTTTTCAGGGTGGATCCGACCAAGACATAAATATTATTCTAGAACCTCTTTTTTATAGCCGGCTGATACGGTTGCGATTGGTGCTTGTTGATCTTGAGTTCTTTTCTGGCAAGAAAATGCAGGTGCGTGGGGATGAAGTAAAACTGGAAAATGATACCGATTTCCATCGTGCTGAGCTGTCGGTACGTTTATCTGAGCAAGGTGCTCCAGCCTATGTCTTGGTGGAGGGGCAGGGCGATCCCTCAGACCTTGAAGCCTTTCATGCCGATGGCTATTTCCGTTTAGATAACTTTAATATCTCCGAACCTATTGTAGATCTCTCCCAATCGCTGCTACCGAAGCTGTTTGATAACCTATCCAATTTTAAAGCCAATGCCAGCGGTGAAGTGTGGTTTGATATTCACCCTGGAGGTTCTCTGGATTTTGAGGGTGATCTGACCATTACTGAAATTCCACTGAACTGGTTGGCTGACGTTCCCCCTATTAAAAATCTTAGCACTGTCCTTACCGGTTGGTTTACCGCCGGCTCAGATTGGGGTCTTAGGTTGCAGGGCTTTGATTTCGATTGGTCTGATTCTCAAATTGAACCACTGGATCTGGTGTTTAGTCAGCGCCTGGGTTCGCATTGGCAGGATTTTGATATATCGGTAAACCAGTTAGATATCACTGTACTGTCTAACCTGTTGCGGGAGACGAAAGTCCCCAGCGACAAACTACTGGAGACAATTGACCAACTGCGGCCTCGCGGTGATCTGAGTGCTTTAACTCTGGGACAAAATGAAGCTGGCTACTATGCGTCTGCCAATTTGGAAAATATTTCAGTGCGCCCTTTCAAGGGGGCCCCAGGAGTAAAAAATATTGATGGATACCTAGAAGTACAGAGTTCGGGAGGCTTATTTCATCTTACTGATAGCGATGGCTTTGAGGTGTTCTTCCCAAAAGTGTACCGAGACTATCTGCATGTTGAAAAGTCTGAGGGCACAGTTTATTTGGATTGGCAGCCACAGGCAAAAATGCTGACTGCTCGCAGCACGCCAATGAAAACGACCGTTGATGCAGGTACCTCCAATATTATGTTTTCTGTGCAGCAGCAGTTACCTGCCAATGGAACCATACCTGAAGTTAATTTGATCATTGGTGGACGTGATATAGATGCTGCTTATATGGAGAAATATCTGCCATACAAAACGCCAGAGAGGCTTTCTAAGTGGCTTAAAACCGCTGTATTGGGCGCCAATGTAAAAGAGTTGGGCATGTTGTTGCGCTCTGGGCCGCCGCGAAAAAATATCACTTCCCGAACCACACAGCTTTTGTTTAAAACAGAAAATACTGATGTGGATTATCATCCTGACTGGCTAGGTATGCGCGCAGTGGACGCACTGGTATTAGTTGATGACGCCTATGTTGATGCAGTTGCTACAGCCGGAACCATTGGTGGTGCCAATATTTTGCAGGCTGATGCTGTGCTGGGTGATCCTGCCATTGGTATGCAAGTGCTAACGGTCAATGCACAGGTTGATACCGGGCTGGGCGAGGCGATTGATTTACTTGCTCAGTCGCCGCTTCGCGATCGGATTGGCCCCTTGGCTGGCTGGCAGTATGAGGGCAGTGTCGATGCACAGTTGCATTTAGAGATCCCATTAAAAAAAGTTGCTGGAAAAACCGTTGCAGGAGACTATCAGATAAGCACTGAGCTTAGTGGCGGGTCAGTGACTATACCCAATACGGCAATTGCCATTAGTCAGCTTGAGGGTGCGTTAAATTTTTCGATCATGGATGGTTTGTACTCGGACAATATTAGTGGCGAGTTTTGGCAGCGGCCACTGCAGGCAAAGTTGTTTAAAACAGGCAGGCAACAAAAGGTTGCTATAAGCACAGAGATTCAACCTGCGAGCCTCAATAAGCTGGTTGCGTTCCCCTGGACTAAGGTGCTGACAGGCACTATCCCTATTGAGGGGCTGCTAAGCATCAAGCCAACAGATGATCCTGGAAGTCCAGTGACGCTTCAGTTAGTTAGCCAGATGCAGAGATCTGAGATCAAGCTGCCACAGCCTTTGGGTAAGGCGTCAGGCGAGTCTCGAGCCTTGGATATAACCATGCACTTTGACCCTAATTTTAAGCGGCTTGAAGGTAGCCTTGGTGATCGGCTGGTCACTGACTTGCACTTTGATCAAGCTCAACTATCTCATGGTTTGGTGAGTTTTGACCGTTCCCTGTCAGTACCCGAAGCAGGCGAACTTCTGGTGGCTAGCTATCTGCCAACGACGGATTTAGATTTATGGCGCCCTGTGGTGGCACTGTTTACCGAGACCTCAGTCGCAAAAGAGGCGTCTTGGCAGCCGCTGTTTGACTTGCAGTTTGATCAGCTTGATTTGGCGACCGTTAAAATAGCCGATATTGCTGCGCGAATTAGGCTGGCAGAAGAAAGTATTAATGTCGCTTTTACCAGTGATCTTGCTGATGGAAAACTGCTACTGCCCTATGCTGATGGTGCTGTTCCGGGGCTTCATCTCGCAAGGCTCAGTTTGCCGAATACGCTGCTCGACGCAAAAATTGGTCAGCAAGGCATGGACCCGCGCACCTTTATGGCGGTCGATTTCTCTGTTGATGCGCTTGTTGTGGGCGATAAAAAATGGGGTTCGCTTGGGTTTGAATTGCGTCCTGAGGTTTCTGGTGCGGCGTTTAATGCCATTGCCGGTGATGTGTTTGGACTCAGCCCCGGATTGTTTGAAGAGCAGCCAGATTTGGAGTTTTTCTGGCGCTATGATGGTGCCAAATATTCCAGTCGCCTCATCGGCCCTGTTGGCATAAATAATATTGGCGATTTATTTTCCGGTTTAAATATCCCCAAGATAGTGGACAGCAAATCTGGAAAAATGGTCTTTGATTTATCCTGGCAGGATCAGCCTTGGAAAATTTCCAGGGAAAATATCACTGGAGATTTTCAAATCAATTTGCAGGACGGCAGTTTTTATACTTCAACTGGCGGTGCCGGTGCCGCACTGAAGTTAGTCAGCCTATTTAACTTTGCTAACTGGTTGAAACGTTTACAGTTGGATTTTTCTGATGTCACCAGCCAGAACCTTGCCTATAACGATCTTGTGGGAACTATCCATTTTGAAAATGGTGTTGCCAGTCTGCTTGATCCACTGAGCATGAAAATGCCCTCAGGGCGTATGAATATGGCGGGTGATTTTGATCTGACCAATGAGCAGGTAGATGCCCAGCTAGTTGCCACTTTGCCGGTAGCGACTAATTTACCCTGGGTTGTGGCGTTGCTCGGCGGTGTTCCTGCGGCAGCGGGCGTTTATCTCACCAGCAAGTTGGTTGAAAAACAGGTAGATCGTCTATCCAGTATTAGCTATACGTTATCTGGTCCGTTTGATGATGTTGACGTGGCGGTGGACAAGATTTTCGCGGCCGAGCTAAAGGCCGCTGATGAAAATAAAAAGCCGAGTAATGGAGCCACAGAGGGCCAGCAGAAAGAGTAAAAGGCATACCTGCGGCAACAATTACAGGGAGACTTCTATGGATAGCACTATGATTGCGGCAGCGATTCAGCTCAAGCCGGCCGGAACTGTTGAAAAGAACCTTGCTAATGCTGCCGAGCTTCTGTCTGAGGCTGCGGATGCTGGCGCCCAATTAGCTGTATTACCAGAGAATTTTGCTCATTATGGCCAGCCTGATTTTCTCGCTATCGGCCGTTCTGAAGCTGACGAAAATGGTTCGGTCAGGCGGTTTTTATCACAGCAGGCAAGTACACATGGGCTCTGGCTGGTGGGTGGAACGCTGCCAGTTGCTGGGCCAGAGCCCAGACCTTATGCGCGCTCTTTTTTAGTTGATCCGCGGGGTAAGTCTGTTGATGAATATGACAAGATTCATCTATTTGACGTCGATGTCGCTGGGCAGTCGGCGTCGACTAAAAAGAGCTACCGAGAGTCAGATGATTTTGCTGCAGGCAACCGTTTGGTCGTGGCGTCAACCGCGCTGTGCAAGGTTGGAATGACTGTATGCTATGACCTCAGGTTTGCAGAGCTGTACCGCAGATTAGCGGATGCAGAAGCTCAGCTGATTACGGTACCTGCCGCTTTTACTGCTACGACCGGCAGGGACCACTGGGAACTATTACTGCGTGCTCGAGCAATCGAAAATCAGGTGTTTGTGATCGGTGCCAACCTCGTGGATAGAACTCATCCGAGTCGCGGGCTCTGGGGTGGCAGTGCCATTATTGATCCCTGGGGCACTGTGCTTTCCAGCCTAGATAAGGATGAAGCTGGTGTTGTGGTCGCTGAGATCGATCTGAGATTGATTGATGAACTGCGTGGCAAGATGCCTATGGGTCAGCATAGAAAGCTCTAGATTGAGTCTCGGCTTATTCTGCAATGTTTCTTATATAGCTAAAAATTTTGCGGCTAGCTGTCGGGGCTTTTTTCAGTTCAATTTCGCGATTGGCTTGGCGCTGCAGGTTGCGTAGCTGCTGACGATCACCTTCGGGGTAGGCGTCCATAAAGGCTTGTATACCGTCGTTACCCTCTTGAATAATTCGGTCGCGCCAATCTTCCAGTTGCTTAAAATGCTGGCGGTATGTCTGCGACTGATGGTCCATCATATCCAGGGTTTCCTGAATAACGTCGGTATTAGAAATGCGCATCAGCTTGCCAATATATTGCAGATGGCGACGTTTTGCTTCGCGGCTTTTTAGGCGCCGGGCTTCGTAGATGGCTTCTTTGAGGTTTTCCGGCAGATCAAACTTTTGTAATTTTCCTTCAGGCATTTCCACTAACTGCTTACCCATTGCTTGCAAAGCATGGCTGTCCCGCTTGAGTTGGGATTTGCTGGGGCCGTCGTAGTCGGGATGGCCGGGATGGTCGAGTTCTTCAGTCATTAGATAAGGAATATCGCTGCTAGGCCAAGGAATGATACAAAACCCACGATATCGGTTACCGTGGTAAGAATGACCGAGCCGGCGAGGGCTGGATCTATATTGAGTGAGCGTAACAGAATCGGTAACAATGTTCCGGTCAGCGCGGCGGCCATTAAGTTGATTGCCATAGCCAGGCCAATAATGGCCGCCATGATCCAGTCATCAAACCACAGGGAGACAACGGCACCTACCACCAGCGCGTAGAGCAGGCCATTTAATACCCCCACGGTAAATTCTTTGCTCAGCAGCCAGCTAAGATTGCCACGTTCAATCTGCCCTAAAGCCATACCTCGGATAACGACCGTAAGTGTCTGACTGCCAGCAACGCCGCCCATGCTGGCGACAATCGGCATTAAAATGGCCAGTGCTACGACTTTGTCGAGGGTTTCTGAAAACAGACTAATTGCTGTAGACGCAAGAATGGCAGTAATTAAATTAACGCCTAACCATGCAGCCCGGCGAGGCGCGGTTCTACCAATGGATGAGAACGTATCCTCAGTATCACTTAAACCGGCCATAGCCAATAAGGAGTGATCTGCATCTTCGACGATAACATCAACCACATCATCGATGGTGATGCGCCCGAGTAAATGATTTTTATCATCAATCACTGGCGCGGACACTAAATCATGACGCTGGAATAGCTGAGCGACGTCCGAGTCGGTGAGGTTGACATGAATGGCCTGTACCTCGGTATTCATCACTTCTTTAACAGTGGTGGTCGGGCTAGATGTCAGTAGCTTGCCAAGCGGCAGAATGCCGAGAAATGTATCGTTGCGACTAACCACAAAGAGGTTATCGGTAATATCGGGAAGCTCTTCAAAACGACGCAAATAACGCAGCACAACGTCGACATTAATATCAGGCCGAATCGTGATGACTTCGGTGTCCATTAGACCACCAGCAGTATCTTCATCGTAAGTAAGTACTGACTCTACGCGCTGACGGTCCTGCCAGGACATGGCTTTTAGCACTTCCGGGATCATCTGATCTGGCAGCTGCTGAAGAATATCTACAATATCATCGACGTCGAGGCCTTCGGTGAGAGAGGCGACTTCTTGACCATCCATCTCATTGAGGAATTCCGACTGAATTTCATCCGATAGTTCTTGTAGCACTTCGCCTGAATTATCCGGATCAACCAGCTCCCAGAGTATATGGCGAAATTTTGGTGGTGCAGTTTCTAACTGATGGGCGATATCTGGTGGGGAGAGATTATTGAGAATATACCTAACCTGATTCAGGGTGCCTGAATCTATAGCTGTGCCCAGTCGTACAAGCAGGTTGGTTTCTGTGGTCATGAATATCTTCCCTAACTAAATCGCTGAAAAGCGCCTTTGCATTTTAGCGGGCTATGCTACTGACTGATAGCGAAATTATTCGCCTTCACCAAAATAGTCGGCTACTAGGCTGGTGATTTCGTCGCAGGCCACCTGCTCGTCCTGACCATCAAATTCGAACGTAAGCACTGTACCCTGATTGGCTGCCAGCAACATCAGCGACATAATGCTTTTAGCGTCCACCAGTGGCTCTTGTCTGCCTGTGCGAATACGGCACTGGTGGTGTCCAGCGGCGCTAGCAAGTTTGGTTGCTGCGCGGGCATGCAGACCAAGTTTATTAATAATGGTTAGTTGGCGGCGAATCATACGTTAGATCTCTGCCGGCTTTACTGCAGGAAATTCTTTATGCACCACCTGCACCAGAGGATAGCTCTGCGAAAAATGCTCTGTCAGGCGGTTAGCTAAATAAACAGAGCGATGTTGGCCACCCGTACAGCCGATTGCCACAGTCAGATAGCTGCGGTTATTAACCTCATGCTTGGGAATCCAGCGGGTCAAGAAGCCAATAATATCGGCCAGCATGGAGGCGACATCGACCTGACTTTCCAAAAACTCGATAACCGCGGGATCATTTCCTGTCTGGGCGCGCAGTTCAAGTTTCCAGTGAGGGTTGGGCAGGCAACGTACGTCAAAGACAAAATCTGCATCAGATGGCACCCCATGCTTAAAGCCAAAGGACTCGAAAAGAACTGCCATATGCTCTTTGTCATTTGGTACTACGGTACTTCTTATCAAATCCCGCAACTGGTGTAGCGACAGCCCTGAGGTATCAATGATGCGATCTGCAATCTCGGCGATCGGCGCCAACATTTCTTTTTCGAGATCAATGGCCTCTTTGAGGCTGATGTTGTTACTGCTCAGTGGATGCTTACGTCTGGTCTCGCTATAGCGACGCAGAAGGTCTCCACGTCGTGATTGTAAGAACAGTACATTGACGGAGATACCGCGCGCTTGAATAACCTTTAGTTCTTCGGGAATTAAGCTGAGATCACCGATTAGGTTGCGGGCATCAATACCTACTGCCAGTTTGAGATCATCACTCAGATTTTCTGATTTCAACTTGGTTATTAGCTCTGGTAGCAGGCTGACCGGCAGGTTATCAATACAGGTAAAGCCTACATCCTCAAGAATGTTGAGTGCGGAGGTTTTCCCCGAACCTGAACGGCCACTGATAACGACAAGTCGCATAACTAGGCTGAGCGCTCCAGTTGAATAGCCGTATTAAACAGCTCTTCGTTGCTGTTGCATTGGCGCAGTGACTGGCGCGAGGATTCGTCTTGCAAAAGGGCAGCGACTCTGGCCAAAGTGGCTAAATGTTCGTCGTTTTTCTCTTCTGGTACCACCAGGGCGAAAATGAGATCAACGGGTTGGTCATCAAGGGCATCAAAGTCGACAGGATCGCTGAGTTTGATCAGGCAGCCATGGATGCGTTTAAAACCGGGTGCGCGGCAGTGGGGTATAGCAATGCCTTCGCCTATGCCTGTGCTTCCCAGACGTTCGCGGGCTACCAGACTGTGGAATAAGGTATCAGTCTGCTCTGAATCACCGCCCAGCTGTTCGGTGAAAAAAGTGGACAGATTTTCGAGTACGCGTTTTTTACTGCCGCCCGGCAAATCACATTGGGTCATGGCCGGGGTAAGCACATCAGTAATCTTCATAGTAGACGCTAGTGGCCTCGATGTTTTTCTTTGTGTTTGATCAGTTGTCGGTCCAGTTTATCGGTTAGCGCGTCGATGGCTGCATAGAGATCCTGATGCTCTGCATTAGCAAATAGCTCTGCGCCAGCTACATGGACTGTCGCTTCAGCTTTTTGTTGCAGTTTGTCGACGGAGAGTATTACTGAGGTGCTAGTGATTTGTTCGTAGTGCCTTTCCAGCTTGGAAAGTTTGGTAGTGACATACTCGCGAATAGGATCAGTTACTTCTAAATGGTGTCCACTTATGGTCATTTGCATGCAGTGCTCCTTCTACTTGGTGTTTTCAAATCGTTTTCTTTGGCTCGACGAGGGGATTCCCATACTTTCGCGGTACTTTGCAACAGTTCGTCGGGCAACTTGAATTCCCTGTTCCTCTAGGAGAGAGGTTAGCTTGCTATCACTTAATGGCTTTGCAGCCTGTTCTGCGCTAATCATTGTTTTTAGGATAGCGCAAACTGCAGTCGATGAACACTCTCCGCCGCCAGAAGTGCCAACATGGCTGGAAAAGAAGTACTTCAATTCGAAAATGCCCTGAGGCGTAGCCAGGTATTTGGTCGTGGTAACCCTGGATATAGTTGACTCATGTAAATCCAGCTTAGTCGCAATATCTGACAGTACCATTGGCTTCATGGCGACGGGGCCATGGTCGAGAAAACCTTGCTGCAGGTCAATAATAGTCATGGCTACGCGCATTAATGTTTCATTGCGGCTTTCAAGGCTGCGCAGAAACCAGCGTGCTTCAGCAAGGTTGTTTTTAAGAAATTGATTTTCGTCGCTATTGTCCGACCGTTTAATCATATTGCTGTAGGTGTCATTAATGCGTAGCCGCGGCATGTTGCTATCATTTAGCTGCACTCGCCAGCGCCCAGCTACTTTCTCAACAAACACATCCGGCACTATATATTCTGCATCATTGTTGGTCAGAGATTCGCCTGGTCGAGGGTTGAGACTGCGGATAAGCATTAGGGCGCCCTGCACCTGGTCGGCGTTATAACCCGTTTTTTTCATCAGGCGGGTCAGATCAATAGAGGCTATATCTTGTAAAAACTCAGTGACCAGTCGCTTAGCTTCAACTATGTGGTCTGTATCCAGACTAAGTTGATAGAGCTGAATAAGCAGGCATTCTTTAATATCACGACCAAAAATCCCAGGCGGATCAAACTGTTGCAAGCGATGCAGCACAGCCACTAGCTCGTCATCCTGCAGGGCATCTTCAGGGTCGTCATACGCTATGTGGGCCACAATTTCTTTGAGATTGTGGCTGATCATGCCGCTGTTATCGATGGCATCAATAAAGGCTTCGGCAATCTCACGATCCCGGTCTGAAAAAGGTGTTAGGTTAAGCTGCCAGTGCAGATGATCCTGAAGAGATTCAGTGACCTGATAAATTTGTTCGAGGTTAACTTCACCACCGCTGCCGGTGGGTGCAGGTGCGCTGTACACCTCATCCCAGTTGGCATCGACGGGCAGATCGGCGGGGGTCTCATTTTCCCAGGTACGATCATCTTCTGTAGCGGTTATTGTTGCCTCAGAGGCATCGGATGCGGTGCTGTGCAAGCTGGGGTCATCAGAATTAAAGTCGACATCAATCTCCGTGCTCTGTTCAGCTGTTGTTGCGGAACTGTCGGCCTCCATCTCATGGCTTTCGGACGCACGTTGACTATCTTCGTCCATTTCTAGCAGCGGGTTGTTGTACAGCTGTTCGATAACTTCTTGGCGTAGTTCCAGCGTCGATAGCTGCAATAGCCGGATAGCTTGCTGCAACTGCGGCGTCATGGTGAGCTGTTGGCTGATCTTTAGCTGTAAGCCTGGGCGCATAGGTGGTTGTCGTTATTCACTTTTCAAGATGCAATTTTAGTGCCGACATGATGGGCTGGCAATCACCGATTGCCTAAATAAGCGGTTATTACAGCTTAAAGTGCTCACCTAGATAGGTTTTACGTACTTTGTCATCACTAAGAATGTGTTCAGTGGATCCTTCGGCGATAACATGACCCTCACCAATAATGTAGGCATGTTCGCAAATATCCAATGTTTCGCGCACATTATGGTCGGTGATCAATACGCCAATGCCTTTATCGCGAAGATGGCGAATAATGTTTTTTATATCGTTGACCGAAATGGGGTCAACGCCGGCAAAGGGTTCGTCGAGCAGAATAAATTGCGGGTCTGCAGCCAGCGCGCGAGCAATTTCTACCCGTCGTCGCTCACCACCAGACAGACTCATGCCAGTATTTTTCGCTAGATGTGAGATATGGAATTCATGCAGTAGTTCTTCCAACTTTTGATTGCGTTGTTGGCGAGTCAGAGTTTTACGTGTCTCCAAAATAGCGAGAATATTGTCTTCAACACTGAGCTTTCTAAAAATTGACGGCTCTTGAGGCAGGTAACCAAGGCCCCGGCGCGCCCGCCCATGCATTGGCAGGGCCGTAATATCTTCTCCGTCCACTGTAATGGCGCCGCCATCTTGAGCGACCAAACCTATGATCATATAAAAACAGGTCGTTTTACCGGCGCCGTTGGGGCCTAGCAAACCGACGATCTCGCCCTGTTTTACTGAGATAGAAACATCTTTAACGACTGGTCGCTTGCCATAGGCTTTGGCCAGATTACGCGCTTCCAACAATGCCATTATTCTGTTGTCTCTTGTGTTGAGGGAGGGATAACCAGTTGGATGCGTTTTTGCTCGCCGCGGCTGTTGCCTTTGGCTTTCCAGGTTTCATTTTTAAGATCATAGTTAATACTATCGCCTTTAATTCTGGTGCCATTGCGCGATAGTACAGCATTGGTTTTTAGATTAATTTCGTCCCCTGCCAGCCTATATTCAATGGTTTCGGCTTTGGCAACCACCAGGCCGCCGTTTTCTGACGTCTGTTGCTGGTAACTGGCAGGTAATCCCAGGCAAACAATACGGCTTACCTTGTTGTCCTTGTAGTGGACTGTTACCTGATCGGCCTCTATCACCAGTGATCCCTGGTTGATGACAACATCGCCGCGATACTGGGTAAGGCCAGTTTTTTCATCGCGCTCGGCAGAACTTGATTCAATAGTAATAGTTTCACTGCGATCATTGGGCAGCGCCCATGCCGAGAGGCAGAAAAGAGAAAACATCAGGCTGGCGCAAGACTTAAAGAGGGTCATGGACGGCATGGACCTTTGATTTGATAGTGAAGACTTCATTGGCGAGATTTGCCTCCAGCCCTTTGCCAGAAATTTTAACCTGCGGGGTGACAAGTTTAAAGTGGTCATCGGTTGTAGCGGTATTGGTTGCGGGAAGATAGCTCAGTGCCGGGGTACTAAGCGTGCTGCTGCCCTGCTGTCCATCGATAACGGCGATTACATCGCCACTGAGAGTTAAGGTCTCACCGTCATTGGATAGCACGCCTTGCTGTGCACTGAGCTCAACGGCATTGGTGCCAGTTTTTGGATCAATGCTAATAATGTTAGGCTGCGAAATTAATGCCTGTGTGTCACCAGAAAATAACGCTACTTTGGGCGAGCTGATTAGCAGCTGCTCACTGCCTGTTTTGGAGTAGCGCCGGCTGCTGACGTCAATCATATAGCTGTCGGCACTGGGCACTTTGTCAACTTGACCCTGTTGCTTGCGCATAAAAGACTGTGGAGGTGAGTCCCAAACCAGCAAAAAGCTGCCTACGATAAAAAGCAGGCCGAAGCCGAGCAGGAACTGTCGAATCATTGATAGGCTGCCAAGATAGCGTCGAGCTTGCCTTGAGCACTGAGAATCATCTCGGCGACTTCGCGCACTGCGCCGTCACCGCCACTGCGAGTGGTTTTCCACTGCGCCTGTTGCGCGACTGTACTGCTTCCATTGGCTGGCGTAATACCAAGCCCTACACGGCGAATAACTGGCAAATCGGGTAAATCATCACCCATAAAGGCAATTTCATCCATGCCGATATCCATGCTTTCGAGCAGTTCATTCAGTGCGGTTAATTTATCTTCACGGCCCTGCACTACCGGGTTAATACCCAGTTCATCAGCGCGACGTTGCAGTAACGCAGAGACACGGCCAGTGATAATGCCCACCTGTATATTGCCCTGTTGCAGCAGTTTGATACCCAGGCCATCCTGAATATTAAAGGCTTTGATTTCTTCGCCACTATTGCCGTAATAAAGGCGACCGTCGGTAAGCACGCCATCGACATCTAGCAGCAGTAGTCTAATATTTTTGGCCGATTCAATAACCTGATTTGCAACTGTCATCTATACGACTCCCGCGCGAAGAATATCGTGCATATGCAGTACCCCAATTGGATGCTGGTTGTCATCTTCTACAATGAGCGCGGTAATAGTTGAGCTTTCCATAATGCTGAGCGCTTCAGCGGCCAGGATTTCTCTGCTGATGGTTTTTGGATTGGCAGACATAACATCCGCCATTGTGGCGGTGGTAATATCAACTTTATGGTCGATAACACGGCGCAGATCGCCATCGGTGAAGACGCCTATCAAGGTGTTGTCGTCGGCGACTACGGTGGTCATGCCAAAGCCTTTTTGTGTCATTTCCAGCAATGCATCATGGAGTGGTTGGCCGGCCTTTACTCTCGGCACCTCACCGTCTCTATGCATAATATCTTCAACCCGAAGCAATAATTTACGCCCCAGAGCGCCGCCGGGATGGGAAAAAGCAAAGTCTTCAGCGCTAAAGCCACGAGATTCCAGTAGTGCGATAGCCAGAGCATCACCCATCACTAATGTGACAGTAGTGCTCGTAGTAGGCGCCAGGTTTAATGGGCAGGCTTCACTGCTGACGCTGACATCGAGATTGGCATGAGCAGCCTGTGACAGCATAGATGCTGGATCGCCGGTCATGCTGATCATTGGAATACCCAGGCGCTTAATCAGCGGCAAGATAGTGATGACCTCGGCAGTGCTGCCAGAGTTTGAGATGGCAATCACCACATCATTTTTGGTAATCATGCCCAGGTCGCCATGGCTGGCTTCACCAGGGTGGACAAAAAATGCCGGGGTGCCAGTGCTGGCAAGCGTTGCGGCAATTTTATTGCCAATATGGCCAGACTTGCCCATGCCCGTGACTACAACCCGACCTTCGCAGGCGAGGATAAGCTCACAAGCAAGACTAAAGTCGCTATTGATACCTGGCAGCATGGCACTTACAGCTTGCGCTTCCATTTCTACAGTGCGTAACCCTGAGGTAATAAAATTTGTTGTTGTCATAGTTTACTTGCCGAAGTCTGGTCGCTATATACAGGTTTTTGCGCTAATTTGGTGCGCGTCTTATCGCCATTATAGGGGAAAACCCTAAATAGATGGCCACAGCAGCACATAATAAAAGCCGTAGGCTGCCAAGAAGACAACACCCACAGATCTTGATAGTCGCGCTGCAGAACCCGTCTTGGATGCACGATGCAGAGCGAAGGCGATCAGCACCACCATCAGCACTGTTAAAAGAGCCATGGTGGCGAAATCTCTAGTGAATACCTCAGGTGTCAGAGCCATCGGTGCAATAGCGCCAGCCGAGGTCATTACCAGCATCAGATTAAACAGGTTGGAACCAAAAATATTACCAATCGCAATATCATGATGGCCGCGCAGTGCACTGATTACAGAGGCTGCCAGTTCAGGCAGGCTGGTGCCAATCGCAACTACGGTAAGCCCGACAATTAACTCACTGACACCCAGATGGATGGCAATTGATTTGGCGCCCCAGACCGTTATTTCGGCGCTGACTAACAGAACCGCCAGCCCGATTACAAACCATAGAATTGCCGTGCCCATAGAAAAGTCAGGAATATCTTCCGCGCCTTCAACTATCTCGGGGTTAGGGTGGTTCTTTTTGTATTTCACGACTAACATCAGCAGCGGAATCACGAGCAGAGCCAGCGCCAGGCTCTCGCCGCGGTGCAGCCAGCCATCATAGAGGCAAAGTCCTGCCAGTGCGGTGATCACCAGTAGCGTCGGACCCTCTTCGCGCAGCAGGTGTTTCTGTACTGGGAGCGGCGCGACGAGCGCGGTTATACCCAGTACCAGGCCAATATTGGCCAGGTTTGAGCCCAGCGCATTGCCCACGGCAAGTTGCCCTGCATCCCTAAGCGCCGCATTGATTGAAACAATGACCTCTGGTGCCGAGGTTCCCACTGAGACGACGGTGAGGCCAATGATCATTGGTGCGATACCAAGATTGCGCGCTGCTCCAGCACTGCCTTCAACAAACCTGTCAGCACCCCAGAGCAAGCCGAGCACACCGACTAAAAGGGCGAGAATAGGTAGGTACATTGCGGACATAATGTCTCCAGGGGCAGTGGGGCTTTGTTTGTCGTGGTCGTTTATTCAACAAAGCGGGAATGGTATAGTGCGCGACTGCGAATGTCAGTAGTGCAGCTCGAGATTATTGCACTGTTGTCAAAGTTCAAGATTCACAAGTGGAACAACATCATGGATACAGTAAAAACCAGTCTGCGTAGCAGTATTATGGCTTTGGCACTGGCAATTTTTGCCCCACTGGCGATGGCTCAAAATAACCAGTCTGGGTTCGAGGTAGACCCCTACGCCCAGGTTGAACAGATTACTGTTGATCTGCTGGATGTTATTGGCAAGCACAGCGAGCAATACCCTGCCAATGAAGTAGAGTATTTTGCGGCACTTGGCAGTCTGCTGGACGCCAGCGTTGATTTTAACTTTATCGCCAGATCAGTTATGGGACCCTATGCCGCTAAGGCCAGCCCAGCTCAGCGCGCAGTGTTTGCGCAAAAATTCCGCCAGGGTCTCATTGAGACCTACGGCCGCGGTCTTATCAGTTATAGCAATCAGCAAATTCTGCTGTTGGATCATGAAGCCTTGCAGGCTGACCAGCGCAGAGTGACCGTGAAGCAAGAAATTCGCAGCGATGACGGCGTTTATCCCTTGGCTTACAGCATGGCGCGCAAGAAAACTGGGCAGTGGATGGTGATTAATATGACGATTAATGGCATTAGCCTGGGCAAGACATTTCGCAGTCAATTTGTTCAGTCGGCGCAGCGAGCGGGCGGCGATATCGATGCAGCCATTGCCGGGTGGACTTCAGAATCAACCTAACTTTAAAAAGAGTGTATTAAATGAGTCCAGAAGAAGTACAGGCCTTACTTGAGCGCGCGTTACCTGAATGTCAGTTTCAGGTGGCGACTGATGGGGGCCACTTCAATATTGTTGCCATAGGCGACCTGTTTGAAGGCAAACGTCCGGTTCAGCGGCAACAAGTTATTTATGGCGCACTGAATGAACAAATTTCCTCCGGTGTGATTCACGCCGTTAATATGAAAACATTCACTCAAACTGAGTGGGAAAATCGCGTCTAGCTTTTTTTTCTGAGACTATCCAATGGATAAATTGATTATACAGGGGGGTGCAGTACTCCGCGGTGAAGTATGGATTTCCGGATCTAAAAATGCTGCCCTGCCGATTTTGTCGGCGACTCTTTTATCTGAGGGTATGGTCACAATTGCCAATCTGCCTCACCTGCAAGATGTCACTACGACGATTGAGTTGCTGGGGACCCTGGGTATCACTGTGAGTATCGATGAAAAAATGCGTCTTGAGGTGGACACCTCTACTCTGAATAGTTTGACCGCGCCTTACGATTTAGTAAAAACCATGCGTGCCTCTATTTTAGTGCTGGGGCCAATGTTGGCGCGCTATGGTGAGGCCAATGTGTCCTTCCCTGGTGGCTGCGCCATTGGTAGTCGCCCTGTTGACCTGCATCTGCGGGGCCTAGAAGCCATGGGTGCCACTATTGATATTGACGAGGGTTATATCAGAGCGCGTAGTAACGGTCGCCTCAAAGGCGCGCGTATTCTAATGGATGTAGTATCCGTTGGTGCCACAGAGAATTTAATGATGGCTGCAGCGCTGGCAGAGGGCACTACTGTCATTGAGAATGCTGCCCGTGAGCCAGAGATTGTCGATCTTGCCAATTGTATGAATGCCTGGGGTGCCGATGTGCAGGGCGCGGGTTCCAACACTATGACCATTAATGGCGTTGAGCGTATGAATGGTGGTTACTTTAAAGTCATGCCAGACCGTATAGAAACCGGCACCTATCTAGCGGCGGCGGCTGCCACTGGTGGCAAAGTAAAAACCACCCAGACTGATCCTTCTGCGCTGGGCGCCGTATTGCTTAAGTTAGAGGAAACCGGCGCGGTGATTACTCAGGGCGAAGACTGGATTGAGCTGGACATGCAGGGCAAGCGGCCCAAGGCGATTAATTTAAAAACTGCGCCTTATCCAGCTTTTCCAACCGATATGCAGGCCCAGTTAACGGCGGTCAATGCCGTTGCCGAGGGCACCGGCACCATTACCGAGACTATTTTTGAAAATCGGCTTATGCAGGTTCAGGAGTTAAACCGGATGGGTGCCAATATTGCTGTTGAAGGCAATACAGCCATAGTCACTGGTGTTGAAAAGCTCAAAGGTGCGCCGGTAATGGCCTCTGACCTGCGTGCTTCGGCAGCACTGGTTATCGCTGGTTTAGTGGCCGAGGGTGAAACTGTTGTAGATCGCATCTATCATATTGATCGTGGCTACGAATGTATTGAAGAAAAGCTGCAGCAACTGGGCGGCAAAATAAAGCGAGTACCAGGTTAAATATCCATGACACAGATTACCCTAGCCCTGACCAAGGGACGCATACTCAAGGAAACCCTGCCGCTGTTAGAGGCGGCGGGCATAGTGCCTGCGGAAGACATTTTCTCGAGTCGCAAATTGGTTTTTGCGACTAACCATGAGGGCGTGCGACTGATCATTTTACGCGGCTCTGACGTGCCTACCTACGTCCAATTTGGCGCTGCAGACATAGGTGTGGCGGGTAAAGATGTATTGCTGGAGCATCAGGGAGACGGCTATTACGAGCCTCTGGATCTGGGTATAGCAAGGTGTAAGTTAATGACGGCAGTGCCTGTAGGTGCTCCCGC
Source organism: uncultured Porticoccaceae bacterium (assembly GCA_965662065.1). Classification (GTDB taxonomy): domain Bacteria; phylum Pseudomonadota; class Gammaproteobacteria; order Pseudomonadales; family Porticoccaceae; genus HTCC2207. The sequence goes on along the minus strand of CBFIGD010000040.1, from coordinate 11,149 downwards.
GCAGACCGGTCGCCTGCGGGTTGCCACCAAATACATCAATGTCGCTCGTCAGTATTATGCTGAACAGGGTCGTCAGGCTGATCTCATCAAACTCTATGGCGCCATGGAACTTGCCCCGATTCTCGATCTTGCCCATGAAATAGTTGATATTGTTGATACTGGCAATACGTTAAAGGCCAATGGTCTTGAAGCCTGCGACGAGATTGCAGATATTAGTTCGCGCCTGATTGTTAATAAGGCGGCGATGAAAACCAAATACGCCGAGATTCAGCAAACTGTTGAGTCTCTGCAAGCTGCGGTAGCAAAACGCTAATGGCTGTCTCGATTGCCAAATTAAATGCCAGTGATGCGGAGTTTCTGGCGACATTAGATAAGCTCACGGCCTGGGAAGGCGTCTCCAACACCGACGTTGAACAGACCGTGGCTGAGATTTTACGGCAGGTGCGTGCGCAAGGTGATGCTGCGTTAATTGAATACAGTAATCGTTTTGATCGTCGTGACTGCATGAGTATTGATGATTTCTGCCTGAGCGCTGATCAGCTGCAAGTCGCACTCGGATCCATCGACCCGCAGACACGCCAAGCATTGGAAGCGGCGGCAAGTAGAATTCGTGATTATCACAGTCACCAGTTGCAGGAGTCTTGGCAGTATCAAGAAGCCGACGGCACTGTATTGGGTCAGCAAGTCACCCCGCTAGAGCGCGTCGGTATCTATGTGCCTGGTGGCAAGGCCAGCTATCCCTCCTCAGTGCTCATGAACTGCATCCCCGCGCGCGTCGCCGGTGTTGAAGACATAATTATGATGGTACCAGCGCCAGACAATGCGCTTAGCCCCATCGTATTAGCGGCCGCAGCCATTGCTGGTGTTGACCGCGTTTTTACCCTGGGTGGCGCTCAGGCAATTGCCGCGCTGGCCTATGGCACCGAGACAGTGCCCCGCGTGGACAAGATTGTCGGTCCAGGCAATATTTATGTGGCCACAGCCAAGCGTATGGTTTTTGGGTCAGTGGGGCTGGATATGGTCGCAGGGCCCAGTGAAATTTTAATAGTCTGCGATGGCCAAACGGATCCAGATTGGATAGCCATGGACCTATTTTCTCAGGCCGAGCATGATGAAAATGCCCAGTCCATTTTAATTGCCTGGAGTGCCGACTATTTAGAAGCTGTGCAGCAGAGTATTAATCGCCTATTGCCGCAGATGGAGCGCCGTGAAATTATTGCTCAGTCGCTGGCTAACCGCGGTGCGCTAATTCAGGTTGCAGATGCTGAGCAGGCAGTCACTCTGTGTAATCGTATAGCGCCTGAACACTTAGAGCTTTCGGTCGAAGACCCAGAGGCCTGGCTGCCTAAGATTCGCCATGCTGGGGCTATCTTTATGGGTCGCCACACAGCAGAAGCGCTGGGCGACTACTGTGCTGGCCCAAACCATGTACTGCCTACTTCGGCAACCTCGCGATTTTCATCGCCGCTGGGAGTCTATGACTTTCAAAAGCGCAGTTCGCTGATCTTCTGTTCTGAGCAGGGTGCTTCGGAACTTGGCAAAGTCGCCTCGGTACTGGGTCGCGGTGAGTCTCTAACTGCCCATGCGCGCTCGGCGGAGTACCGTATCAAGGCGTCAGATTAAAGAATACTGTCTTAGCTTAAAGAGAGTTTTGTATGAGTAAGTATTGGAGTGATTTTGTTAATCAGCTCGAACCCTATGTGCCGGGTGAGCAGCCCAAGATCAGCAATATCACAAAATTAAATGCCAATGAAAACCCCTATGGCCCTTCGCCAGATGCCTTGGCTGTGATGCAGCAGCTGGCAAATGATGATCTGCGCCTATATCCGCCGATGAATGCGGATGACCTCAAGCAGACTATTGCCGATCACTACAGCCTGCGTAAAGAGCAAATATTTGTTGGCAATGGCTCAGATGAGGTCTTGGCGCATGCTTTTAATGGCCTGCTAAAGCAGTCAAAGCCACTGCTTTTTCCTGATATTAGCTACAGCTTCTATCCTGTATTCTGCCAGCTTTATGGCATTGATTTCGAACCGATTCCGCTGGCGCAAGATTTTTCTATCAATCTCGAGGACTATCAGCGCACCAATGGCGGCATAATTTTCCCCAACCCTAATGCACCCACCGGACGGCTGTTGGGGCTAGAGGCTATTGAGCAGTTGCTCAGGGCGAATGCCGATTCTGTCGTCGTGGTCGACGAAGCCTATATAGATTTTGGTGGCCAAAGTGCTGTGACACTGATTGATAGCTACGCCAATTTGCTAGTGGTGCATACTTTATCCAAGTCACGCTCTCTGGCCGGGATGCGTATTGGTTATGGAATGGGATCGGCTGAATTAATTGAGGGCCTGGAGCGCATTAAAAATAGCTTTAACCCTTTTCCATTGGGCCAATTACAAATAGCTGCGGCTATTGCTTCATTTAAAGACAGTGACTATTTTGAGCAAACCTGTGAGCGCATTATTAATAGCCGCGAGCAGATGGCAGGGCAGTTGCGTGAGATGGGTTTTGAGGTGCTGCCATCGGCCGCTAATTTTGTATTTGCCCGTCACGCGGATAAATCCGCTGAGGCATTGGCATTGGCGCTGCGTGAAGACGGCTTGATTGTACGTCACTTTAAGAAGCCGCGAATCGATCAATTTCTACGTATTACGATTGGCACTGAGTCGCAGAATGCGCTGTTAATAAGGTCTCTCAAGACAATTGTGTCGGCTTAAAGTGTTGGTCTAGTCCCTGCGACTGCGAAAACTTCAAAGGTTTTCCCCTGACGGAGTATCTCCAGCTCAATGGTTTTGCCCGGCATCACGTCGGCAATTTGGCTGACGCTGGTATGTCGGTCAGTCACTGGTGATCCATTGATGCTGATGACAATATCGTTGGTTCGAATCCCTGCCCGATGTGATGGCCCGCCATTAAACACCCCTCTAACTAACAAGCCGTGATTGACTTGAATATTGAGCTGCTTGGACAGTTGCGGCGTCAGGGGGAAGGCGTCCATTCCCAGCCAGCCACGGATAACATGGCCATATTGAATAATATCTTGCAGCACCTTCTCGGCAGAATCAGCTGGGATAGCGAAGCTTATGCCAGCGGATCCCGACTGATTAAGGCTGGCGGTGTTAATTGCCAGCAGGTTGCCGTAGGCATCCACTAGTGCACCACCAGAGTTGCCGGGATTAATGTCAGCGTCTGTTTGAATAAAGTTTTCAAAAGTATTTAGGCCAATACCATTGCGCTGGGTAGCGCTAACAATGCCCTGAGTAACAGTTTGGCCGACGCCAAAAGGATTGCCGATAGCCAGCACTACATCACCGATACGCGCCTGAGCGGGCTCACCAATGGAGATAGGTTGGAGCTGACTGGCGTTGATTTTTAGTACTGCCAGGTCGGTTTCTGGATCTGTGCCTACAACGGTAGCCGCCGCGGTGCGACCATCATAGAGCAGCACTAAGATTTGATCGGCTCCATCAATGACATGGTGATTGGTCATAATAAAACCATCAGCTTGCATAATGACGCCGGAGCCCAGTGAGGATTCGATGCGCTGCTGCTGGCGATTGTAGAGACGACCAAAGTAGGGATCATTTAAAAGTGGGTGCTTGGCAGCCTTGGTCACAGTGCGAGTGTAAATATTCACCACCGAGGGTGCTGCGCGGCTGACTGCAGAGGCGTATGACAGTGGCCCCGACCAGCCTGAATCTAGGCGACCATCACGCAAATCCATAGGTTCGTCGTTGGCAGTATTGTTGGCTTGACCTCGAAACTCAGGAAATAGCACCATTAAAGTGGCGGCAACAAACAGGCCGATTAAAACCGGTTTGCCGATAAAATTAATAAAACTGTGAGTTTTTCGATTATCTGGCACAACAGTTGCCCTCAAATCTTGGCAGATTAACACACAGTGACTGAGTGGTTGTGATGGCGGTCATGGCAGCTACTGACGCAGTAGGTTAGAAAGCTTAGGGTTAGGCTTTTTGGCTTTGCGGAACAGCAGCACAATATGGCCGATTGATTGCACCAGTTCGGCGCTACAGCTGCTACACATTTCTTCGATAACCTGTTTTTTAGCGTCGCGATCCCCGACCGCTAATTTAACTTTGATTAATTCATGATCTGTCAGGGCGCGTTCGAGCTCTGCACCGACAGTCTCGGTGAGCCCTTTGCCGGCAACTGTAACGACCGGCTTGAGATTATGACCCAATCGACGTAAATGTTTTTTATCTTCGTTAGAAGTTGTCATAATGCCCGGCTCTGATAGTTAAGCTGTCCATTCTAACGAAAACAACCTCATGGCGAAATCTAAAAATCGTGATTGGATCAAACAACACCTCAATGATCCCTATGTTAAACAATCGCAAAAGGACGGTTATCGTTCGCGTGCCAGTTACAAACTTCTGGAAATCGTTGAAAAGGCACGCATGATCCGTCCCGGCATGACAGTCGTAGATTTAGGTTCAGCGCCTGGGGGCTGGTCGCAAGTTTCGGCAAGAATGGTTGGCCATGAGGGCAGGGTGCATGCGGTGGACATTTTGCCGATGGATCCAATTGCGGGGGTGGATTTTATTCAGGGGGATTTCACTGAGCAACCTATTTTTGAGCAACTGCTCGAACTTATTGGAAATCGTCCCGTAGACCTTGTAATTTCAGATATGGCCCCCAATTTAACAGGAGCGAAGGCAGTAGATCAGCCTGCCATGATGTATCTGGCTGAGCTGGGCATTGATTTAACCTGCCAGGTGCTAAAGCCCGAAGGGGTTTTTATCGCTAAATTGTTTCAAGGAGAAGGTTTTGACCAGTTTGTGCGACATGTCAGAACGTTGTTTAATAGTGTCACTATGAAGAAACCAGATGCCTCCAGAGCCAAGTCTCGGGAAGTCTATCTGGTAGCCAAGGGCCTTAAGGCCAACTAAGAGGACGGAACATTGAACGATCTGGCAAAAAATTTAATTGTGTGGCTGATTTTGGCCGCTATCTTGCTATCGGTTTTTAATAGCTTTACGCCGCAGCCAGAAGACAAGAGCCTCGACTATTCTGAATTTATTCAGGATGTTCAGAACGAGCGTGTCTCCAGTGTGTCCATTGACGGTCTGATCATTTCAGGTGAACGTCGCGACGGCAGCGCATTTAGAACAGTTCGCCCCAATGTGCAGGACCCGGGCTTGATGGACGACCTGATCAATAATAATGTAAATGTGATTGGTAAGGAGCCAGAAACACCAAGCTTGCTGTCACAGCTTTTAGTAGCGGCGTTCCCGATTCTGTTGATACTGGCCATTTTCGTGTTCTTCATGCGTCAGATGCAGGGTGGTGGCGGCGGTAAGGGCGGCCCCATGAGTTTCGGTAAGAGCAAAGCCAAGCTGCTTACCGGGGATCAGATTAAAACTACATTTTCCGATGTGGCTGGGGTTGATGAGGCCAAAGAAGATGTCGCTGAGCTGGTTGAATTCCTCAGTGATCCCACTAAATTTCAGCGTCTTGGCGGGCGCATTCCCAAAGGCGTGTTGATGGTAGGCCCTCCAGGCACGGGTAAAACCCTGCTGGCCAAAGCGATTGCCGGTGAAGCCAAGGTACCCTTTTTCTCCATCTCTGGTTCTGACTTTGTTGAGATGTTTGTCGGTGTCGGCGCATCCCGTGTACGTGATATGTTCGAGCAGGCCAAAAAGCAGGCGCCCTGTATTATCTTTATCGATGAAATTGATGCAGTGGGTCGCCATCGTGGTGGCGGATACGGCGGTGGTAATGATGAGCGTGAGCAGACCCTCAATCAGCTGTTGGTTGAAATGGATGGTTTTGAGGGTAATGAAGGCGTCATTGTGATCGCTGCTACCAACCGGCCAGATGTGTTGGATAAAGCGCTATTGAGACCAGGCCGTTTTGATCGCCAGGTATACGTGAGCCTGCCCGATATCCGGGGTCGTGAACAGATACTTAAAGTCCATGCGCGCAAAGTGCCTCTCGATGAATCGGTTAAGCTAGCTATTCTGGCGCGCGGAACACCAGGGTTTTCTGGCGCTGATCTGGCCAACCTGGTTAACGAAGCAGCGCTATTTTCAGCCCGTGCTAACCGCCGCACTGTAACCATGGAAGAGTTCGAGAACGCCCGCGACAAAATTATGATGGGCGCCGAAAGACGGTCCATGGTTATGTCAGAAAAAGAAAAGACCAACACTGCCTATCATGAAGCTGGTCATGCCATTATTGGTCGTTTGGTGCCTGAGCATGATCCAGTGCACAAGGTGACGATTATTCCTCGCGGACGCGCACTGGGTGTTACCCAGTATCTTCCCGAAGAGGATCGCTACAGTTTGAATCGCCGTCAGATTACCAGCCAGTTATGCAGTCTCTTTGGTGGTCGTATTGCTGAAGAGCTGGTGGGCGGGATTGACGCTGTCACCACTGGGGCATCTAATGACATCGAACGCGCCACACAGATGGCCCGCAATATGGTGACCAAGTGGGGTCTGAATGAAAAAATGGGCCCAATTTTGTATGGTGAAGATGAGTCTCAGGCGCCAGGTGGTGGCAACACTCATTATTCCGAAGATACGTCGCGAGAAATTGATCAGGAAGTGCGTCGAATTCTCAATGATGCCTATAGCCATGCCAAAAAGTTGTTGGAAGATAATCGCGATATTCTCGAAGCCATGAAGGATGCTTTGATGGAATACGAAACAATTGATGCCGACCAGGTCGATGACCTGATGAAAAGAATTAAGGTGCGTCCGCCTCATCAGTGGGATGACAATGATTTTGATAATAGCGCCGGTGGTAGTGCGCAGAATAAGGAGCAGGCAGAGTCAGAGGCTGAGAAAAAAGACGATCCAATCGGTGGCCCCGTCGAAGACGTTTGATTGTTAATCTAACTTTTAAAGAAAACCTCGATGCCTCGTCGGCCTTGAGGTTTTTTTGTATCTAAGGGCTCAGTTATGACCCAATTAAAGTGCGGTACCAAAATGCTGGATCTGTCGCGTCCGGCAGTCATGGGTATTTTAAATATCACCCCGGATTCTTTTTCCGATGGCGGCCAGCTTTATAGCGACGGCCAGCTCGACCAGAGTAAGACCCTACATGCAGTCGAAACCATGCTTGCCGATGGCGCGGATATTATTGATATAGGCGGTGAGTCTACACGCCCAGGTGCCTCTCCAGTCTCAGTTGAGCAAGAGCTAGACCGCGTTATGCCCATTATTAATGCAGTTAAACAACGCTTTGATTGCCTGGTGTCTGTTGATACCAGCACTGCAGCGGTGATTAAACAGGTTGCCAGTGTGGGTGCCAATATTATTAATGATGTACGTGCGTTACAGCGCGAGGGTGCCTTGCAGGCTGCTGCCGCATCAGGGTTACCAGTCTGCCTTATGCATATGCAAAACCAGCCGGGTTCAATGCAGAAAAATCCTGAATACGCAGATGTGGTTGGCGAGGTACTGGCATTTTTAGCGCAGCGTAAAAAAGACTGTATTGGTGCCGGGATTGCGGCAGATCAAATAATGCTCGATCCGGGGTTTGGTTTTGGGAAGACCCTGGCTCACAATCTGACATTATTTAATGCGCTCCATCAGTTTTCCGCTAGTGGGCATCCAGTATTGGTTGGGGTATCGCGCAAAACAATGATTGGGCAGATGTTAGGCTCCACTGTGGATCAAAGACTTATTGGAAGTGTTACCATGGCAATTTTGGCTGCCCAGCAAATCAGTGCAGCCAAAGGGGCGCTGATTCTGAGGGTTCATGACGTAAAAGAAACAGTTCAGGCGTTGAATGTCTTGAGCAAAAGTGCGCAAATTTAAGTACAAAAAAATAGATGAGTAGCCTATGAGTAGGAAATATTTTGGCACAGATGGCATTCGCGGCAAGGTTGGGGAGCACCCCATTACCGCTGATTTTATGCTTAAGCTGGGCTGGGCAGCAGGGCAGGTTTTAACCCGTCATGCAGAGGGAAGAAAACGCGTCCTGATTGGTAAAGACACCCGAGTATCTGGCTATATGTTTGAGTCCGCTCTTGAAGCCGGACTGATTGCCGCCGGTGTTGATGTCGATATGCTCGGGCCCATGCCGACGCCCGCCATTGCCTACCTCACCAGGGCTTTTCGTGCCTCAGCCGGTATTGTTATTAGTGCCTCGCACAACCCAGTCGGGGATAACGGTATAAAGTTCTTCGCCGCTGATGGCTATAAATTACCCGATGATGTCGAGTTGGAAATTGAAGCATTAATGGATCAGCCATTAGTTACCAATGGCTCGTTCAGTCTCGGTAAGGCGCGCCGTATCAGTGATGCGACGGGTCGCTACATTGAATTCTGTAAAGGCACATTACCACCGGGTTTCAGTCTCAGTGGACTGAGAGTTGCATTGGACTGCGCCCATGGCGCCACCTATAACGCAGCGCCAAAAGTGTTTAAAGAGCTGGGCGCCCACACTATCACCATGGGCAATGAGCCCAATGGTTTTAATATCAATGACCAATGTGGCTCCACCCATATGGCTGGATTGCAAGAATTAGTACGCAGTGAAAAAGCGGATTTTGGTGTTGCCCTCGATGGCGATGGCGACCGCGTGTTGCTCGTTGATGAGAATGGCGACATAGTTGATGGCGATGAACTTATTTATATTATCGCACAACACCGTCACACCTCAGCGGAAGGCTGTAATGGCGTAGCTGGTACTCAGATGAGTAATCTCGGCCTCGAGCTGGCTCTTAACGAGATGAAGATTCCCTTCACCCGCACCAAGGTTGGTGATCGCTATGTGGTTGAAGCGCTAAATGCCAATGGCTGGAGTCTGGGCGGTGAGGCTTCAGGCCATGTATTGTGTGGCGACCTCAATACCACAGGTGATGGCATAGTGGCGGCGCTGCAGGTAATTTTGGCGGTATCTGAAAGCGGTAAAACACTGTCTGAGTTAAAGGCCGGTATGAGCAAATTCCCTCAGACTATGATCAATGTGCGGCTGGCGAAAAAAGTTGATATCAGCGACAACCAGGTGATTAATCAGGCCATCATAGATGCAGAGACAAAGCTTGATGGTCGCGGTCGTGTTTTATTGCGTCCCTCGGGAACAGAGCCATTAATCAGAGTGATGGTAGAAGGTGAAGATCAGGGACTGGTAGATCAGCTGGTGTCGGATATGGCCAAAATCGTGCAACAGCAGGTAGGTTAAGCGTTTGTCATTGGAAAAGCGTGTTTCCACAGTTGTATATTCGCGCTTTGTCGGGTAGGATTTGCGCCCTTTTGCAAGGCTGCACCCAGAGGGTTGAAGGGAGGATACAGCGCGATGATTAAACCGCTAGTGGCGGGCAATTGGAAAATGCACGGTAACACTGCTTCAGCCAGTGAATTGGCTGCCCAGTTAGCCGCGCAGTGGAATGATGATCTCGCGGTCGACATGGTTGTATTCCCACCTCTTGTGCATCTCGGCGCAGTGATAGCAGCGCTAGCAAAAAGCGCTATTGCTGTTGGTGCGCAGAATATTTCACAGTATGACTGCGGCGCCTATACCGGAGAAATCTCCGGAGAAATGTTGGTAGATCAAGGCTGTGACTATGTGCTGGTCGGGCATTCAGAGCGTCGCCAACTGTTTGGTGAAAACAGTGCGACAGTCGCAGAAAAATTTAAAGCAGCGCAGAAAGTTGGCTTAACGCCTGTTCTCTGTGTTGGCGAGTCACTGCAGCAGCGTCAGCATGAACAGACGCTAGAGGTAGTGGCCGGGCAAATCGCGGCAGTGATTGACGCCGTTGGGTTGCATAATGTTTGTCGGGCAGTCATCGCCTATGAGCCAGTTTGGGCCATAGGGACAGGTGAGGTAGCAAGCCCACAACAGGCGCAGCAAGTGCACAGTGCAGTACGAGCCCAGTTGGGTGACGCAGGTGCCACTACTCGACTGCTCTATGGCGGAAGCGTTAAAGCAAGCAGCGCAGCAGAGTTATTTGCTCAACCAGACATCAATGGTGGTCTGGTCGGCGGAGCCTCCTTAGAGGCGCAAGAATTTTTGAATATAGTAAAACTGGCAGAATAGGCAGGCTGGAAATAATGGAAAAATTTATCTTAATCTTTCACTTTGTTATAGCAGTATCCCTGATAGGGTTAATCTTGCTACAGCAGGGCAAGGGCGCAGAAGCAGGAGCCTCTTTTGGCTCCGGTGCGTCACAAACCGTATTTGGCAGCGGCGGTGGTTGGAATTTCTTCAGCAGAGCGACTGCACTGCTTTCAACAGTGTTTTTTGTCACAAGTGTTAGCCTTGCGGTTATCGCTAAAGACAAGACAATTGTTAAAGATGTGTTACTTCCAGAGTTGGAGTCAATCTCCACTCAGTCATTAGACGCGACGGATATTCCCGGGCTGGATGCACGCGACGAAAATTTATCGGATGATTTGTCTGAAATCCCTCAGTAATAAGTATGAGATATGCCCAAGTGGTGGAATTGGTAGACGCTGGGCAGGAGCCCGAGTGTCGCGTTAGGCAGGACGCCGTTAGCGACCACGCTTAGCGTGACGGCAATGAGTGGCAATGAAATTGAGAGTTATAATATGTATGAGATATGCCCAAGTGGTGGAATTGGTAGACACGCTATCTTGAGGGGGTAGTGGCGAAAGCCGTGCCGGTTCAAGTCCGGCCTTGGGCACCATATCAAAGTCCAGTAGTCATTACTGGCGACTTAATGGCCCCGTACATCGGGGCTTTTTTGTGTCTTGTGAAAAGCTTCTGTCTATTAATGTCCATTGACATGCGGTATTTGTGGCGGTATTTTTGACGGTATCTTAATTCAATAGCAAGATATGCCGCCGAATATGCCTATTACCGCCATTCAAGTTAAAGAGGCCAAGCCGTCTAATAAAGATTACAAGTTATCGGATTCCGATGGCATGTATTTATTGGTCAAAACGAATGGTAGAAAATACTGGCGACTGGATTATCGATTTGCTGGGAAACGTAAAACCCTTGCGATAGGCGTGTTTCCGCTAGTGTCACTCAAATCGGCGAGAGAGAGTCGTTATGAGGCGAAAAAATTGTTGGCTGAAGGCGTTGACCCAAGTCAAGTTAAGAAAGAGCGCAAACGGCAGAGTACCGTGCCGACATTTGAGGAGGTTGCCGTTAAGTGGTGGCATCACGAGCGTGATAAGTGGACTGATAGTCACGCTGACCGAGTAATGAA
>CBFIGD010000039.1:0-30405 GCA_965662065.1 uncultured Porticoccaceae bacterium | reverse complement strand
TAAAACGGCCTTGGGGCTGTTTTAACCCCAGCGGGGCTCGCCGCGTTGCGGCTCGGTCCAAGCTTGCTGCTGCAAGCTTGTCGAACCAGGAGGTTCTCACCGCCGTTGTGGGCAGATACAAAAAACCCGCCTTTTAGGCGGGTTTTTTGTATCTGGTGCACTCGGGAGGATTCGAACCTCCGACCGCCCGGTTCGTAGCCGGGTACTCTATCCAGCTGAGCTACGAGTGCAAAAGGTCTCTGCTTGAGACGGCCGGTACTATAGGCGAGCATAAGGGTTGAGTCAACAAGTCCTGCCTGTTTAGGCGCTGTTTTTATGTGCTTTATTTGCTGTAGGGTATTGGTATTTCCATTGTCTCTTTTAGCTCTTCCATGACCACGTAACTGGTGGATTCCTTCACTGCCGGCAGCTTCAATATTCGGTGGCCAAGTAGTTCTCTGTAAGCGACCATATCTTTGACCCTGGCTTTGAGCAAGTAGTCGTAGTTGCCGGATACTAAAAAGCAGCTTTGAATATTTTCAAGATCCATTACTGATCGATGAAATTCTTCGAAGTTCTTTTGAGAGGTGTGATTAAGACGAATCTGTACAAATACCACAAGGCTGGCATCCAGTCGTTCGGGGCTGACAGTGGCAGTGTAGCCGAGGATAAAGCCATTGCGCTCCAGACGCTTGACTCGTTCGATGCAGGGGGTAACTGAGAGCCCGACTTCTCGGGCTAAATCTGTATAGCTTATACGCCCGTCTTTTTGCAGTACGCGCAGTATATTGCGGTCTATCTTGCCGAGCTTTTCATTGTTTAGTCTTGATTCGGCCATTAGAAAATATCCTGTGAATGGTCTATTACTATAAAAATATCCTGCATATTAGCAAAATTAGCGAATAAATATTAGCCGATATTCTTAAAATGCAGTAATAAACCCAATGAGCGGTTTATCTTTATAAGAGGCTATTAATATGTTGGTAGGTGTTCCTAAGGAAATTAAGAATCATGAGTACCGTGTGGGTTTAGCACCTTCATCGGTCAATGAACTGGTTAAGCGCGGGCATCAGGTACTGGTTGAGACCAATGCTGGGGCGGCAATTGATTTTACCGATACACAGTATATTGCCGCTGGCGCTGAGATTGTCAGTGCTGCACCTGAGGTATTTAACAGAGCTGAGATGATTGTTAAGGTTAAGGAGCCCCAGGAGCAAGAGTGCAAGATGCTCCGCGAAGGACAGATTCTCTATACCTATCTGCACCTTGCCCCGGACCCCGCGCAAACTGCGCTATTAGTAAAATCTGGTGCTACCTGCGTGGCCTATGAAACTGTCACCGATAACCAGGGTGGGTTGCCGCTACTGGCGCCTATGTCTGAGGTGGCGGGCCGTATGTCGGTGCAGGCGGGCGCTCACCACTTAGAGAAAGCCCAGGGCGGCCGCGGCGTATTACTCGGTGGTGTGCCCGGTGTGGCCCCGGCAAAGGTGCTTGTTATTGGCGGTGGTGTGGTGGGTGACAATGCGGCAGCTATGGCGGTGGGCATGGGCGCGGACGTGACGATTTTGGATCGATCTATCTCCAGGTTGCGCGAACTGGATACCAAATATGAGGGCAGGGCCCGCTGCGTTTATTCTACAGGTGCAGCCATTGAAGACTATGCCCTTGATGCAGACCTTGTGATAGGCGCTGTGTTGATTCCTGGTGCTGCTGCGCCACGGTTATTGAGCCGCGAGCTAATTGGGCGTATGCAAAGAGGGGCAGTGTTGGTGGACGTCGCCATTGACCAGGGTGGTTGCTTTGAAACCTCTGTCGCCACTACTCATGAGAACCCTACCTATGTGGTGGATGATGTAGTGCATTACTGTGTGGCGAATATGCCAGGTGGTGTGGCCAGAACTGCTACCATGGCTCTTAATAATGCCACGCTGCCCTATGCACTTGCTCTGGCTGATGATCCAATCAGCGCGCTGTTTAGAGATAAAAATCTGCAAAGTGGCCTCAATGTGCACAAGGGAAAGGTCACCTATAAGGCTGTTGCGGATGCGCTGGGTTACCCTTATGTGGCCGCAGATGAGGCATTAAAAGCATAAATTCAAACGCTTAAAGGAACGGTTGTTTAAGCTCAATCCACAGATGCTCGGCCCTCGCCAGCAACTCACCTTCGGCCGTTGCTATGGCGGCGGCCGAGTAGTGTTTGCGGCCATCAACGGCCTGTTTCCAGCCATAGACAATAAGCGGTTGATTGCCGGGTACTGATCTGTCTATACAGGCAGTCATTTGCCCGAGCAAAAACAGTTTGCCGCTATCCATGGGAATCCTGAGCCCAAAGTAGCCAGGGCAATCCAGGGCTGACCAAACAAACTCAGTCTTGGTATTACCCTGCCCATCAAGTAGATCTGGGGTCGGCTGCCAGTCACAGGCAACGATATCGGTACCATCAATAGCGCCGGTAAATAACTGTAATCCGTCCGTTGCATCCCGGGCCGGGCCACAGACAAAGCAGCTGCGGAATACATTGAGTTCACTGTGGCCTGCAAAGGTGCCTCTGGCTTGGCGCGCTTGTTCGAGAGTTGGTGGTGTCGGTGGCAGTAAATCTAGCTGCGCTGGCTTGGCAGAAACCACCACTGAGTCTTTATGCATGAGGTGCCAGTCACCATTTTGCTCAGTGATGGCTAAAGATGTGTCCAATGGTGGCGGCATATGTAACCTGACCTGCGCAGCACCAGGGATATTTTTACCGAGTAGGCCGCAACTATAACCGCCATTTCCTGAGTTAGGTGGGCCACAAAAACGCGGTTTAATGGATACTGTATTTATGGGCATCGTCTTTTCAGTCATCTATTTAAGGGGCTTCTGCGAGAAACACAGCTCTGGTGGGAGCAGGGTGCCCTTCAATGGTTTTGCTGGAGTCATTTGGATCCAAAAAGTCTTGTAGCGACTCAAATGTCATCCAGTCCGTTGAGCGCTGCTCTTCAATGGTTGTTGTACCCATGTCGACCATACGCGGATTTTTCAGGCCATTTTTACGCATCCAGCTCAGCAGAGTATCAGGTGAGGGCAGGTACCAAACATTGGGCATTTTGGCATATCGCCCCTCTGGCACCAGCGTGGTGCCCTCAGGCCCCTCGACAACCAATGTCTCCAGCACCAGTTGACCACCCGGTCGCAGTAATTCGCGCAATTCCCGTAAATGATCCATAGGAGAGCGGCGATGATATAAGATACCCATAGAAAAAACAGTGTCAAAGACGCCCAGTTGCGCAGGCATATCTTCAATGCCTATGGGTAGAACATCTACTGGCAGTTGTTTTCCGGCAAAATTTTTAATAGCTTGAAACTGAAAAACAAATTTGGGTGAGGGGTCGATGCCAATTACTCGTTTGGCACCGGCACCGAGCATGCGCAGGCAGTGATAACCATTGCCACAGCCAACGTCTAAAATTAGGCGATTGTGCAGAGGTTGCAGATGGGGTAGCACGCGATCCCATTTCCAGTCTGAGCGCCACTCTGTATTCAGAGGCATGCCGAAGAGGGTGAATGGGCCTTTGCGCCAGGGGTGCAGGCCCATCAAGGTGGCTTGTAGGGCTAGACGGCGGCCCTTGTCCATAAGACTGCTATCGCCTATCTCTACGCTGTCTTTAAGATTGATATGCAGAGGGTCAATTTCGGGTAGACGTTTTAAAGTCTCTTCCCACTCTGGCATATCACCCCAGCGGCCCGGACGCAGCTGATAGGCAATTAGTTCGGGCAGGGTTTCTCCCCAGTCGCCGAGCGGAAACTGCTCTAGCCAGTTAAAGAATGGCGCGTAATCGAGGGTTGTAGGAATCATGCTTGCACCTAAAATTTTGAGAGACAATTATAGGCTATTTCGGCTATTGTAACTGCCAGTGAATTAAGAATTGGTTAGGGCCGGTAAGACCATGAGTGACGAGAGATTCGAACAACTTGAAGAAAAGTTAGCTTACATCGAAATGGCTAATGCTGAGCTTGGCGAAGAAATTTTTCGTCAGCAAAAGGAGATAGATGCTCTAACAAAGGCGCACCGCACCATGCTGGAGCGCATTGAAGTGCTGCAAGATACGGCAGCGGAAGGTGGCGCAGAGGGTGGCGCAGGACAGGGTGAAAGACCACCACATTATTAGTAATGACAATCAAAAAGCACCGAGAAAAACTTGGGCTAAACAAAAAATATGTTGAGGGGAAAGAGATGGCCGAGATAAAAAAGGCAGCTAAGTCTGCCATAGATCAAGTATTTGCCGAGCAAAAATGCTATTCGCTTGCGTTGAGAAAAACCGATTACCGCCAGCGTCTCGCTGTTTTGGCACGCTTTGAAAAAGCATTTAATGGCGCCCTAGATAAAATTTATGCGTCGGCGGCAGCAGATTTTGGTAAGCCTGAAGCTGAAGTTGCTATGTCAGAAATCATGCCGGTTGTTGGCGAGCTAAAGCATATCCGCAAAAGCCTGAAGAGTTGGATGAAGCCAGAGGCGGTGAGACCCACCTTGACCACATTTGGCACCAAGTCAAAAATCGTTAAGGAACCCAAGGGTGTGACTTTGGTTGTGTCACCTTGGAACTACCCATTTAACCTGACCTTTGGACCCATGATGTGGTCTATCGCGGCGGGTAATACAGTGATAATCAAGCCTTCAGAAATGACGCCTAATATGTCTTCGGTTATTAGTGAGATTGTCAGCGAAGCCTTTAGACCGGAAGAAGTGGCCCTGTTTGAAGGTAAGGCGGATGTAGCCAGCTATCTGACAAGTCTGCCATTTGACCATATTTTCTTTACCGGTAGCCCGGCTGTCGGCAAGCATGTGATGGCCGCGGCAGCGCGTAATCTGACGTCAGTAACGCTGGAACTCGGTGGTAAGAGTCCAGTGATAATTGATAAGTCTGCCAATATTAAAAAGACGGTTGGCTCTATTGCCTGGGGAAAGTTCACCAACAATGGCCAGACCTGTATTGCACCTGATTACCTGTATATTCACGAGTCAATTAAAGATGAAGTGGTTGCCGAAATGACGGCCTGTGTTGAGAAGCAATATGGACTTGGCAAAGACGCTCGTGACAATGGCGACTACTGTCAGGTGGTAAATGCGGCTCATCACGGGCGCATTGCTGCGTTGTTAAAAGATGCCCAGGCCAAGGGCGGCAAGATCTTGATTGGTGGTGAGGTGGTCAAGGCGGGACGCTTTATTGCACCCACCATGATCGAGGGTATGAGTGAAGATTCGGCTATTATGCAGGAAGAAATTTTTGGTCCAGTACTGCCTATTATTACCTTCTCTGACCTCGATGAAGCGGTTGGCTACGTGAATAGCAAGCCCAAGCCACTAGCACTCTATATCTATGCGCAGGATAAAAAAGCCATTGATAAGGTACTGCAAGAAACCAGTGCTGGCGATACCTGTGTCAATCAGACCATGATGCATTTCCTGCATCAGAATCTTCCATTTGGTGGTGTTAATAACAGTGGTATTGGCAAGTCTGGTGGCGTCTGGGGCTTTAGGGCCTTTACCCATGAGCGCAGTGTATTGGTGGAGAAATTTAGCGCTGCATCTATGTTGCATCCTCCCTACACGCCGAAGGTAATGAAGATGATCAAGCAGACAATGCGATTAGTGTCTTAATTATTAGCCTTGTCGCTGTGGCTATTTAAGAGCGACT
The DNA here is from genome assembly GCA_965662065.1 of uncultured Porticoccaceae bacterium. Classification (GTDB taxonomy): domain Bacteria; phylum Pseudomonadota; class Gammaproteobacteria; order Pseudomonadales; family Porticoccaceae; genus HTCC2207. The sequence continues at coordinate 24,754 of CBFIGD010000039.1, read as the reverse complement.
AGCGAACAAAAATTAAAGCATTGAAACCAGGGGCTTGCGGAGCTAAATCCGCAAGCCCTTAATCGTTGGATATGGGTATCTAGCGTTTCAGGCACCAACACATTCTCAATCGAATCTCTCTTCTGGCTTATCTCCAAATCACTGTAACCCTGCCCGCGTTTAAAGTCATGGTGTAATTCACCGAGTAAATTATTCAGTGACTCTGGCTCAAAACTCAGCTTTTCAGAAATAATTAAACAGCCACCCGGGTTGAGCCCCCGATAGATTTTTTCCAGCAGCGCCGGACGCTTGCCAACAGGGACAAACTGCAAGGTAAAGTTCATCACCACCATGGAAGCATTGTGAATATGTATGTCGCAGATATCAGCATTGACCAACTCAACCGCAGTAGTGGCTCTGTCAGCATCCAAAATGCCCCGGCACTTTTGCAACATGGCATCAGAGTTATCCACTGCGATTACAGAGGCGTTGCGGCCCTCAATGCAATGACTAATTGCCACAGTGGATGCGCCCAGTGAACAGCCGAGGTCATAGCAGTTTGTGTCGGGCTGCACAAAGCGCGCGGCCAATTCACCCGTGTGGGTAATAATGGTTTCGTAGCCAGGCACCGAGCGGCTAATCATGTCCGGAAAAACATCCACCACTGCCTCATCAAACACAAAGCCTGGTACCGACCCTAGGGGGTTGGCAAACAGGTTGTCGCGTTTAGATTTGGAATGACTCATATCAGACGCTAATGGTTTCCAGTCCAGTCGCTGCAGCAAGGTCGGCATTGGTAATTACAGCCGTCTGTGCTTTGTCAGCGGTTAAGTAGGTGCTGGTAACGCGCTTTAAATCGGCTTCACTAACGGCGAGCACCTGATTTCTAAACTGCACAGAGCAGGCCTTGCCACGGCCATTTAACTCAGCATGGAAAGCCTGAATGGCTTCACCGGCAGGTGATCCGGGCTTATCTAAACTGCCCACTACACCCAGTATTGCCTCTTCAATTTTGTCATAACTCAAGGAGTTCTCAAGCGCCCAGCGAATAGCGTTATCGAAGTCGTCGAGGGTGCCGGCAATTCTTGGATCGCGGTAGGAGAAAAAACGGAAGGCGCCGGACTGATTATCCTGAGAGGCACCGCCACCATAGGCACCACCCTGTTCACGCACGGCGCGATGCAAAAAGCCATTGCGCAAAACGCCCCCGAGTACCGTCAGTGCGGCAGCGTCCCGATGGCCTGTCGGCACTGTGGGATAGGCTCTGGCGCAGAAGCTGACCTGAGTATTGGTCGTCCAGCAATGGTTAACCGGCGCCAGTGTTGGGGTGTAACTAATCAGATTGCTCTTGGGCACAGTGCCAGCATCAGCAAAGGTATTTTGCATAACCTCAGTAAAATCTTGTAGCCGCTCTCCTTCAGCCACAAGCAGGTATTGGCGCGGCTGTTTCAGTACCAACTGGTGAATAGCCGACAACTGTGAGCCGAGCGCCTCCAGACCTTCGCTTGATTCCAGGCTCTGATCCAGCGCTTTGAGGTTGGCAAGGCCAGTCATGCCACCCCAGCGCTGACTAAGATAGGCATTGCTTGAAAGGCCACTAGCGGCAGCGGTCATCGCTAGGACATGGCCATTACCCGTAATAGAGGATTCGCGATAAGTGCGAATCTGTGCCACCAGCTCGCGCAGCCGTGACAGTTCGTCAAAGCGAGCATGCTGCAGTGACTCTTGCATCAGGTCGCTCATCGCCTGCTGGTTGCGCGCGAGCCCTTTGCTGGAGAAACTAATATTGCCATGTAACTGCTCGAGGCTGTCTTTGTCAGAGCGTACCGATGCAGAGGCAGAATAGGCGCCAACCACACTGGAGTGCCAGAGTTGGGTCTGTTGGTAATCCCGAGCACCCACACCCATTTCAGTCACACAGGTACTGTAAAGGGGCAGCAGATCCATCTGCGCATCGCTGAGCGCAGGCATAGGCATAATAATCTGTTGATAGGCCAAGCCATTGGTGCCAGCACTGTAGCTGGTCAGGGGTAGAGGCTTGCTGGCAGTGGCGTGTTTTTCAGGATAGGCAATGTCCCCCGGCACATCTTCAATGCCCACCTTGGGTAAAATTTCAAGGTCTTCTACCATTTCCTGGCGTTCTTTGAGTACCGCTGCACCCTCAACAATAGCCTGTTTCTCATTGTCACTGAGATTGGCTTTAATTGACGCCAGTTGATCTTTTTCCGCCTGCTCTTTTTGTCTTGCGAGTTCAGTATCAGGCTTCATTACCAAGCGAATACGGTGCTGATTATTAAGCAGTAAATCATTGACCAGAGACTTAATAAATTCTGGGTCTTGAATCTGTTGCTGCAGCTTTTCCAATACTGGATCCAAATTTAACAGCGCTATTGGATCGCCGCGGTGGGTGGCGCTGGTCAACGAGGTCAAAATGAGATTGAGGCCATACGGGTAACCGCCACCGGATACTTCGCGTTGAGATAGCTCAAGCTGATGCAGGCTTGCCGCAACCTGCTCCAATGGCAAACCATTGCTGGCAACATCTCGCAGCACATCCAGGATCATCGCCTCAGTAGCGTCGGCCTGCTCTGGATTGGAACCTTCAATACCGCAGGCAAAAGCGAGCTCTTTCTGCGAGTCTTCGAGGCCACACATAGGCGAGGGAGAGGTGCCCAGGTTAGTGGTTTCCAGTGCTTTTTGCAGTGGCGAACCACTGTTGTCGAGCAGAACACTAGAGAGCAGGCGTGCCTGCATAGTGGCTTCTAAATTAGTGGAATCACCCAGCAGCCAGGATAGAATAATGTGCGTATTATTCTCGGTTGGTTCCTGATCATCGGCGGCATAGGTCTCTTCAAAATACTGAGGTTCGCGATAACGCTGCTCGTCATTCACCGCTATATGGCAGTCGAGCTTTTCAAAACGGCTCAGAACATTCTGCTCAAAACTGGCTTGATGCTCGGCCGCTGGAATATCGCCAAAGGTAACAAAAATAGCATTGCTGGGATGATAGTGCGTCTTATAAAAGGCCTTGAACTGATCGTAGCTAAGGTTGGGGATATCTGCAGGCTCGCCGCCACTGTTGTAATGGTAGGTACTGGTGGGATAGAGATGCTTGCTCATGGTTTGCCAGAGCGTCGAATTAATCGAACTCATGGCGCCTTTCATTTCGTTATAGACCACACCCTTAAAAGTTAGCTCAGAGTTTGTATCTGCGGGTTCCGCAAACTCCAGGCGATGGCCTTCCTGAGCAAAATCCAATGGATCAAGACGGGCAAAAAAGACTGAGTCCAGATATACGCCGAGCAGATTATTAAAGTCCTTTTTATTTTGGCTGGCAAAGGGGTAGGCCGTCCAGTCGGAGCTGGTAAAAGCATTCATAAAGGTATTGAGCGAGCGCCTGATCATCATGAAAAATGGGTCGCGAACTGGATATTTCTCACTGCCGCAGAGCGCAGTATGTTCCAGAATATGAGCCACACCAGTCGAATCCATCGGCACGGTACGCAGCGCCACCAAAAAGACATTTTCTTTATTATCGGCAGCTAGGTGAATATGCTGGGCACCGGTCACGCGGTGACGGAACTCCTGATAGCGAACTTTTAATGAGGGTATTTCTTGCTCACGCAATAGTTCAAACGCGGGATGGGCATGGTCAGTCATAGGGGATTACAGCTCTTTGGTTACTGGATAACAGCGAGGCTGCATTCTACTTGAAGTCGGGCGCCGAGGAAATGGTAGTGAGGGTGGCCAGATTTTGGCCCGGAGTAGAATCGAATGATGGGTTTTAGGCCGGCTACTGCATGATGATCGTCGCCCCTGCTAAACAACGTCATACCAGCGAGGGCAGGCTGACGGTTGAGGTGTACTTAGGGTAACCGGTTTGTATGCGCCTGCCGATACTCAATCGGCGTCTTACCCTCCCACCGTTTAAATGCTCGATAAAAAGTACTGGGCTCTGAAAACCCTGTCAGATACACAATCTCACTAATTGCCTCATCAGTTTGCGACAGCAGCCGTCGCGCTAACCGGTGGCGATAGTCATTGAGCAGGCGCTGGAAACTGGTGCCTGCCATGTCTAGCTGATGGCGCAGATGTCTGGGGGTAACACCAATGCGCTGTGCCACATTCTCTAAGGTGGTTGAGCCGGTTTCCAACAATGACCCCAGCTGACTGCGTACCTCCGTTATCAAATCCTGTTGCTGAAGAATGGCTAAATGTTGATCTGCCGCCTGAATATGTAAATTAAGCAACTCAGGTTCAGCATATAGTGATCTATAACTAAGCATAGAGGCAGGGAAAAAAAGCTGAAATGATTTGGCATTAAACTCCACCGGACATTGGAAGATGCGCTGATATTCAGCGATATCTGTATTTGGTGCATGGTTAAAGACAATTCTGTCGGCTTTAAAAGTACCGTCGGTTACCGCTTGAAACGCCTTGATCAAGCCCAGTACCATCGCCTCGGCCAGATGTGAAGTGGCATGTTGATGCTCGGCGAAATAGCTGGTTAAGCAGGGACTGGGTTGTTCACTTACTTGACCGTGGAGAGCATCACTGATTAGGCGCTGGTAATTTAGGACCCTGTTCAGGCCATCGCCAAAGGTCTGGCTGCTTAGGAACAAATATTCTAATATCTGGCCTTTATACACAGGCATCTGCTCGCCCATATGCAGGCCGATGCAGGGATCGCCGGAGAGTTCCACCGCCGCTTTCCAAAACCTTGGCTGACCGGAGAATTTGGTGCGTAAATTAGCCTGGTATAGTTCGGAGGGATCAAGGCCCGAACGGCGCAGTACTTCATCGGCATCGACGCCGAGATTGACTAGCCCTTTATACGCCAAGCGCACCAGGGTCCCTGAATCGGTTAGACCTGTCATACTGTTGACTCATGGAAAGGATCCCTATTATACCCAATTGGCCGAAATGACAAAACGTTGTTTTTTTACTGCCAATGACTAACAAGGAGCACGTAAGCATTATGAATGATATGAAAAATTCTTCCGCAGCCCAGACTTCAGAGTCCCACGTCAAGCCACCTATGGTAATGCGCCAGCTTCCCAGTATGCCGGCACTCTTGGGTAAAGCTGCCTTTAAGTCTGGTTCCTATCGGGCTGGCGACGCGCTGCCCGGGTTAAGTACTCAGGTAAATGAGTTGCTGATTAACCCCCAGCATCTGGCGGCCTACAAATCACTCTGTGGATTTTCTGCTGAAGGTGACATGCCAGCGACCTATCTGCATATGCTGGCATTTCCTTTGTTCCTTCAAATACTGACTCAGCAGGACTTTCCCATTCAGGCGATGGGCCAGGTGCATCTGCGCAATCAAATTTCCGTATTGGCGTCTTTTGATAGCCAGCAGCCCCTCAGTATGACGGCCGCTGTTGGTGGTTCTGTGTTAACCAGTCGCGGTCTGGAATGGGATATTGATGTCACGGCCACGATTGATCAGCAAACCGTGTGGTCTAGCAATTCGACTTTTTTACACCGCTGTAAAACAGACGTGAAGCAGGCCCGCAGACCCGTTATTAGCCGAGAAGGCGAGCCGCAACAATGGGCAGTAGCCGCGGATATCGGGCGTCGCTATGCCCGCATCTCAGGAGATTACAACCCGATACATCTGTCCGACATCACGGCTAAGTTATTTGGCTTTAAACAGGCTATTGCGCACGGTATGTGGAGTAAGGCACGCTGTTTGGCCGCCCTGGAAGAGCAATTGCCCGATGCGGGTTACTCAGTAGCAGTTAATTTCCATCGACCCTTATTCTTACCCTCCAATGTGCTCTTTTTCACTAACCAGATGGTCGGTAAAAAACGCTTTTCACTCTATAGCCAGAAAGGTGACCAGGCTCATCTCGACGGTTTAATTTCATAGGATTCATTCAATGCCCAACTATAAAGTCCCAGTAAACGATTATTTATTTTTATTTAATGACGTGATGGATATGCAGAGCAAATTTAAAAATGTCGAGGGCGGGGAAGAAGCGACGCCAGATATGCTCGAAGCAATTTTTACTGAAGCTGCTAAATTTAGTGAGAATGAATTAGCGCCAATTTACCAGTCCGGTGATGAGGGCTGCACTTGGGAAGACGGTGTAGTCACTACCCCTAAGGGTTTTAAAGAAGCCTACGCAAAATTTATTGAGGCTGGCTGGACTGGTCTAACCGGTAGCGCGGAGCTCGGTGGTCAGGGTTTGCCTGCATCCATCGGTGTTGCGATTAACGAGATGCTCACCACGGCCAACTGGGCCTGGGCCATGTATCCTGGCCTGAGTGAAGGCGCTGTCGCGACCTTGGAAACTAGCGGTACAGATGAGCAGAAGCAGGCCTATCTGAGCAAACTCATCAGCGGCGTTTGGAGCGGCACCATGTGTCTGACTGAACCTCATTGTGGTACGGATCTTGGGCAGATGAAAAGCAAAGCGACGCCCAATGAGGATGGTAGCTATGCGGTCAACGGTACCAAGATTTTTATCAGTGCAGGCGAGCATGATCTGACTGAGAATATTGTCCATATTGTATTGGCAAAATTACCCGATGCGCCGGCTGGCACCAAGGGTCTTTCGCTATTTATTATTCCCAAGTTTTTGCCCGCTGCGGATGGCTCTGCCGGTGAGCGCAATGGTGTGCGCTGTGGTTCTATTGAACATAAAATGGGTATCCATGGTAACGGCACAGCAGTGCTCAACTTTGATAATGCCACGGGCTTTTTGATTGGTGAGCCCCACAACGGTCTCAATGCGATGTTCACCTACATGAATGTGGCACGAATAGGTACGGCAAGTCAGGGTGCGGCTGCGGCAGAGCGTTCTTATCAGGGCGCATCAGAATACGCTCGCGAGCGTTTGGCAATGCGTTCTATCTCCGGTGTTAAAAACCCGGATGGTCCGGCCGATGCCATTGTTGAACACCCAGATGTCCGCCGCATGTTGCTCACTCAACGGGTTATCGCCGAAGGTGGCCGCGCCATGGTGACCTATGCGAGTCAATTTGCTGACCTTTATCGCGCCGGTAAAACTGAGGAAGTTCGTGAAGCTGCTGATGCGCGCCTCGGATTTTGCACACCAATTTTGAAAGGCTTCATTACCGAATTAGGTGTTGAAGCGGCCAACCATGGTGTACAGGTATTTGGCGGCCATGGCTATATTCAAGAATGGGGTATGGAGCAAATTTTGCGCGATAGCCGTATCGCAACATTATACGAGGGCACTACAGGCATACAGGCGTTAGACCTGGTGGGGCGCAAAGTGTTGATGGACAAATTTAAGCAACTCAATATCTTTACCGCTGAGATGCTCAAGTTTGCTGCCCAGCATTTACCCTGGAGGTCGGCGGGCAGAAATAAAGTCATGCGCAAACAGGCGTGGACGATTACCAAACTAGCCATTAAATGGCGTGTTATGGGCTACCGCTTAGCCATGGGTGCCAAGCGTAATCCAGACAGTGTTGGCGCGGCATCGGTCGATTTTCTCATGTTTTCTGGTTATGCCTTTATGGCCTTTATGTGGGCCCAGATGAGTAGTGCTGCCACTGCACAGCTAGCTGAGGGTAGAGGTGATGCAGAGTTTTTGCAGGCCAAACTGCACACAGCTGAGTTTTTCTTCCAGCGCATTCTGCCTAGAGCAGCTATGCATGCCAATACAATGGGTGCCAATACCGAGAGCGTTATGGCTATGCCCACCAGTTATTTTGATGCAACCTAAGTAAGCCCTTTGAGCTAGCGCCGTTTGGCGCTAGCTATTTTTTAGCCGTTTCTTTCCATAGCTTCTCTCCATTGCTTCTCTCCATAGCTTCTTTCGATCGCACCCTTTTGGTGTCTCTGCGCTAAAACAACGTTAAGACAATAGACAGGGTATGTCCTGATTGCTAAAGTCCTGCGCATAGCAAAAACTTCAAAGAGAAAAATTAATGGAATTTACCGACGTTGTTAAAGCGCGCCATTCATACCGCGGATTTTTACCTAGACAGGTTGATGAGCGAACGCTGCAGCAGGTATTTGAACTCGCTAGCTGGGCTCCCTCCAATTGCAATGTACAGCCCTGGCATGTCCATGTTGTGTCTGGTGATGCCTGTGATCGCATGCGCGAAAAAATGAAAGCAGCAGCGCTGGAAGGTGGTGAGGGCAATCCGGACTTTCCCTGGAAGGCAAAGTTCAGTGGTGAGTACAAAGCCCGACAAATTTGCTCCGCACTTGGCCTGTGGGAACATCAGGGCGTTACTCGTCAGGACAAAGAAAAGCGCGCCTGGTCGTGGATGCGCAACTTCGAATTCTTTGATGCACCTCATGTCGCCTTTATTTTTTTAACCGATGAGTTTCCAGAGCTGGTTCGTCTGGCTGGTGATGTGGGTGCTTACAGCCAGACATTAATGCTGGCCATGCAGGATCAGGGTATAGGTTCATGCCCGCAAACCTCCATCAGCTATTTTCCCGATATGGTTCGCGAAGAACTGGGGGTGGCAGATAATTTCAAATTACTGATGGGCGTTTCATTTGGCTATGTTGATGAGTCCGACGGCGCTAATGATTTCCGCACTGAGCGTGACCCAATAGAAAAAACCACAACTTTCCACTCTGCTTAAAACAGCTAGGCTAGGCAAATACCAGCCGGTTGCGACCGCCGGCCTTGGCTTTATACAGGGCACGGTCCGCCAGTTTTATCAGATGCTCAAAGCTGCCGCCATTGGCGTTATCTGCAACGCCTACGCTAACGGTTAGGCGCAAATTGCTGTGACGTTTGGAGGCTCCGCGTTTCTTTTCGCCGAGCGCCTGCTCTTTGGGACGCAGTTTTTTATCGCGAATAACCATGTCGTAATTGGCAATAGCCTGGCGTAATTCTTCCAGACAATCGGCTACCTGATCGCGGCTCTTGCCCTTAAACAGTAGGCAAAATTCTTCACCGCCATAGCGGTAGGCTTTTCCACCACAGCCGGTTTTTAACATGCAGCTGGCAATAACCTTAAGTGCCTGATCGCCGAGGTCATGGCCAAAGCGATCATTTATTTGTTTAAAGTGATCGGCATCGACCATCGCCAAGGTGTATTGGTTGCCGGCAGTTTTTGCTGCTTCAATCAGCGCGCGCCTATTGCCAATTTGAGTCAGTTCATCATACAAACCAATATGTAAAAGGCCGCTGGTAATATTAATAGTCAACAGCAAACCCATGCCGGTAAACATAGCTGCGGAGATATTATTTAATTGAATCCAGCCCAGAGTAACAAATAACATCGCAATACAACCCAGGGCAGAACTTTCGATACTCTGCTGGCGGCGTATGAGCATCATGGTGGCAATCCCAATGGCGATAACATAAATTAATGCGATATCTCCGGGCAGGCGGGTAAACCATAGAGGGTTGTTAATTAGGTCGACTGTGAATGGGGCAAACAAATCGGGATTAATGATCAGTATCTGGCTCGCAGCGGTCAGCAGCACTGGCGGGCCTAAAAAAATGGCAATGCCTTGAGGCTGGGTTATCCCCTGTTGTGGAATAAAAATAAGGAAAAGAGCGATCAAAGGAAGAGCCAGAGCCAGCAATGTGAATACTTCAGATGCTGGCTGGCTATCCAGTGGCGCTTGCAAATATGTGCGGATTAGCCAGTAGGTACAGAGAACGCTAAGGCTGAGTGCCAGTTCCCTAGTGCGATTACTGAGCAGTGCGATCAGACCTGCAATCGACAGTAACACATAGGGAAGCTGAGGCAGCAGCGCGAGCAAGTTGCTACCCAGAGCCTGTTGCTGCCAGCGTAGTATCAGTGCAAAGAGCATGCACAGTGCTGGCGTTACAAGTCGATTGAGCGTTGGAGGCATAGGTACAGATCACATTTCCTTGTGGTTTCAGCTTTAATATTAGCAAAAAGTAATGCTGCTGCCTGATTAGTTTAGGTAAGGGCCTGGGCTACACCGACAAAGCTGGTTGCTAATAAAATCCAGCCCAGTATTCGGTAAAAACTGCGGCTGTCTTGCTGCAGCAGGCGCCTGTGGAAATGGTGACCAATCACATGACCAATGCCAGCAAATGGCAGTAACCACAGCGCGCCGAGAAGCTGTATATCGACGTCGGCGATAATAAAGGCACAGAGTTTTATGGCGACCAGCACACACCAGACCATAAATAATGTATTGCGAAATTCATGGGGTTTTATATGTCGCAGGGCAACAGCAATGACCAATGGCCCGCCTATCAATGATGTGCCGCTGATATAGGCCGCCACGATTAGAAACACCACATCTAAAATGCGACTTTTGCTCTGCATTGGCTTGCCGACAATGTAGGTGATTGAGTAGCCTGCAATGAGTGTAAATATAATGATATTCATCAACACGGTGGGCAGCACCAGCACGCCAATGACCCCGGCGAGTTTGGGGATAATCATTATTAGTAGTGCGTAGCGTACAAAGGTCCAGTTTACGGTACCCTGATTATCGCTGTGGCCCTTGGGTTTACGCTCTGCCTGAATAATAGTTAATCCGGCAAAAATCAGCAGATGGATCGAAATAATAGGTAGAAAAATGAGCGGATCATTATGGATAAGCAGTAAAAAAGGCAGGGTAAACAAGGCGCCACCAAAGCCGAGACCGGAGCGCACAAAGCCGCTCCAGATAAAGATTCCAGCAATCAGTGCGTACTGATACCCAGCGAGTTCAGGCATGACCGCAGCCACTATCCCCATGCACATGACCGTGAGAAATTTCCTCATCGCGCGCTTTGCGAATATCCACAATCTCAACGTCAAAATGTAGGTTTTTGCCGGCCAGCGGATGGTTCATATCTACATCAACATTAAACTTGCCAACCTTAATGATAGAGCCGGGTTTGACGCCATTATCTGTGTTGACATGAATATTTTTGCCAACAGTTAGTCTGCCCTCATGTTTAAGGTATTTAATCGGTATACGCTGAGTATGGTTGATATTTCGCAGCCCATAACCCTCTGCAGGCATTACCGAGAATGATAGTTTGGCGCCTACCTCAGCTTTGGCGACGGCAGCTTCGAAACCGTCTATCATCTGGCGGCGGCCATGCAAATAAACCATGGGCTTGTCATCATCGTAAGTTGAATCAATAAGTTCGTTATTATCATCTCGAAGGTTATAGTGAACGCTGATAACATGATTGGCAGAAACGTGCATTTTCGGCTCCATAATTTAGCCCGCTATCTTACCGCAAATCATATGCTGACGAGCAGTTAAATAAGCCTTAATAGAAACTGACAGGAACTGTAATGTCATCCACAGATGATGATCTAGACAAGCCGTTTGGCCAGCTTCTTGGCGATGATGTAGAGCCTCTTCGCGGCAAGGGAGCTAACCATATTGCCAAGCCTACGGAGGTCACCCCCGGCGTGTTGGCGCGGCGTAAGTCTGCCCAGCAAGAGCAGGTGCGGGAGGGTAACTTTCTCGACCCCATCTCTTCAATTGAGCCAGTTGATCCGCATGAGTTTTTAGAGTTCGCGCGGCCAGGTGTGCAGCACGGGGTTTACAAAAATCTGCGTATGGGCAAGTACGAGATCCAGTCGCGACTCGACCTTCATCGTCATTCCGTTGAACAGGCGCGCAATGCGCTGTTTCGCTTTGTCGATGACTGCCACAAACATGGCGTGCGCTGTGGCTTGATAACCCATGGAATGGGCGTTGGGCTAGAACAGCCGGCGAAACTAAAGAGTTGCGTGAATCATTGGCTGCGGCAGTTTGATCAGGTGTTGGCTTTCCATACAGCCCAAAAGCCCCATGGTGGTGCGGGTTCAACTTATGTGTTGATCAAAAAGAATAAGGTCGCTCGGCAAAAAACGAGTGATAGCCTGGAACAAGCGAGACGCTTAAAACGCTGAGCCCCAACAAGAGTAGGGGCAAAGCTTCGGGCACTGATCGCTTTATTGTTAACGAGCGTATAGCAACTAATAATAAAAAAAGCGGGGTTTTTATGATCCTTAGAATGATTTTTACGCACGCTGATATTGGTTGGCACGCCTGATGCATCCCTTAATGTTTGAGCCCATAGCTGTCTTGTTTCTGATGGCTGTAGCCATGTGGCTGGTTAGCCTTTACCAGGATGATGTCAGCATCGTTGATTACAGCTGGTCAATCATGTTATTGGCCGCGATCTTGGTCTATTTTTCTCACGCCGAAGTAGAGAGTACCGTTAACCTGGTACTTCTCGCTATGGTCAGTATTTGGGCTCTGCGACTCGCAACGTACTTGATAAAACGCGGGCGTAACCAACCGGAAGATCGCCGGTACAGTGCGATCCGCAAAAAGAACTCGCCTAACTTTGCGCTCAAAAGCTTCTATCTTATTTTTATGGTTCAGGCCTCTCTTGTTTGGCTTATTAGTCTGAGTTTTGTGCCGGGGTTTCTCGTTGACAGTGACCTCCAGTGGACGCTGTTCCACTCAGTCGGCGTTGCTATTTGGTTGCTGGGCATGATTATTGAAACCATTGCAGACAACCAGTTGCACCGCTTTAATCAGCGGGTTATTAAGCAACAGCAAACGCTTGATTCCGGTTTGTGGCGTTACAGTCGCCACCCTAATTATTTCGGTGAATTTTGTGTCTGGTGGGGATGGTTTGTGTTTGCTGTTCCCGCAGCTCTTGCAACGGAGGATGCGGTGATTTTGATAGCACCATTGGTAATGTCACTGTTACTGTTGAAGGTCTCTGGCGTGAGTTTGATGGAGCGGGGTATTGTTGAACGACGGCCGGATTATCAATCATATAGAGACTGCACCAGTAGTTTCTTTCCCTGGCCACCGCTTAAAAAAGTGAGCGACGAATAATGATGCGAATCGTTATGTTAGCGTTACTCTTTTGCAGTCAATTACTTTGGGCTGACAGCAAATCGGAGCAGCACTGGAACTTTAAGGTGCTGATCAACGAGCGCGAGGTAGGCAGCCACAAATTTGTGGTTGTCGAACAGGGAGAGTTAGTGTCAGTTAGTTCAACAATGGCATTGGATTTTAAGGTTTTTCTGGTTAAGAGAGTCACCTACCAACATCAAGCTAATGAGATTTGGAGGGGGAGTTGCCTGACAGATGTCAGTAGTCAAACTGAACGCCAGAGTAAAAAGCAATGGTTACAAGCGAGTGCCGTGGCGTCAGGCCTGTCGGTGCAGAATGAGCAGGGCGTCGAAACTATCGAAGGCTGTGTGCGCAGCTTCGCTTACTGGAATCCTGATCTATTGAGGGGTGAGCAGCTGCTCAATGTCGAGACAGGGGAATATATGCCTGTCGTTATTAGTAGCCGTGTTGCGCCAGAAGACGGTACCACTCATATGACTATCGCGGCACGCAAAAGCGATATTCATCTGCAGTACAGCGCCGCTGGCGACTGGCTGTCATTGCAAACAAAATTAAAGACAGGTGCAGTGCTTAAATATCAGCGCATCTAATTAAGGTAAACTGACATGAAACATTTGAATATTACACTAGTGCTATCGCTGTTGTTTATAGCTGGCTGTAGCAGCCACAAACCTATGGCCACCGTAGAGCAGGTTGATATAGAGCGCTTTATGGGCGACTGGTATGTGATTGCCAATATCCCAACCTTCCTGGAGAAGGATGCATTCAATCCCATTGAGTCTTATCGCCTGGATGTCGATGGTACTGTTGCCACTACCTTTACCTTCAATGCTGGTGCTCTGGATGGCGAGCAAAAAATCTATCAGCCGCGAGGGTTTATCCGTGACAGTAGCAATGCCGTTTGGGGTATGCAGTTTATATGGCCTATTAAAGCGGACTACCGCATTGTCTATTTGGATAAGGACTATCAGTACACAGTGATTGGACGCAATAGTCGCGACTATGTGTGGATTATGGCCAGGACACCACAGATTAGTGCTGAGAGGTACGCTGAGCTGGAGCAATTTGTTGTCGAGTTGGGCTATGACCTAGATCAGCTGCAAAAACCTGAGCATGAGGCTGCGCTCTAAAGCCGCATTCTATTCTAAAGCTGCTTTAATACACGATAAATGCCCTGTATCAGTCGATTGAGTTCTGCATCTGTGCTGATATAGGGAGGCATAACATAGACCAGCTTGCCAAAGGGCCGCACCCAAACTCCCTCCGCCACAAACATTTTTTGAATCTCTGCCAGATTCACTGGCTCGTGCATTTCAATAACGCCAATAGCCCCCAGTACCCTAGTCTCGGCGACAGTACCCAGAGCGTCAAATTTAGCTAATGCATTTTTTAGTGCAGATTCGATACGCTGGATATTCGTTTGCCAGTCGCTACTTAGCAGCAGATCAATACTGGCATTGGCCACTGAGCAGGCCAGCGGGTTACCCATAAAAGTAGGACCGTGCATAAAACAGCCAGCTTCGCCCTCACAGATGCCGCGGCTTACTTCTTCGCTGCATAGCGTCGCTGCCAGAGTCATATAGCCGCCGGTAATGGCCTTGCCCAGACACATAATGTCGGGCGAGATGTGCGCCCATTCACAGGCAAATAATTTGCCACTGCGGCCAAATCCGGTGGCGATTTCATCGGCGATTAGCAAAACATTGTGCTGGTTGCAGAGTTCACGTACGGCCTTTAAATAATGCGGCGAGTAAAAACGCATACCACCAGCGCCCTGGACTATAGGCTCTAGAATAACGGCGGCTAACTGATCTTTTTTATGGGCAATTATTTGCGCAAATTCGGCAATGTCTTGTTCGTTCCAGGGTTCATGCACTGCAATCTGTGGGGCTGGCGCAAAGTGCTGTTTAGCCACTACCTGCTCAAACATGTGATGCATACCAGTAACCGGATCACAGGCAGACATCGCGGCGAAGGTATCGCCATGGTAACCATTGCGAAGACTGAGTAATTTATGCTTGTTTGGCTGACCTACGGAGATCCAATATTGGAATGCCATCTTGATGGCTACTTCGACGGCCACTGAGCCGGAGTCCGAGAGAAAAACCTTATCCAGCCCGGGGGGGGTTATCTGAACCAACTTTTCACAGAGATCGACCGCGGGCGCATGGGTTATGCCGCCAAACATCACATGACTCATTTTATCTATCTGGCTTTTGGCCGCATCGTTTAATACCGGGTGATTATAGCCGTGGATGGCGCACCACCAGGAGGCCATCCCGTCAATGAGAACAGTGCCATCGGCTAAATGGAGGTTGACACCCTCCGCCGACACCACTTCATAGGCCGGGATAGGGGCGGTTAATGAGGAGTACGGGTGCCAGACAAACTGTTGGTCTCTACTTAGAATCTGTGACTCGTGCGAGCTTACGGACGTGATCGGCTTCAAACTATTTGCTCCTCCAATGGAATCTTCTGAGCGCCAGTGATATCAAGTCGACTGGGCGGCAAGGGTACCCAAATACGCCTGAGAAATACACCACATAAAAATGGAGATTACTATGCGGTTAGGTAAAGAGTGTTCGAGACGCTGGTTAAAGATCAGTATTTTGTTACTGTCAGTTATTTCAAGCATAGCGTTTTGCCACAGTGCTATCGCCAACATTAAAACCCATTACTGGGCAGTTTGGGATAAGAGCAACGAGAGTAATTACAACAGTATTAATCATCAGCAATTTGATGAATTTTTAACCACCTATGTGGTGCCTAATCATCCCTCAGGAATCAACCGGTTTCGCTATGCTGATGTTACGCGTGCGGATAAAAACAAGCTTGATCGATATATCAAGCGAATGGCTAAGCTAGATCCGCGAGAGTATTCTCGCAGGGAGCAAAAAGCTTATTGGTTGAATCTCTATAACGGGTTGACCATTCAGAAAGTACTCCATGCTTATCCGGTTAAGTCTCTGGCCAAATCCTCTATTAAGCGCAAGAACTTGGTCAAGATTAATGGGATAAAGCTAAGTCTCGCTGATATTGAAAATCGCATATTGCGACCGATCTGGCAGGACCATAAAGTGATCTTTGGTTTGAGCTGCGCCACATTGGGTTGCCCCAATATCCAGAGTCACGCCTATACAGCGGTTAACAGCAGTAAGTTGTTAACAAAATCTGCGCGAGAATTTATCAATCATCCCCGTGGTTTGGAATTTGATAAGCGCAGTATGCAGGCGTCGAGCATTTTCGACTGGTACGCCGCTGATTTTGGTGCAGACAATAAGAAGCTGCTAAAGGTGTTTGCCCATTATGCCGACGACAATAAGGCGCTTTATCTACTTGGGTTTAAAGGCGATATTAACTATGCCTATGATGCTCGTATTAATTCTCCCGATGTTATCTGGCCCCTATAAAGGGCTAATTATTTAGCTAAACCGGTCGGACCTGCTTGGTGAAACCCCCGCTGTGCAATTACAATGGTAAGGTTTTAATCAACTGGGTCTATCGATGCCTCTGCGTAAAAATCAGCTGGAAGCCAACAAGCTACAAAAGCGTCTGCGGCGCAATGTTGGCAAGGCCGTGGCTGACTACAATATGATCGAAGAGGGCGACCGGGTGATGGTGTGCCTGTCTGGCGGTAAAGATTCTTACGCTATGCTCGATATTCTGATGAATCTGCAAAAGAACGCGCCGGTAAAATTTGAGTTAGTTGCGGTTAATCTGGATCAAAAGCAACCAGGTTTTCCCGAACATGTGCTGCCCGCCTATCTGGATACATTGGATATTGAGTACCATATTCTTGAGAAAGACACCTACAGTATCGTCACCAGCAAAATTCCAGACGGTAAGACATACTGCAGTCTGTGCTCCAGATTGCGCCGCGGCACATTGTATGGATTTGCCGAGCAGATTGGTTGCTCCAAGGTTGCCCTTGGTCATCATCGTGATGATATTGTTGAAACATTATTTTTGAATATGTTTTATCAGGGCAAGCTCAAAGCCATGCCACCTAAGCTGCTGTCTGATGACAAGAAAAATATGTTGATTCGTCCGCTGGCTTATTGCCGCGAGACCGACCTAATTGCCCTGGCAGAGCTCAAGCAGTTTCCCATTATTCCCTGTAACCTCTGCGGCTCTCAAGAAGGGTTGCAGCGCAATGTTGTAAAAGAGATGCTGGTCGCCTGGGAGAGACAGTTCCCCGGTCGTATTGACACAATTTTTAGCGCAATCAAGCATGTCGCGCCGTCCCAGTTAGCCGATACTGATCTCTTTGATTTTACTGGATTACAGCTGGATCGAGGAATAGCTTCTGAGTCTGATTACCTGGAAGTCGAATCTCATATTCGCGCTATCAATATTTCATAATAAAAATAAGGCCGACCCATGTCCGAGTTATCTCTACCTAGCATAATTGCTTTTATCCTGTATGTTGCCATTGTGTTGGCGATTGGATTTTACGCCTATGTGCGCACTAAAAATGCCTCGGACTATTTTCTCGGCGGCAGAAACCTTTCGCCTGCTGTTTCAGCGATCAGTGCCGGTGCCTCGGATATGAGTGGTTGGGTGCTGTTAGGCCTCCCTGGTTATGCCTATATGGCTGGCCTGGAAGCATTCTGGATTACTCTGGGTTTAACCATAGGTGTGGCTGCCAACTGGATGCTGATGGCCAAGCGTCTGCGTCTTTACTCGGTGTTATTGGATGATGCGGTCACAGTGCCGTCTTATTTACAGCGCCGCTTTGGCGATACCAAACCCTGGTTAAAGATAATTGCCGGGTTGGCGATTCTGCTATTTTTCTTGTTCTATGTTGGCTCTGGCTTGATTGCTGGCGGCAAATTGTTTAATGCCGTTTTTGGTCTTGACTATATTGTGGCTGTCTTCGCTGGTGTGGTTCTTATTCTTTTTTATACCTTGTTTGGTGGGTTTTTGGCGGTTTCATGGACTGATGTATTTCAGGGCCTGTTGATGCTTGCCGCCCTTATCGCCGTGCCTGTGCTAGTAATTTCTAATGCGGGTGGCATGGATGGCTTTGCCGGTCAAGTGGCCGCGGTTAACCCTGAATTATTGAATATCTTTACCAATGCCAAGGGGGTTTCTCTGAGTTGGTTGGAGATCATTAGTCTTCTGGGCTGGGGTCTAGGTTACTTTGGTTTGCCCCACGTGCTGGCACGTTTTAAAGCGATACGCTCTGCCGATGAGGTGGGTGTTGCTACAGCAATTGGTGTGAGCTGGTCATTTGTAGGTTATCTGATGGCGATCCTAGTGGGGCTTTGCGGCACGGTGTATCTGGCCGACCCACTGGCGGATTCCGAGCGCGTATTTATTGAATTGACGAGCCTTGTCTTCCACCCTCTCATTGCTGGTGTGCTGCTGGCCGCGATTCTTGCCGCTATCATGAGTACGGTTGATTCCCAGCTGTTGGTTTGTTCTGCCACTCTGGCTGAAGACCTCTACCCGATGGTGGCTAAGGGCTCTTTATTAGGGGCTAAGGGCTCTTCAATAGGGGCTAAGGGCTCTTTAACGCCGGAGAAGCGTCTGAAGATAGGGCGTATCGCTGTGATTGTAATGGCATTACTGGCCACTGTGCTAGCCATGAAGCCTGACAGTAAGGTTCTGGATGTGGTGTCCTATGCCTGGGCTGGACTGGGTGCTTCGTTGGGCCCTGCAATTTTGCTGAGTTTATACTGGCGCGCTATGACGGCTGCCGGTGCCCTGGCGGGCATCTTGGTCGGTGGTGTTACCGTTATTGTATGGGAGGCTTTGGGCAGCTCAGCATACAACTCAGGCATCTTCGATTTGTTCTCACTGGTGCCGGGCTTTTTGTTCTCTGTTCTGGCAATTTTCCTGGTCACCCGTCTTGGTGCGCAGGTTCAAAGTAACAAAGTGCTCGAGCAATTCGATAAGATGCGCAGTCAGCTCTGACCGCGGCTTGTCTGACAATGGCATTTCACGGTTTTGTTGTGACAGCCATCAACATTTTGCTAAGTCGCTTTTCTTATACTTGGAATGTTCATTTCGAGGTCAAGAGCGCGTGCACCGAGTCAAAATCCATCAGGGTGATATCACCCAATTAAATGTCGATATTATCGTCAATGCTGCTAACTCTAGCTTAGCTGTTGGCAATGGCGTGAGCGATGCAATTCGGCGTGTGGCCGGAAATGAATTTGAGCACGCCTGCCAGGCAATAGGACATTGTCCGGTTGGTGAAATTAGAGTGACTCCAGGATTCAGATTGGCGGCAAATATGGTTATTCACACGGTAGGACCAGCATGGCGGGGCGGTGAGCACAGAGAAGAACAGTTGTTAGCTTCCTGTTATTACAAGGCCATGATCGAGGCTAAAAAACACAATGTTAAAAGTATTGCATTCCCGGCTATTAGCTGCGGAGAATCGGGATTTCCGACGCGGCGAGCGATTAAAGTCGCGATAGCAGAGGTGAACAGTGCACTGCGTCAGAATCCATTGATGGAGTCAGTGGTGTTTTGCTGTTTTGACCCGGTTACAACTGCACTTTACAAAAATCAAATTGGCAAATAATCAGCCTTACATTTTCTCCATAACTTCAATGCCCAAAAGGTCCAGTCCCTGAGCCAAGGTTGAAGCTGTTAGTGCACAAAGCTGCAAGCGGCTCTGTTGTGTTGCGGCTGAGACATCATCTTTGAGCACAGGGCAGTGTTCATAAAATGTCATATAGGCGCTAGCCAATTCATACAGATAGCTACAGAGAGTATGCGGGTAACAATCTGCCGCTACCTGGTCGATTACTTCATCAAACTGCAAAAGCTTAAATGCGAGATTTTTTTCCTGCGCCTGAACTATGTCTATCGGCGCTGAAAATGTCTCCGCGTCGATTCCGGCTTTGCGGAAGATGCTGCGAATTCTGGTATAGGCGTACTGCAGATAGGGTGCGGTATTACCCTCGAAAGACATCATCGCATCCCAATTAAAAATATAGTCGTTGGTGCGAGTAATACTCAGGTCAGCATATTTAATGGCTCCAATGCCAATTTTACGCGCCACCACGGCTATTTCATTGTCATCGAGTTCGGTGTTTTTCTCGCGCACTAACCGTTCGGCACGTTCTACCGCTTCCACTAACAAATCTGCTAACTTAACAGTGCCGCCGCTGCGCGTTTTGAATGGTCGGCCATCACTGCCCATCATGGTGCCAAAAGCATGGTGTTCGAGGCTTACTTGCTCTGGTGCAAAGCCAGCTTTACGGCCAGTGATAAAAACCTGTTTCATATGCAGTGACTGGCGCGCATCAATGAAATATAGAATGCGGTCGGCCTCTAATGTGTCAACACGGTGACGCAGAGCAGCTAAATCGCTGCTGGCATACAGAAAACCACCACCAGATTTTTGTACGATCATTGGTGAGGGGTCACCATTTTTATCTGCCAGCTCGGATAAAAATACGACTTTTGCGCCGTCTGACTCTACGGCCAAACCTTGGTCCACAAGCATCTGAACAACATTGTCGAGATCATCGTTATAGGAGCTTTCGGCTGCAATATGCTGTTCGCGCAAGCCAACATTTAGTCGCTCATAGATATCCAGGTTATGGGCTACCGAAACAGAAATAAACTGCCGCCACAGGTTGCGGCAATGTTGATCACCAGACTGTAGCTTTACGACATAGGCGCGAGCGCGATCGGCGAATGCAGGGTCTGCATCAAAATGCGTTTTTGACTGCTGATAAAATACTTCTAAATCATTTAGCGCAAGCTCTGCCTGTTCGCCCTCGCCTAGATGCTCTTCGAGTTCGGCAATCAACATACCAAACTGTGTACCCCAGTCGCCCATGTGGTTTTGACGAATAACCTTATGGCCCTGGTATTCCAGTATCCGCGACAATGAGTCACCGATAATGGTGGAGCGCAGATGGCCGACATGCATTTCCTTCGCCAGGTTTGGAGAAGAGTGATCGACCACGACCGTTTGCTTTTCACCGGCGGCATCTGGGCTTGGCTGTGCCAGGCTGTGGGCTAAGAACGCTGGATCAAGATGGATGTTGATAAATCCGGGGCCGGCAATTTCCAGCTTGGAAGCTATGCCGTCGAGATCCAAGTTGTCGAGAATCTTCTGCGCTAGCTCGCGGGGATTAGTGCCCACGCGCTTAGCGGCACCCATGGCGCCATTGGCCTGATAGTCACCAAATTGAGGTTTACCACTTAATGCCAGAGTCGGGGAGCATTCACTGGGAATTCCGGCGGCCTGCATGGCGGCTGAAAATCGCTGGTTTAGAAGCTCTTTAATGCGCATTGTGGTATTTTTCCTTGTTTTGGCTGTGATCGAGAGCGGATTGTAGGTTTACCACTGCTGAAAGCAAAGCCTAACTTGCAAAAATTCGGCTTATTGCTATAGTTTTGCTCTTCGGGTCGCCGCCGAGCATATTTGGCGTGTTTTGCGGCCCTTTTCAAAGCTATTTACGACCAACTTTACGACACTATTTTGGATTATTAATGGAATCAACGCTGATTGCTCAGGGGCTGGACTTAATGCTGTATGGCATGGGTACCGTATTTACCTTTTTAACCTTACTTGTTGGTATTACTAGTCTGATGTCGCAGGCGGTCAATCGCCTGGTGCCGGAACAGGCTGAAGTTGTCTCTGCCCCTGTGGCAGCAATGACTGAGCAAACCATTGAGCCGCGCATTGTAAAGGCGATACAGGCCGCTCTGGATCAGCATCGGTCTTGATCATTCTGAGACGGCAAGCACAAATAAACACCAATTCAACTTTAACTAGAATTTACTTACACGGACTTTACCATGCCCTCTAAAACCTCTGCGCTCGGCATAACGGAAGTTGTTCTTCGCGATGCCCATCAATCTTTATTTGCCACTCGTATGCGTATCGACGATATGCTCCCGATTGCTGAAAAACTTGATCAGATTGGCTATTGGTCAATGGAATCCTGGGGTGGGGCTACGTTTGATGCTTGTATTCGCTTTCTGGGTGAAGACCCCTGGGACCGCATCCGCGAAATTAAAAAGGCCATGCCCAATACGCCACAGCAGATGCTTTTTCGCGGTCAGAATATTCTTGGTTACCGTCACTATGCTGATGATGTGGTAGAAAAGTTTGTTGAGCGCGCCGCGATTAATGGCATTGATGTATTCCGTGTTTTTGATGCCATGAATGATATGCGCAACCTGGAGACCGCACTGCGTGTAGTAAAGCAGGTTGGCAAGCATGCGCAGGGTACAATTTCTTATACGGTTAGCCCGGTTCATACCACTGAGTTGTGGGTTGATCAGGCGCGCCAGATTGAAGATGCCGGTGCGGACTCTATCTGTATCAAAGACATGGCCGGGTTGCTGACACCCTATGCTGGATTCGATCTGGTAACGCGTCTCAAGAAGGCTGTGAATATCCCAATCCAGCTGCATGCCCATGCTACTACTGGGCTATCTACCAGCACGATTATGAAATGTGTAGAAGCGGGCATCGATAATGTTGATACCGCGATCTCTTCCATGTCGATGACCTATGGTCACTCTGCGACAGAATCTGTGGTATCGATTTTTCAAGGTACAGAGCAGGATACTGGGCTAAATATTGAAAAGCTTGAAGAAATTGCTGCCTACTTTAGAGAAGTACGCAAGAAATACGCTGAATTTGAAGGTTCAATGCGCGGTGTTGATTCGCGTATTCTGGTGGCACAGGTGCCCGGTGGCATGCTGACCAATATGGAAGGCCAGCTTCGTCAGCAGGGTGCAGAAGACAGGCTCGACGATGTGTTGGCGGAGATTCCGCGAGTACGTGAGGATCTAGGCTATATTCCACTGGTAACACCAACGTCGCAAATTGTTGGCACCCAGGCAGTACTCAATGTACTGACCGGCGAGCGTTATAAGTCTATCTCCAAAGAAACGTCTGGTGTTTTGCGCGGTGAATATGGTGCCACGCCAGCGCCGATGAATGCCGAGTTGCAGGCTCGAGTATTGGATGAGGGCGAAGAGGTCATTACCTGCCGTCCGGCAGACAATCTTGAGCCTGAGCTTGAAGCCTTGACCATGGAACTTGAAGGCCTGTCTGCAGAGCATGGCTTTGCACTAAGTGCCGGAGAAGGGCAGATTGATGATGTGCTGACCTATTCGCTGTTTCCCCAGGTGGGTCTGAAGTTTTTGCAAAATAAAAACAACCCAGAGGCCTTTGAGCCTGTGCCTACAGGCAAGTCAGCGGCACAGACCAACGCTGCGGGCGAAGAGATCTATACCGTTGAGGTGGAAGGCAAATCCTACACAGTAAGTGTTGCCAATGGCGGCGATATCAGTGGCATTGCACCAGTGGGTGGTGCAGTTGCTGCGCCTGCCGTCAGTGCTGTTCCAGCAACAGGCGGCAACCCGGTTAATGCGCCACTGGCTGGCACTGTGGTCAAGGTGCTGGTGCAGCCGGGGCAGGCGGTAACCGAAGGTGAGACGATTATTATTCTTGAAGCCATGAAGATGGAAACCTCTATTAGCGCACCGGCCAATGGCAATATTGTTGAGGTGCGTGTTCAGGCAGGCGACAACTGCGCAGTGGGTGATGTATTGGTAACCCTGGCTTAAGGAGACTTTTAAAATGGATAACCTGTTGAGTATATGGGCCAGTTCCGGTTTGGCACAGATGGAGTTAGGTCAGCTTGTCATGATACTGGTAGGACTGACGCTGTTGTTTCTGGCCATCAGCAAAGGCTTTGAGCCGTTACTTTTAGTGCCGATTGGTTTCGGTACTATTCTGGCTAATATTCCTGGTGCCGGTTTTGATGCGGCACCCATCTACGATGCGATGGGGCATATGGAAAGTCCGGGAGGGCTGCTGTATTACATTTATCATGCGGGTATTGAAACAGGCCTGTTTCCGTTGGTGATATTTATGGGTGTGGGCGGTATGACGGATTTTGGTCCGCTGCTGGCAAACCCCAAAACACTGCTGTTAGGCGCTGCAGCGCAGGTGGGTATTTTCACCACAGTACTGGGCGCAGTCGCCTTGAGCCACTTTGGTATCCTTGACTTTACGATTCGCGAAGCCGCATCGATCGGCATTATTGGTGGTGCTGATGGCCCCACTGCAATCTTTGTTACGAGTAAGCTGGCGCCTGATTTACTCGGCGCTATTGCAGTTGCCGCATACTCTTATATGGCACTGGTACCGATTATTCAGCCACCCATTATGCGCGCACTGACCTCACCGGCCGAGCGTGAAATTAAAATGGAGCAGCTGCGCTATGTAACTAAGACTGAGCGTATTGTTTTTCCTCTGACATTATTGGTGCTGGTTGCTATGCTGCTGCCCGACGCGGCGCCGCTGCTGGGTATGTTTTGCTTTGGTAATCTGATGCGCGAATGTGGGGTGGTTAATCGTCTCAGTGACACGACGCAAAATGCGTTGATCAATATAGTAACAATATTCCTCGGTTTGGGGGTGGGCTCAAAAATGAGTGCCGAGAAATTCCTCAACCCCGAAACCATGGGTATTTTGGGCCTGGGCGCTGTTGCCTTTTGTATTGGTACTGCCTCTGGTGTATTGATGGCCAAGCTGATGAATGTATTTGCCAAGCACAAGGTTAATCCGCTAATTGGTGCCGCCGGTGTTTCGGCTGTTCCTATGGCCGCCCGTGTTGCCAATAAGGTGGGGCTTGAGGCCAATCCACAAAACTTCTTATTGATGCATGCTATGGGTCCCAATGTTGCCGGTGTTATTGGCTCTGCGGTGGCTGCTGGTGTGATGATTAATCTTGTCGGTGGAATGTAGATGGGTCCAATTGAGGCAACGATTACTGATCGATTGACAGAGGCTCTTAGCCCTGAGGTGCTGCAGGTAACTAATGAAAGTTATATGCATTCGGTACCAGCGGGTTCTGAAAGTCATTTTAAAGTGGTTGTTGTCACAGATCAGTTTAACGGTAAGCGCCTAGTGCAGCGTCACCAAGCTGTTTATGCGCTGCTGGCAGATGAGCTGAAAGGGCCAGTTCATGCCTTGGCGCTGCATACCTA
>CBFIGD010000038.1:0-78050 GCA_965662065.1 uncultured Porticoccaceae bacterium | reverse complement strand
GAAATTCCACATCGATCACGGCGCCAATAATTTGTACGATACGTCCACTACTCATGTCCGGTTCCTCTTAACTAAACCTTTAAAATTCGTTTGGCTTTATACAGCCGCTGCGCCACTTACAATTTCTGACAGCTCTTGGGTAATCGCTGCCTGACGCGCTTTGTTATAAAGCAGTTGTAATTCGTCAATCATGTCACCGGCATTGTCGGTGGCATTTTTCATTGCTAGCATTCGGGCCGCCTGCTCGCAGGCTTTGTTTTCTACAACGCCCTGGTAAACCTGGGATTCGATATAGCGAATCAACAGGCCATCCAGCAGTTCCTGAGCATCTGGCTCGTAGATATAGTCCCAGTGATGGTTGAGGCTGCTATCATCAGAGGCCGCCAGTGGCAGAAGCTGCTCAACGGTTGGCGACTGGGTCATGGTATTAACAAATTCGTTGCTCACCACAAACAGCTTGTCGATAGTGCCTTTATCAAAGGCGTCCAACATTACCTTTACACCGCCGATCAGGTCTGCTGCATTGGGCTCATCACCTACGTCTTTAACCGCCGCAACTATATTGCCGCCAACTGTCCCAAAGAAGCTGGCCGCTTTGTTGCCGACTGCACAGATATCAACCTCTACACCCTGATCAGACCATTCTTTCATTGATTTAAGCGCCGCCTTGAACAGGTTTATGTTCAAGCCGCCACAGAGGCCTCGATCTGTAGAAATAACCACGTACGCCACGCGCTTTACTTCGCGCTCGTCCAGATACTGATGCTTGTATTCTGACACTGCGTTGGCGATATGGCCGACAACATCACGGATGCGCTGGGCATAGGGCTTGCCCAATGCCATGCGATCCTGAGCGCGACGCATTTTACTCGCCGCAACCATTTCCATGGCGCTAGTGATCTTCTGCTTGCTGCCAATACTAGCAATTTTGGTTTTGACTTCTTTTCCGATAGCCATGCTTTATGCCTGTCCGATTACTCTGACTTACCAGGTTTGGGTTGCAACAAACTTATCCAGAGCAGCTTTAAAACCAGCTCCGATATCGTCGTTGTAATCCCCTGACTGATTGATTTGCTCCATCAGGTCGCCGTGCTCAGCTTTCATAAAGGAGAGTAGGGCGCCTTCAAAATCACCAATCTTGTTAACTTCGACTGCCTGTAGGTAACCGTTGTCAGCGGCATAAACCATTACGCCCATTTCGGCGATGCTTTGAGGCGTATATTGCTTTTGCTTCATTAGCTCGGTTACGCGCTCACCATGGTCTAGCTGAGCTTTGGTTGCATCATCAAGGTCAGAGGCAAACTGAGAGAATGCCGCCAGTTCACGATACTGTGCCAGTGCGGTACGAATACCACCGGACAGTTTCTTAATGATTTTAGTCTGCGCTGCACCACCCACTCGAGAAACCGAGATACCGGCGTTCATTGCAGGACGAATACCAGAGTTAAACATATCAGCTTCTAGGAAGATCTGACCGTCTGTAATCGAAATCACGTTGGTTGGTACAAAGGCAGATACGTCACCCGCCTGAGTTTCAATCACTGGCAATGCAGTCAATGAACCTGTCTGGCCTTTAACCTCACCATTAGTGAACTTTTCTACATAATCGGCGTTAACACGCGCCGCGCGCTCCAATAGACGGGAGTGCAAATAGAAGACATCACCAGGGTAAGCTTCACGGCCCGGAGGGCGCTTCAATAGTAGTGAGATTTGACGGTAGGCCCAGGCCTGCTTGGTCAAATCATCATAGATGATAAGGGCATCTTGACCGCGGTCGCGATAGTACTCACCCATTGAACAACCAGCAAAAGGAGCCAGGAACTGCATGGCAGCTGGATCAGAAGCTGTGGCAGCAACAACAATGGTGTGTTCCATTGCGCCGTGCTCTTCCAGTTTGCGCACAACGGCAGCAACGGAGGCAGCTTTTTGACCAACGGCTACATAGATACATTTAATACCTGAGCCTTTCTGGTTGATGATAGCGTCAACCGCAATGGCTGACTTACCGATTTGACGGTCACCAATAATTAGTTCGCGCTGGCCACGGCCAATTGGCACCATGGTATCAACCGCTTTCAAACCAATTTGCACTGGCTGATCAACTGATTGACGCTCAATTACGCCAGGAGCAACCTTTTCAATGGCATCGGTGAGGGCGGCGTTAACCGGTCCCTTACCGTCAATAGGGTTACCCAGAGCGTCGACAACGCGACCTTCTAGCTCGGGACCTACTGGTACTTCCAATACACGTCCGGTGCATCGGGCTTTTTGTCCTTCGGCCAGTGCCTGGTAGTCACCCAGTACCACGGCGCCGACTGAGTCGCGCTCGAGGTTAAGTGCCATACCGTAAACACCGCCATCGAATTCGATCATTTCGCCGTACATCACGTCTGCTAGACCATGAATACGAATGATACCGTCCGATACGGAAACAATGGTGCCCTCATTTTGGGCTTCAGATGAAACATTAAGGTTGTCAATACGACTCTTAATAATTTCGCTGATTTCTGATGGATTCAGTTGCTGCATGCTTTGGCCTCAATCCTTAGGAATTTAGTGATTCGGCGAGTTTGGTCAAACGACCACGAATGGACCCGTCTATAACGGTATCCCCGGCGCGTATTACCGCACCACCCAGCAGGCTCTTGTCTAAACTAACCTGCATGTTAATTTTGCGTTCTAATTTTGCGCTCAGTGCATCGCTGAGACTTTGCTGTTGCTCAGCATCCATCTCATGCGCTGCAACCACGTCAACATCAACCGCTTTTTCACGGTTGGCTTTCATGGTTTCAAACTGATGGGAGATCTGCGGCAGTAACTGCAATCGGCGATTTTCCGACAGAATCTTAATAAAATTCTGCCCAGTCTCACCCAATTCATCACCACAGATATCAGTCACGGCCAACGCCTGCTGCGCTGCTGTTGAACTCGGCGAGCTCAAAAGCTTAACAACAGCCGGTTGCTGTGCAACAGCTCCCGCAATGGATAGGCTCTTAGACCACCCCTGCAGGTCCCCGGCATCTGCAGCAAATTCAAACGCTGCTTTTGCGTAGGGCCGAGCTAATGTGCTCAATTCTGCCATGTTAAACCTCGGTTACAGCTGTGCTGCCAGTTTGTCTACTAGCGCGCGATTAGACTTCTCATCAATTGATGCTTCGAGCACTTTTTCCGCACCTGCAAGAGCCAGACCAGCCACATTGGCTCGCAACTCTTCTTTAGCACGGTTAATTTCCTGCTCGATATCTGCTTGAGCCGCAGCTTTCAGGCGATCGCCCTCAGCTGTAGCCTGCTGCTTCGCTTCATCAATGATTTGATTAGCTCGCTTATTAGCTTGATCGATAATGCCAGCCGCTTCCTGCTTGGCTTCTTTCATCTGGTCAGTCGCTTTGTTCTGAGCCAGTTCAAGATCACGCAGGGCACGGTCGGCCGCATCAAGACCATCAGCGATTTTTTTCTGGCGCTCTTCCATAGCCTCGATGATGACCGGCCACACAAACTTCATGCAAAACCACACAAAGAATGCAAAGGTCACCATCTGACCAAAAAGCGTTAAATTAATATTCACGCCATTACCTCATTAATAGATGAGTTAAAAATCATTTATGTTTGTTACGCGCCAACACTTGGAGCAACAACAAAGATCAGGTACATCGCGATACCAACACCAATAATTGGCACAGCATCGATCAGACCAGCTAGCAGGAACATTTTGCCCTGAAGCATTGGACCCAATTCTGGTTGACGCGCTGTTCCTTCGATCAGCTTACCGCCCAAAAGACCCATACCAACAGCCGCCCCTAGTGCGCCCAGTCCGAGCATTATTGCCGCAGCAATGTATATAAGTTCCATCGTAGACTCCCGATTTTAGTAGTTAATTAATAAAGTGAAATTAGTGATCTTCATGCGCCATGCTGAGATAAACGACAGTAAGAACCATAAAGATAAATGCTTGCAGAGTAATAACCAGAATATGGAATACCGCCCAGCCCCATTGCATTAACCCGCCACCCAAAGCTGTCAAGCCGCCACCTATGGTCATAAACACCATACACAGCAAAACTGTTCTACCCGTGGATATTTTTTCTTTGAGGTTTAGCCAGCAAACACCGCAGACTAGTATAAAGATAACCAACCAGAACAATGCGCTGGTGTTCTCCCCAAAGATTTGTGCATGCAGTCCACCGCCAATAACGCCAGCACCTGCGCCCGCTGCAAACATTGTCGCAATCAGGATAAAGATCATTTCGCCGGCATACATGTTGCCGAAAAGTCTGAGACCCAGTGAAAAAGGTTTGGCGAGCAATCCAACCGTTTCCATAAACAAATTTACTGGTATAAAAGCCCAGTGGTTAAAAGGGTGCATAGTCAGCTCGCTGACAAAGCCCGTGCCTTTTATCTTTATTGAGTAATACAGCATCAGGACAAAAACACCGAGCGCCATACCTAGCGTGATATTGGGATCTGTGGATGGAACAATCTTTTGGTAGGGGACACCGGCCATCAGCATTAACTCCGGTATCAAATCAACCGGCAGCAGGTCCATAAAGTTCATTAGGAATATCCACACAAAGATGGTCAGTGCCAGAGGGGCAACCATCTTGTTGCGACCATGAAAGCTGTCTTTTACTGCACCATCAATAAACTCGACGATCAACTCAACAAAGTTTAACAGTCCCGTGGGTACGCCAGTAGTCGCCCGCTTTGCGGCAGTGCGAAATAACCAACAAAACAATACACCCAAACCAATAGACCAGGCCATAGAGTCAACATGGATAGCCATGAAACCCATTTCAGCTGCTTCTTGACCGCCATGGGCAAAACCCCAGCCATTTTCAGGATGGTTGCCATAAACCAGGTTGGTTAAGTGGTGCTGGATATATTCAGTTGTACTTGCGGGATTTTCGCCTGCCATGTATCTCAACTCTCGTTAAATCGATGCAATTGTATTTTCAGCGGACAGACACTTAGGTCAATGCCGCGCATTATCTGATACTACTGTTTCAATAGTCTTATCGTAATAAACCATTGCAATGGCATCATTACGATAAAAGTACTAAAAACGACCAAAAAGTTGAGCTGCTCCCACAAAATAAAAGTGGTTATAAACATCGCAGCCGTTAAGGCGATTTTCCCTGCCTCGCCTTGGTACATGGAACGAACAACCAAATCCGTTTGCCGAGCCCCGGTGTATCTGTAAGCCCGTCTAGCAAACCAGGCCTGCGGCCCAATCTGAATTAACCCGCCTATTAAAACCGAACAGGCTATCACCTGACCAACCACCATAAGCATTCCACTCACTGGCAGCAGCACTAGCAGCTGGTAGAGCGCAACTCTATGTATTGGCGGCTTGGGAATTGTCGTCATAATGCGTTTCGGCCATTTGTCCCAGCGTTTGGTTTAGGGAAAACAAGCCCCTGCTCAAACGGATCGGCATTATAGGTATAGTGTTAGTGATATTCAACTCGCTAAATGCCTTATATACCGGGAATTAGCCTGTTAGATGGCGAGCTATTTTAGATGTGCCAGAATACCTTCTAGTTCATCGACGCTGTTGTACTTAAAAACCAGCTTGCCAGCGCCTTTCGCGCTGTGCTGAATCTGCACTGCAGCGCCAACCTTTTCCGATAACTGTTCTTGTAAACGAACAATATCTGGGCTGCTGTCCAGCGGATTCGATAAGATTTTCTTGCCTGCTGGGTTTTGAAGTTTTTTCACTAACGCCTCGGTCTGGCGGACAGTCATTGCGTTGGCGGCAACCGTTCGAGCTGCCTGTATCTGCACATTACCCGATAACCCAAGCAAACATTTGGCGTGGCCTAACTCAAGTTCACCGCGCTCAACCTGAAGCTGCACCGCAGATTCCAATGTTGCGAGGCGCATCAAGTTGGTAACTGTTGAGCGTGATTTTCCCACCGCATCAGCTACTTGCTGTTGAGTTAGCTTAAATTCATCCTGTAATCGAATGAGCGCCAAACTCTCTTCAACAGGGTTGAGGTCTTCTCGCTGAATATTTTCGATCAACGCCATGGCAATAGCAGCTTCGTCCGACACTTCCCGAACAATTGCTGGAATACTATCGAGGCCTGCCTGTTGAGTTGCACGCCAGCGGCGCTCACCTGCAATTATTTCGTACTTATCTTGGCCTACAGCACGCACTACTATGGGTTGCATAACTCCCTGAGTGGCAATTGAGCTGGCTAATTCCTGTAACGCCTCTGGATTGAGGTCTCGCCGTGGCTGGTATTTGCCGCGCTGAAGGAACTCTACCGGTAGCTGACACAGCTTTCCATCCAGTGCGGGTTCACTGGAGTTTGCAGTAATTTGGGTATCCGAGCTCTGATCGGAAATGTCCGTTTCTTCCTGAATACCCAGTAAAGCATCCAATCCTTTACCAAGACTTTGTCGTTTTGTTGCCATGAGGTTAGCTTCCTGATGCTTGGGATTTTTGGTCCTGTTGTATTTTGTCTTGGCGGAGTATCTCACCAGCCAGTGCTAGGTAGGCAACAGATCCTTTAGAATTTCGATCATAAACCAGTGCTGGCATGCCGTGGCTAGGCGCCTCAGCCAGGCGCACATTGCGCGGGATGCTAACGCGATAGACGCGATCGCCGAAATATTTTCTCAGCTGCGCCGACACGGCATTAGTCAGACTACTTCGAGGGTCGTACATGGTGCGCAAAATACCCTCAATTTTTAATCTTGGATTGATAAGCTTGGCTATCTGACGAATAGTATTATTTAGCGCGGACAGCCCCTCGAGCGCATAGTATTCACACTGCATAGGGATCAACACACCATCGCTGGCAACCAGCGCATTAACAGTAAGCATATTTAATGAAGGTGGGCAGTCGATGATAACGTAGTCATAGTTACTGGCCACTCGTTTAATGGCATGGCGAAGTCGACTTTCGCGACCAATTTCTTGCATCAACTCTACTTCTGCAGCAACCAGGTCACCATTTGAGGGGAGTAGGTGATACTTACCTTGCTCTGCAGTCACAATGACATCTTCGATGGTGTTTTTTTCAGTGAGCACGTGATAGACACTCAGCTTACAATCTTGCTTGTTAATGCCTGAACCCATTGTCGCGTTGCCCTGGGGATCTATATCAACTAACAGTACGCGTTTTTTGTAAGCTGCCAGTGACGCAGCAAGGTTGACGCTGGTCGTCGTTTTACCGACCCCGCCCTTCTGGTTTGCTATTGAGAGTATGCGCACTGATCTACTTACCTTATATGAGCTTTATAACTCGCTGTGAGTTATGGTAATTAAATGCCGTTCGCCATCAATATTGGGGATAGCTAATCGACACAAGTCTGAGACCTTATAGTCTTTCGGTATTGCGCTCAACTCTGATTCCGGTAATTTACCTTTCATTGCTAAAAAGCAACCGTCGCTATTAACCAGATGCTGGCATGTTTTAAGCATATCCGGGAGAGAGCTAAAGGCGCGACTTAGCACTGTGTCATAACGAACGTCCGGCACAAAGGCTTCAGCACGTGTATTAACTTCAAGCACGTTACCCAACCCTAACTCAGTGCGCACCTGAAACAGGAAGCGTGTTTTCTTGCCGGCACTGTCCAGCAAGGTAAATTTTTTCTCTGGGTTCATAATCGCCAGAGGAATCCCTGGCAAGCCAGGGCCTGTACCAATATCAATCAGGTTTTTTTTGCCTGCAATATGAGGCTGCACCGCGAGGCTATCAAGCAAGTGAAGATTAATCATTTGCATAGGATCGCGAATCGCGGTGAGATTATACGTTTGGTTCCAGCGCTCAAGCATATCGAGATAGGCTAGAAGTAAGTCCTGTTGTTCTGTGGTGCAAGGTATACCTAGCACCTCCATGCCAGCCAGAAGTTGGGCCCGCTTTTGCGTTTTTGGCCCGCTGCTATAGGGATCAAGGGGTTGGTTGGAGGTAGACTTAGGCGGCATGTTTTTTAAGCATCACCAACAGCAGTGAAATGGCAGCTGGGGTTACACCTGGCACTCGTGAAGCACGGGCCAAAGTTTGTGGCTGAGCATCACTAAGCTTTTGCTTTATCTCATTGGATAGACCACTGATCTTTTTGTAATCAAAGTCGGTTGGAATAAGCGTATTTTCATGGCGTTGTAACTTATCGACTTCATCTTGCTGCCGGTTTATGTAGCCTGAATACTTGGCATCAATCTCGACCTGCTCTGCAACTTTCTCATCGACTATATTTTCGGCAGCAGGATACAGAGAACTGAGGATTTTATGACTTAACTCAGGTCGTTTAAGTAAGTCAAACAATGAATATTCGTGGGACAGTTTATTTTCAATGTAATCGGCAAGCTTTTGCGCCTGATCTGTACCAGGCTGAACCCATGTATCTTTCAGGCGCTGTCGCTCTAATTCAATACTTTCGCGTTTGTCACAAAAGCGCTGCCAACGACTGTCATTGACCAACCCCAATTCGCGACCTTTTTCAGTGAGGCGCAGATCGGCATTGTCTTCACGCAGCAACAGTCGGTATTCCGCACGGCTGGTAAACATGCGGTAGGGTTCTGCCGTACCCATGCTAATAAGGTCGTCGACCAATACGCCCATGTAGGCAGTGTCGCGCCTGGGGCACCAGCTATCTTTATCCTGAACCTGCAACGCCGCATTAGTACCGGCCAATAAGCCCTGCGCACCCGCTTCCTCATAACCTGTAGTGCCATTGATTTGGCCCGCAAAAAACAGGCCGTTTATCGATTTGGTTTCTAGGGAGTATTTTAGGTCTTGAGGGTTAAAATAGTCATATTCAATGGCATAACCAGGGCGAGTAATATGCGCGTTTTCAAAACCTTTGATAGAGCGCAAAAAATTCAACTGAACATCAAAAGGCAGGCTCGTTGAAATACCATTGGGGTAAAGCTCATGAGTATCTAAACCCTCAGGCTCAACAAAAATCTGGTGCTTGTCTTTATCAGCAAATCGCACCACTTTATCTTCAATCGAGGGGCAGTATCTGGGGCCTACCCCGTCGATAACACCCGTATACATTGGCGAGCGATCCATACCACCATGAATGATGTCGTGGGTTGTGGTGTTTGTATAGGTAATCCAACAACAGGTTTGCTTAGGGTGATCTTCAACACGCCCCATGTAGGACATTACTGGTTCGGGCTGGTCTCCCCACTGCTCTGGCAAATGGGTAAAATCAACACTGCGAGCATCAACTCTTGGTGGAGTACCAGTTTTTAAACGCTCAACTCTAAACGGTAATTCTCGTAACCGCTGAGCGAGATTCTCTGCTGGCGGGTCTCCAGCTCGACCAGCGGCATGATTTTCCAAACCAATATGTACTTTTCCCGCCAAAAATGTGCCGGCGGTTACAACCACCGTCTTGGCAGTAAAGCGCAAGCCCATTTGGGTAATAGCACCTGTGACCCGATCACCTTCGATAATTAGGTCATCAACCGCTTGCTGAAAGATGGTCAGGTTAGGTTGGTTTTCTAAGATATTGCGGATGGCCGCTTTGTAGCGGACCCTATCTGCCTGGGCGCGGGTAGCCCTTACTGCAGGCCCTTTTCGAGCATTGAGCACCCTAAATTGGATGCCACCGAGATCTGTTGCCATAGCCATAGCACCACCAAGCGCATCAATTTCCTTCACTAGGTGGCTTTTCCCAATACCGCCAATAGCGGGATTACAGGACATCTGACCCAGAGTTTCAATATTGTGCGTTAGCAGCAATGTACTGCAACCCATGCGCGCCGAGGCTAGACATGCCTCTGTGCCTGCATGGCCGCCGCCAATTACGATTACGTCAAATATCTCTGGGTATTGCATAGGTTTTCAATGTACTTATGGAAATTTGGCCGGCCATTATACGGGTGTGTGACTAAATAATAAGCAGTTTTGTGAACGATTTTTGTCTGTGGTTATGTCATGTCTTACAAAGTTATAGGTTAGTAATATTATCTATATAAAGTATGTATTAGGTTATTGTTATTGTTATTAAGGGGCACCGGTATTGTGGTTAAATTAAAAATAACGATTAAAAACATAAAGTTATACTAAAAATTCTACTGTATAACTGCGTTATTTTACCTGTTCCAGGCATGTTACTAGTTTTGTTTGTAATGGTATTAATTTTCAGTTGATATTAATAATCAGAAATAAGTGACAAAGTTAGTGGATAGTTATCAGGGTTATTCAGGGGTTATGTACATAAAAATAATTTTAACGGCGTTTTGCCTTGTCTGCGTTAATAGTCTGGGGGTAAGTTGTTATTTTTCTGTGAGGCAGTAATTGTCTGTGAGTTCGCCTATCCGAAGCGTTATACTTATTTAACATTAAAATAATAAACCATTGATATGCTGGGATAATTTCATTAGACTCCCCCGCCTGAAATCAGTACCGCAATTATTTTTTGGATTAAGACAATGAAAAGAACATTTCAACCTAGTAACTTAAAGCGTAAACGCACCCATGGTTTTAGAGCTCGTATGGCTACGCCTGGTGGTCGCGCTGTTCTTAATCGTCGTCGTGCTAAAGGCCGCAAGCGTTTATCTGCTTAAGGTTTTAGGGCCCCGTGCCCAGTTACGCCTTAACCAAGAATCGACGCCTGTTAAAAGCCTCTGAGTATAAGGAGGTTTTTGATCGCAATAGGTTTAAGGTCGCTCATCCAAAACTTCTTCTTCTAGCACTACCTAATAACTCTGGTCATTCACGGCTGGGGTTAGTTATTGGTAAAAAAAATATCCCCACGGCCGTCGGCCGCAATCGCGTAAAACGTGTTGTGCGCGAGACTTTTCGTCAATTTGATTTCCCTGTAGCGTTAGATATTGTGTTTTTGGCGCGTAAAGGTGCTGATCAATTGACTGCACAGGAGATGAACTTGTTGTTGCATCAATCTTGGTGCAGACTTCGGCAGCGCTGTGAATCTCTAGGTGATAACAATGCGTAGACTGGCAATTGGTGTAATCAAGCTCTATCGGTTTGCGATTAGTCCGTTAATGGGCAAGAACTGTCGTTTCTACCCAACCTGCTCTAGTTACGCTGAAGAGTCATTTGATCGCTATGGGTTTTTCAAGGGGGGGTATCTTACAGTGAGAAGACTTGTAAAATGCCACCCTTTTCATCCAGGGGGTTACGATCCGGTCGGTGGGCAAGCCGATACTGATGTAAATACCGCCTGCAACAATAATCACACAGAGTTATAAATAGAATGGATTGGCTTAAAACAACATTATTAGGTGGTATGGGTGTCGTTGCCTGGTTACTGGTTATTGAGTGGACTCAGTTTCAGGACGGTCGAGAGCTACCCGTTATTCAACAAAGTAGTTATGCCATACCACCTGCTGATAGTGCTATTCCCCAAGCTGTTGCGCCAGTTAGCGGTGAAGATGAACTCCCTCAGTTAATCATCAGTCAACAGTCGCCAACGGTGGTTCAGGATACTCTGCCCAGCTCTCAATTGGTAACCGTTCGCAATGATGTAATTGAAGTGGTTATTGATACGCTCGGTGGCGACATTATCGAAGTTAATTTATTACAGCACCTAACTAAGTTGGCTGTAGATGGTGGGCAACCATTTCAGTTACTTAATCGCACGACTGACAATATGTATATTGCCCAGAGCGGTTTAATTGGTCCAAATGGTACTGATACCCGTGATGGCCGTCCTCGCTTTGTTACTGCCCAAAATTATTATGATTTTAGTGATGGTGGTGATGTACTTAATGTGGACCTAACATTTAATCAGGACGGTGTGCGGCTGGTTAAACGCTTTCAGTTTAGTCCAGCTGGTTATGATATTAGTGTTGAATACCTTATTAATAACAGCACCTCGTTAAGCTGGGCTGCAACTTTTTATGGCCAGATTAAGCGCGATTCTCATTCTCCTTTGGTTGAGGCAACTGGTGTTCAGCCTTATTTAGGTGCAGCTTTGCGAGAAGCCGAGAAAAACTTTGCCAAGTATGATTTTGGCGACATGGAGGATGAAACAGTCAGAGCCTCGGTAGAGGGCGGTTGGGTTGCCATGGTTCAGCATTACTTTGTGAGTGCTTGGATTCCACCAGGCGCGGATAAAAATAGCTTTAGCCTGCGTAAATTAGGCGGTAAAGATGTCTATCTGATGGGTTTTACTGGTCAACCAATAACTGTGCCTCCCGGCAATGTCGGCAGCTACAGCGCGCAATTCTATGTCGGCCCCAAAGATCAAGATAAGCTAGCTGAATTAGCTGAGTATCTGGACCTAACGGTCGATTATGGCTTTCTTTGGATGTTGGCCAAGCCAATCTTCTTTGCTATGCAAGCCATTTATAACGTAGTGGGTAACTGGGGTTGGTCGATTATCCTGTTAACCCTGTTTATTAAACTATTGCTCTACCCGCTGTCTGCAACTAGCCTTAAATCAATGGCAAAAATGCGCAATTTGCAGCCTGAAATGGCGCGCCTGAAAGAACTTTACGGTGATGATCGTCAGAAAATGTCTCAAGAGTTGATGGGGCTGTATAAAAAAGAGAAGGTTAATCCGGCTGGCGGTTGCTTTCCCATGCTGCTGCAGATGCCTGTTTTTCTGGCTCTTTACTGGGTGTTGTTGGAGTCTGTAGAAATTCGGCATGCCCCTTGGATACTATGGATTCAGGATCTGTCAGCCAAAGACCCTTACTTTGTTTTACCTCTGATTATGGGTGCCAGCATGCTGCTGATGCAGAAAATGCAACCAATGCCCACCGATCCGATGCAAGCAAAGGTTATGCAGATTATGCCTATTGCCTTTACTTTTTTCTTTATGCTGTTCCCTGCAGGCCTAGTGCTTTATTGGACTGTGAACAACCTTCTGTCTATGGCTCAGCAATGGATCGTTAATAATCAGTTACAGACGGCTAAAAATAAGAAGTAACAGTGGTTTTGGATTCTAAAGGGCCCCTGCTGGGGCCCTTTTAGTATGAGCACTTTACGGTGTTTTTTTCAGGCATAATTGTTCTATGTTACAAAACAATAAAGATGTAATTGTTGCTGTTGCCACAGCGCCCGGAAGGGGTGGTGTCGGTGTTGTTCGCCTATCTGGTGCTGTTGATTTAACAAGCTACCTATTGGGTCTGTTGGGCAAAGATTCCCTGAAGCCACGCCAGGCTACTTACTGTCGTTTTCGAGATGCTGAAGGCGAGTCTATCGATGAGGGCATTGCGCTTTTCTTTGCCAATCCCGGTTCTTTTACTGGTGAGAACGTTCTAGAGCTTCAAGGGCATGGCGGTACCGTAGTGCTGGATAGGTTGGTTCAGCGCTGTGTGGAGCTGGGGGCTCGCTTGGCGCGACCGGGTGAGTTTAGTGAACGGGCATTTCTCAACGATAAAATGGATCTGGCTCAGGCAGAAGCTATTGCTGATTTAATCGATGCGTCGTCTTTTCAGGCGGCACGGTCGGCGGTTCGCTCTATGCAGGGTGAGTTCTCGGTACTGATTAATCAGTTGGTTGAACAGATGATTGAGCTGAGAATCTACGTTGAGGCGGCAATTGATTTTCCCGAGGAAGAAATCGATTTTCTAGCAGATGAGCGCCTGCATAATAATCTACATGATCTAGCCACTAATCTGCGCAATATTCTTATCCGCGCTCAACAGGGCTCTCTTTTGCGTGATGGTATGACGCTGGTATTGGCGGGAAAACCCAATGCCGGTAAGTCGAGTTTATTAAATGCGCTTGCAGGAAATGACGCGGCAATTGTTACGTCGGTGGCTGGCACCACCAGAGATGTATTGCGCGAGCGTATTTTACTTAATGGCTTACCATTAAATATTGTCGACACGGCAGGCCTTAGAGACAGTGATGACGAGATAGAGCAAGAGGGCGTTCGGCGCGCCTGGGCTGAAATTGAAAAGGCCGACCTCATATTGTTTGTGGTGGATGCGACAGAGACAGATAACCCGAATTTATCTGCGATTTGGCCCGAGTACTTCAGCCGGTGCCCCAATAGTCGTCAGCCCGTCACGTTGATATTAAATAAAATTGACCGCTCAGGCCATGTTGCTGGTGCTGTTAGCGGGCGTGAAAGGACCTTTGCTATCTCTGCCAAAGAGAAAACAGGGTTTACTGCGCTCAGTGATTATTTGCAGCAGAGTATTGGTTTTGAGGGTCAGGCTGAGGGGCTTTTTTCAGCGCGGCGGCGACATTTGGATGCGCTGGATAAGGCTTTGAGTCTGGTGACTGTTGGTATTGCTCAACTTGAAGGTGCTGGAGCAGGCGAGTTACTGGCAGAAGATTTACGCCAGGCACAGCAGCACCTGTCTGAGATCACAGGTCAGTTTACCTCTGATGATTTGCTAGGTCGCATTTTCTCCTCCTTTTGTATTGGAAAGTGACCAGAGTTTAATGGCTGGTCACTATCGGGTTTTTCTCTTCTTTAGTTGTTCTTTAATAGTACCTGATTTGTTGGTTAAACACTGGTTCTATACTGTATATACATAAGTTATCCACAGGTATTGATTAAAAAACAATCAATTTAATTTAAAATCTTGTTGATAAAAAAAACGTTGAGATTAAGCAAGTTATTGATTTTTATGGTTTAATTTTTTATTGTTTTTTTGATTGTCTTTTTGTGTTGTGGATAATTAAGAACCTTGGGTATAGACTCTCTTTAAAGCGAGATCATTAAAGTTCGCGGTTAAAACAATAAAATAAGTAAGTTGGTTTGCTGGGCTAATTATGCCTTTAAGTAGCACGTCACGGTAACGAAGCGTTAGGCGAATATTTCCTAAGCTGATCAACAGTAGAATTAAAAGGTCGAGATAATGGGGTTTGATGTGCCTGAGATGGTTTGGTCTCAATGCCAGAGTCAGTTACGAAGCGAGTTGCCGGAACAACAATACAATACTTGGATTAGACCGTTGATTATTCAGCCGTCCTCCGACCAATTAGACGCAGCTGTGCAGTTGTTGGCGCCGAACCGCTTCATTGAAGACTGGGTGAAAAATAAGTTTTTGTCGCGTATCGAAGAGTTGTTTGATCAGTTGGGCGGCAAGTCTGTTTCATTGTCAGTTGCTGCGGGTCGAACCGGGGGTCCGGTATTTCAGCGTGGCGCTAAGCGGGACAGCCCAGAAGCTGGGTCCGAATCGGTTTTACAGGTAGAAACCAGCATAGCGGTTCAGACACCGCGTATCCTTGAAGCTCCAGCCATAATTAAGTCTGCCGCAGAGAGCAGCCTTAAAACCAACCTTAATAAAAACTTCACCTTCGATAGCTTTGTTGAAGGTAAGTCTAATCAGCTAGCCTTTGCTGCTGCACAACAGGTAGCAGAGAACCCTGGTGGGTCATATAACCCGCTATTTATTTATGGTGGTGTTGGTCTGGGTAAAACACACCTTATGCATGCCGTGGGCAATGCCATGCGTGCGAAGAAACCCGATGCCAAGATCGTATACCTGCATTCTGAGCGCTTTGTCGCTGATATGGTTAAGGCGCTACAGCTTAAAGCAATCGACGAGTTCAAGAGTTTCTATCGTTCGGTTGATGCATTGCTGATTGATGATATTCAGTTTTTTGCTGGTAAGGAGCGCTCGCAGGAAGAGTTTTTTCATACATACAATGCGTTACTGGAGGGTGGACAGCAGATGATTCTCACCTGTGACCGCTATCCGAAAGAAATTGATGGCGTTGAAGAGCGCTTAAAGTCTCGTTTTGGCTGGGGTTTGACTGTAGCTGTAGAGCCTCCCGAGCTGGAAACGCGCGCTGCGATTTTAATGAATAAGGCCGAGCAGGTCGGTATGTCTCTGTCTAAGGATGCAGCCTTCTTTATCGCGCAGCGTATACGTTCAAATGTCCGTGAATTGGAGGGCGCATTGAAGCGAGTAATGGCCCACGCGCAGTTCACCGGAAGAGCTATTGATATTGATTTAATTCGTGAATCGTTGAAAGATTTATTGGCACTGCAAGACAAGCTGGTTACCATAGACAACATTCAGAGAGTAGTGGCCGACTATTATAAATTGAAGATGTCGGACATGCTTTCTAAGCGTCGTAGTCGCTCTGTTGCGCGTCCAAGGCAGGTTGCCATGTCTATTGCCAAGGAGTTGACCAACCATAGTCTTCCTGAAATAGGTGAGTCCTTTGGGGGGCGAGACCACACAACGGTATTACATGCATGCCGTAAGGTGAAAGAGCTTGAGGGTATTGATCGTGAAGTGCAGAGAGATCTTAAGAACCTCTATCGTACGCTTTCAACTTAATAAGCGACTTCAGTATTCCTGAACCTGATCGATGTAGTTGTTTTGTAAATATCTAGCCTAATGATGGAGATAGAAAGTTACCATGAAATTTAGCCTTTCCCGCGAAGCATTATTAAAGCCACTACAGCTCGTTGTCGGTGTTGTTGAGCGTCGCCAAACATTACCTATTTTATCTAATGTGCTATTAAGCTTGGAAGGCACCAAGCTGTCTCTAACCGGTACTGATCTCGAGGTCGAAATTGTTGGCTCCACCGAAGTGGGTGTGGCTGCGGAGGCGGGTGAAGTGACTGTTTCAGCGCGCAAGTTTCTCGATATATGCCGCTCATTGCCGGATGATGCACAGGTCGATTTTTCAAGCAGTGATGGTAAGGCTACGCTAAAAAGTGGTCGGAGCAAGTTTACCCTGGCGACATTGCCTGCTAATGAGTTTCCCTCTGTTGATGAGGGTGAGAAGAGTATTGGTTTTGCGGTCCAGGCGAGTATGCTAAAGGGGTTGATTGAAGCTACATCCTTTGCCATG
The DNA here is from genome assembly GCA_965662065.1 of uncultured Porticoccaceae bacterium. Classification (GTDB taxonomy): domain Bacteria; phylum Pseudomonadota; class Gammaproteobacteria; order Pseudomonadales; family Porticoccaceae; genus HTCC2207. Next base: position 61,350 of record CBFIGD010000038.1, on the reverse strand, counting down.
GCGCAGCAGGACGTAAGATATTACCTCAATGGCATGCTTTGGGAGTTAAGCACCAATAAGTTGCGGGCGGTGGCGACAGACGGCCACCGCATGGCGTTGTGTGACGGTGCCTGTGACGTTGAGGTGCAAGACACGATCACTGCGATACTGCCGCGAAAAGGTATTATGGAGTTGTCACGTTTGTTGGGTGATGATGATGTTCAGGTATCTATGGGGTCTAATCATATTCGCATAACTGGAGCTGACTACTGCTTTACCTCCAAGTTGGTCGATGGCGCTTACCCTGACTATGATCGTGTGCTGCCCAAAGGTGGTGATAAATTGGTGGTCGGCGATCGCGCTGAGCTTAAGCAGGCGTTTGGTCGAACGGCTATTCTATCCAATGAAAAATATCGTGGTGTTCGTATCCTACTTTCCGATGGCGCGATAAAAATGGTTGCCAACAATCCTGAACAGGAGGAGGCCGAGGAGGAAGTCACGGTTAACTATGTCGGTGATGATCTTGAGATTGGTTTCAATGTCAGTTATCTCCTGGATGTTCTAAACGTACTCAAGGGTACCGATATCCGCTTTACACTCTCCGATTCCAATAGTAGCGCTTTGGTAGAAGATGCTGGTGAAGGTAGTGCTGTTTATGTTGTTATGCCCATGCGTCTCTGATGCTGGGCTTCCCGCTTTTTATTTCTTAGTTGTAACCCTCTATGCACCTTACTCAGCTGGACATTCTTCAGGTACGAAACCTCGAGAATGTCCAAATGCTATGCCATTCTGGCGCCAATGTAATCTATGGATCTAATGGTAGCGGCAAAACCAGCTTGCTCGAAGCTATCTATCTGTTAGGTCGAGGGCGTTCATTTAAGCATAGAGATTTGCGTGTGGTGGTGAATAATCAGGCCGATGAGTTAGTTGTCTCTGCGCGTATTGAGCGCCGTAGCTCTAACACTGTGCATCAGTTGGGTGTGCGGCGGACGGTCCAAGGGCGATTTGAGGCTCGGCTCGATGGCAAGTCTTTACAGTCTGCTGTGCAATTAGTTGAAGAACTACCTCTGCAGCTAATAGATGCTCATAGCTTTACCCTGTTAGAGGGCGGGCCGTTGCAAAGGAGGCAGTTTCTAGACTGGGGAGTGTTCCATGTGGAACATGGGTATACCAGCCTTTGGAGGCGGTTCCAAAAGGCGTTAAAACAGCGCAATCAATTGCTTCGCCATGGTAGAATAGACGAAGATTTATTGTCTGCCTGGACGACTGAATTTATTCCGTTAAGCGAGCAGATAACTGAGTACCGCCAGCGATATTTGGTTGAGCTAAGTAAGCAGGTGTTTGCAGTTGCAGACCGCTTTGGTGGTTTGGGTGTTTTAGAATTGGAGTATTATCAGGGTTGGGATGTTAGGCGCAGTCTTGAAGAGGTTATTAACGCTGACAGCGCCCGCGACATTGCTAGTGGCACAACAAACCATGGTGCTCACAAGGCAGATATTCGCATCAAGGTGGACGGGGTCCCAGCTGCGGAGCGGCTATCAAGAGGTCAGGTCAAACTGCTGGTGTATGCGTTAAAGCTTGCTCAAGGTATGCATTATCAGGGTAAGGCGGGGCGGTCATGTCTGTTTCTGCTTGATGATTTACCTGCTGAGCTGGACTATGAGCACCGGGGGCAGGTTGTGTCCTGTCTCAATGACTTGGGTTGTCAGTATTTTATGACCGGAGTTGATAAAAAAGATTTTGAAGAGCTGGTTGTGGGGATAGCGCATCAGATGTTCCACATGGAACATGGTGTGGCTTCAGTAGGCTGAATAACAGGAAAGTAAAAGATATGAGTGAAGAACCGAATTATGACTCGTCGAGCATCAAGGTGCTTAAAGGGCTTGATGCTGTTCGCAAGCGTCCCGGTATGTATATCGGGGATACAGATGATGGCACTGGCCTTCATCATATGGTTTTCGAGGTTGTCGATAACTCAATCGATGAGGCTTTAGCCGGCCACTGCTCTGAAATCCGTATTGTTATCCATCCAGACGAATCTATCTCAGTATCTGATAATGGTCGTGGTATCCCCACGGAAATGCACGATGAAGGCGTTTCTGCGGCCGAAGTGATTATGACGGTACTCCATGCTGGTGGTAAGTTTGATGATAATAGCTATAAGGTGTCCGGCGGGCTGCACGGTGTAGGGGTGTCGGTGGTTAATGCGCTCTCAAAGAAGATGCGCCTGACTATTCGTCGCAATGGCAAGGTGCACGAGCAGACCTATGAGCATGGTGTCCCAATGGCGCCTCTGGCAGTTGTTGGGGATACTGACATCAGTGGTACCGAAGTATATTTTGCGCCCTCTGAAGATACCTTTACTAATATCCAGTTTCATTTTGATCAGCTGGCCAAGCGGTTACGTGAGCTGTCTTTTCTTAATTCTGGGGTGCGTATTGTTCTTCATGATGAGCGCAGCGGCAAGGAAGAGGTCTATGCCTATGATGGTGGCCTCAGCGCCTTTGTTGAGTATCTAAACACCAACAAAACCACCGTTAACAAGATTATGCACTTTAATACTGAACGTGAAGACGGCACTACCGTTGAGGTAGCACTCCAGTGGAATGACGGGTTTCAGGAAAATATCCTCTGTTATACCAATAATATTCCTCAGCGAGATGGCGGCACGCATCTTGCGGGATTCCGCTCTGCACTGACTCGCGGCCTGAACAGCTACATTGAAAAAGAGGGAATTAACGGTAAGTCGAAGGTTGCTACTACCGGCGATGATGCCCGTGAGGGTTTGACCGGCATTGTTTCGGTCAAGGTACCAGACCCCAAGTTCTCATCACAAACTAAAGACAAGTTGGTCAGCTCCGAAGTTAAGACAGCCGTTGAGCAAGAAATGGGCGAGAAGTTTAGTGATTACCTAATGGAGTTTCCTCAGGAAGCACGCGCCATTGTCAATAAGATGATTGATGCAGCTCGAGCACGAGAAGCGGCGCGTAAGGCCCGTGAGATGACTCGACGCAAAGGTGCGTTAGATATTGCAGGTCTGCCAGGTAAGCTCGCAGACTGTCAGGAAAAAGATCCTGCGCTGTCTGAACTGTACCTGGTGGAGGGTGATTCTGCGGGTGGTTCTGCCAAGCAGGGTAGAGCTAGGAAAACACAGGCTATTTTGCCGCTTAAGGGTAAAATTCTTAATGTTGAGAAAGCCCGTTTTGACAAGATGCTGTCGAGCGTCGAGGTTGGAACGCTGATTACGGCCTTAGGCTGCGGTATTGGTACTGAAGAATTTAATATTGAGAAGCTGCGCTACCATACAATTGTGATTATGACCGATGCGGATGTGGATGGGTCTCATATTCGTACCTTGCTATTGACCTTCTTCTTTAGGCAGATGCGCGAACTGGTTGAAAATGGTCATATCTATATTGCTCAGCCACCGCTGTACAAGGTCAGTAAAGGCAAAAACGAACAGTATGTTAAAGATGATGCCGCACTGTTGGTCTATCTCACGCAAAAAGCGCTTGAGAGTGCCAGTTTGCATGTGAGCGCAAACGCGCCGGCAATGCAGGGGGCAGTCCTTGAAGCGCTGGTGGGCAAGTTCAGGCATGTTGCCAATCTGATGGACCGGATGTCGCTAGTCTATCCGCGAGAAGTGTTAGAATCGCTGGTGTATATAAGCAGCCTGGATAGTAAACTTCTGAAAAATGGTAGCGATCTGGATGCTTGGTGTCGCGAACTTCAGGAAAAACTCAGTGAAACTGAGAATGGTACACATCGCTACAAGGTGACAGCGAAGGAAGACAAAGAGCGCAATATCTTCCTCCCTAATATTGAAATCACGGCCCATGGTGTTCCTCATTACCATAGCCTTAGCCGCGACTTCTTTGATTCTAATGAATATAAGGCGATGGTTGAGCTGGGTAAGGTTCTGCAAGGGCTCATTGAAGAGGGTGCCTATGTCCAGCGCGGCGAGCGCAATCAGCCAGTGGCGAGCTTTAAGGAAGCGCTGGATTGGTTGATGACAGAGTCTCGCCGAGGAATTAATACTCAGCGCTATAAAGGTCTCGGTGAGATGAATCCGGAGCAGCTGTGGGAAACCACCATGGATCCAGAGAGCAGGCGTATGCTGTTAGTGACCGTTGAGGACGCTATTGCGGCAGATTTAATGTTCACTACATTAATGGGTGATCACGTTGAACCAAGGCGCGAGTTTATTGAAAGTAATGCGCTGTCAGTAGTTAATCTAGACGTTTAAAGGAATTATTAGTACAAAGCTATCAGTTTGGCAGGCTTGATAGCTTTATCAGCTAATCGATTTCCATATATCTTTATCTGCCATCCGCCGTCCGCTATTTTGGCGGCGGTTGCTGGTATTGGGTTCAAATCTAACTTCTTCACGACGGTCCAGATTCACGCGGCGGTTGCTTTTGCGGCTATTGAGGGCTGAATATTTAGGGCCTGTTTTGCGGTTGTCCTTTGCCATTACCGAACTCCTTATCGACGTGCTGATACATAGGCTCAATTGTATCGGCAATTTCTCGGTAACGTTGTCTGCTAGTTCACACCTGTAATTTGTTGCTGATCCAGTCTCGCGCTTGCATGGTGAGTTCGCGAGCGTCGCCTTCGATGGTCTCAATGGCAGGGCCTATATGCATATGGATGGTGCCAGACTGCTTGATATAGCGATCGCGCAACCAGCAGCTACCCGCGTCATGAGCAACAGGGACTATAGCAACGCCTGCATTTTTGGCGATGGCAGCACCACTTGTTTTAAACTCGCCTAGCGTTCCCGCAGCTACTCTGGTTCCTTCAGGGAAGATAACAATGGTATTACCTTCTTCCAGGCGCTGTTGTCCGCGCTTTAATACATATCGAATCGCGCTATTTGGGTTGGAGCGTTTAATCGCTATGGGCCTCATAAAGTAAAGACTCCAGCCGAACAGTGGAATCCATAAAAGCTCCCGCTTTAAAATAACGCTGGCTGGCTGGAAATAGCACTGTAGGTAAAAGGTCTCCCAAGTGCTCTGATGATTGCTGAGAATAACACAGGGGCCCGCGGGCACATTTTCCTGGCCGCTAACCTGAATCCGAATATTGCAGGTGATTCGCAGCCACAGCATCACCAGATAATTACTGCGAGTGGCTATTCGCTGCAGTAACTTAAATGGTAAGAAACACAGTAAGCAGCAGACTGCACTCATAACAATCACAATGGCAATAAAGCCAATGTAAAAGAGCAGCGATCTCATTGAGCGCCCAAGTTGCATGAGTAATATCATAGTTGCTAAAAATTACCTCAAACTTATTTTGCCGGAACCAGCTGTGAGATGTCCGCGACACCAATAAACAGCTTACGTAAGCTATGCAATAGGGCGAGTCGGTTGTTTCGAACGGCTTCATCTTCAGCCATCACCATAACATCATCAAAGAATTGATCTACCGGTTCACGCAGCATGGCCAGGTCTTGTAACACCGCATTGTAGTTTCGTTGTTCAAGCAATGGGTAAACCACCTTGGCTAGAGCATCAATTTTTGTAGCCAGTGTTTTCTCTGCGGCATCCTGTAATAGGTCTACATTCACAGGTTCCGGTGCTTTGTCGCCCAGCTGTTTAGCCAGAATGTTCGACACGCGCTTATTGGCAGCAGCTAGAGCAGCAGCTTCTGGAAGCAATGTGAATTGGTGCACAGCCTGTACTCGAGCATTGATATCCAGGGGGTTTGAAAGGCCTAATGCCGCCACCGAAGCGAAGATCTCTGGGCTCATCTCCTCATCTCGATACCAAGACTTAAAGCGATCAATAATGTAAGTGAGTACTTGCTTGCAAAGCGCATCCCCATTATTACTAAAGGGCTTCGCCGCAGCGGCAATAGCCTCCGACAAATCCATATCAACATTGCGTTCAACCATAATTCGCAATACACCAAGACTGGCTCTGCGCAGAGCGAATGGGTCGCGAGAGCCTGAAGGCTGTTGGCCAATACTAAAAATACCGACCAGACTATCCAGGCGATCGGCAAGCGCCAATGTTGTTCCCACTGCAGTGCTGGGTACAGAATCGCCAGCAAAGCGAGGCAGGTATTGTTCGAAAAGCGCTTCCGCAACGTCGGTATCTTCGCCGTCATTGAGTGCATAGTCGCGACCCATGGTGCCCTGCAGGTCGGCGAATTCACCCACCATATCGGTTACCAGGTCAGACTTGCTGAGTTCGGCGGCGCGGCGCGCCATAGCCGCATCGGCCGATGAAAACTGCGCCAGCGTTTCACAAAGTGCAGCAACGCGTTCCGTCTTATCATAAACAGAACCTAGCTTGGCCTGAAAAACAACCTGCTTAAGTGCGTCTCGACGACTTTCCAGTGAGGCATCCTTATCATTTTTATAAAAGAAGGCGGCATCTGCCAGACGCGGGCGAATAACGCGTTCGTTACCATCAATCACCTGCGCCGGATCTTTGCTTTCAATATTGGCCACAGTAATAAAAGCTGCCATTAAATTGTTATCAGCATCCACCACATGAAAATATTTCTGGTGTTCCTTCATGGAGGAAATTAACGCCTGAGCAGGTACCTCTAAAAAGTGCTGATCAAATTGACCGAGCAAAGGCACTGGCCATTCGTTCAGAGCACTGACCTCATTGAGTAGATCCTCATCAATCATTGCAAGGCCGCCAAACTCAGCCGCGAGGTTTATCACTCCATCGCGGATAATATCGCGGCGCCGATTAAAATCGACCATCACATAGGCGCGTTCAAGCTGTTCTGCATAACTATCAGGGGAATCTATAACAATATCTTCGCTGCAGTGGAAGCGGTGGCCACGGCTGACATTGCCCGACTCGAGACCGAGAATTGTCTCGCGACAAACCAAGCCATTAAAAAGTAAAACAGCCCATTGCACTGGGCGTACAAATTCTTCTTTCTTGATGCCCCAGCGCATGGGTTTAGGGATTGGCAGGGCAGCCAACGACGCGTTGATTACCTCAGCCAGCAAACTGTCGGTTTGACTGCCAGCTTCTACGCGGCGCACGCACAGCTTGTCTTGCTGCCCATCATTCTCCACATTACGCCGTAGATCGGAAACCGCAATACCATTTTTACCAGCAAAGGCCTCAGCTGCACGAGTCGGGTTACCATCGGCATCAAAGGCTACCTTGGTGGGGGGCCCCCAGACCACAGTGTCAGAGTCTGGAGCCTGGGTGTCTAAACCCTTGATAATAACGGCAAGTCGCCGTGGTGCCGCGTAGGAAGTCACCTCACCAAAAGACAGATTATGGCTTGTAAATCCACTGACAATGCCTGCCGTGAACGCTTCAGATAAACTTAGCAGTGCTTTTGGCGGCAGTTCTTCAGTGCCCAACTCTATAAGAAAATCTGCCCTCATTTCGATTCTCCACTGTGTTTAGCTATCACTTCTGCGGCAATGTCTTGGTCGGCAAGTGGAAAACCAACAGCCATTCGTGAATCGAAATAGCCCTGCGCAACGCCGCGCGCCAATGTGCGAACACGCAAAATATAGCGCTGGCGCTCGGTCACCGAGATGGCCTTGCGTGCATCCAGCAAGTTAAAGGTATGAGAGGCCTTCATCACCATTTCATAGGCTGGCAGTGGCAAACTGGCTTCAATCAGACGTTCAGCGTCTTTCTCGTATTGGTCAAAGCTCTGAAATAGAAAGTCTACGTCTGCATGCTCAAAATTAAAGGTCGACATCTCTACCTCATTTTGTAGAAACACATCGCCGTAGGTAACATCCCCATTCGGGCCATGGGCCCAGACAAGGTCATAGATGCTGTCAACTGCCTGTAAATACATGGCAATTCGCTCAAGACCATAGGTGATTTCACCCGTTACGGGGTAACATTCTAGGCCACCGACCTGCTGGAAGTAGGTAAACTGCGAGACTTCCATGCCGTTGAGCCAGATTTCCCAACCTAAACCCCAGGCGCCAAGGGTTGGTGACTCCCAGTTGTCTTCAACAAAGCGCACATCGTGAACGAGGGTATCTATGCCCAGATGACGCAGAGAACCGAGATACAGTTCCTGAAAGTCCGCCGGTGAAGGTTTCATCACTACTTGAAACTGATAATAATGTTGTAAGCGATTGGGGTTTTCGCCATAACGACCGTCAGTGGGTCTGCGCGATGGCTGCACATAAGCGCTGTTCCATGTCTCCGGGCCTATGGAGCGCAAAAAAGTTGCGGGGTGAAATGTACCGGCACCAACTTCCAGATCCAATGGTTGCATCACTACACAGCCTTTTTCGCCCCAGTACTCCTGAAGTCTTGAGATTAGTTCCTGAAAAGTATCAGGAGGTGCACAGAGATTGCCCACAAATTCACCTACAAAATTTAATACGACTGAAAGAAGCGGCAATTATAAAGCCGCATGTCGAGAAAGATAGTGGATAACGACCCCAAACCTCCTAATAAGTAGCCTGTAACCAATCACTTATGGATATAATGCGGTAGCACAAAATGGTGATTTCATTCTTTTAAGGAGTTTTAGATGGTGCACGTAAGACATGGAGAGAAGGTTCGCAAAGCGGTATTTCCTGTGGCAGGTATGGGCACGCGGTTTTTGCCGGCCACCAAAGCCAGCCCCAAGGAAATGATGCCAGTAGTTGACAAGCCTCTTATTCAGTACGCGGTTGAAGAAGCCGTTGATGCCGGCATTACCGAAATGATTTTTGTCACTGGTCGAACCAAGCGCAGTATTGCTGACCATTTCGATAAGGCCTATGAGCTAGAGCATCAACTTGAGCAGCGAGGCAAAAAAGAATTATTAGCAATCGCGCAGAATGTTGTGCCTAAGGGCGTCAGCTGTACCTATATCCGTCAAACTGAAGCGCTGGGTTTAGGGCACGCCGTGTCTACGGCATCGCATCTAGTGGGCGACGAACCATTTGCAGTCATTCTGGCTGACGATCTTATCCACTGTGAAAAAGGTGCAGTGCGACAGATGGTAGAAACCTTTGAATTTTACAAAAGCTCCGTGATTGCAGTACAACAGGTGGACGGCCCTGATATTTCTTCCTATGGCGTGATCAGCGGCGCTAAACAAACAGATCGGGTTTACCTGTTGGATAAAATTGTTGAAAAGCCTGCTTTTGCTGACGCACCTTCAAATATGGGCGTTACGGGTCGCTACATTTTCACCCCACAAATATTTTCTCATTTGGCGCGTCTTAAGCCAGGTGCTGGTGGTGAATTCCAATTAACAGATGCAATCCAGACATTGCTTACAGAAGAGCAGGTATTGGCCTATGAGTATGAAGGCATCCGCTATGACTGCGGTAGCAAAATGGGCCTGTTAAAGGCCAATATTGAGCTGGGTCTCGCACACCCTGAGATCGGCGATGAACTGCGGGCTTATCTGCAAAACGATCTCATAGGAAGACTCTGAGATTCCATTGAAAAGTATCGTTACCTTAGTCTTTCTCAAGCTACTGTCCTGGTTGCCGCTGTCGGTATCCCGACGGCTTGGCAGATTTGTTGGTGATGTGATTCTGCGGCTTGATTTACAGCCAATTCGAGTTGCACGCATTAACCTGGCACTCTGTTATCCGCAACTATCGTTTGAGCAGCGAGAGACCATAGCCCGTGAACGCATGCTTCATCTAGGTCAGGCTCTATGCGAAACCCCTCGCCTGTGGCGCAAAGGTAACCCATGGCTTAACGACAAAATTATTGCTATCGAAGGCTTGGAATATCTTCAGGCGGCCCTAGCCAATGACCGCGGCACTATATTACTAGTACCTCATCAGGGTAATTGGGAAGTTATTGGTCTGTGGATTTCACAGCAAGCTGCCATGACCGCGCTGTATGAGCCGCCCAAGATGCCCGCATTAGAGCACTATATAAAATCATCGCGCGAGCGCGCAGGCGCCAAATTGGTACCGACCAATGTGCGTGGTGTAGCCGCATTAGTTAAGGCGTTAAAGAGTGGCGAGCTGACAGCTATTCTTCCAGACCAACAGCCACCGGCAGTCAGTGGTGACTTTGCGCCCATTTATGGTGTTCCGGCCCAGACTATGACTCTGGTGCACAATTTGTTGCAGCGCTCTGGTAGCCAGGCGCTTCTGTCTACCGCTCTCCGCGTCGCTGGCGGTTGGAAAATCATTTTTAAACCAGTCTCTGATGATATTTATAGTCAGGACCAAACAACCAGCTTGCAGGCCATGAATCAGGGCGTCGAATCTATCATCGATCTCGCACCCAATCAGTATCAGTGGGAATACAAGCGTTTTCGTGCCCGCCCTGATGGTATGCCTAAAATCTACGCCAGCGTAAATTGAGGCCAATTTGCCCACCTCGCGATTTTCAACTTCCCGTTTCCACCGAGAACCTGCTTGGCAACAGATGCTATCAGCAACCGATAGATCCGTGCCCGCGCACTGGCGTGGTTGGTTATCTGACACAGGCTCGTTAACCCAGCGCCTTATCGATGCCAGTGGGGGTGAGTTTAATGTACAGATTATCAAGCAGGGTTTTGAGTTACCCAGATTATCTGAGATGCGGGCGTTAGCGTTATCACCGCGCAGGCTCGCGCTAATAAGAGAGGTAATCCTATATGGCAGGGGCCAGCCCTGGGTCTATGCGCGCAGTATTATTCCCCTGAGCACCCTGACAGGACGTTTACGAAAACTCCGACAGCTCGATAATAGTCCTTTGGGCGCACTGTTATTTAATGATGTGAGCATGAGCCGTGAGCCGGTAGAAGTAGCCTGTATCTCCTCTAACAATGCCCGGCTGCCAACAGCCTTAAGTGAGATAGCACCGCCTCTGTGGGGACGACGTTCGGTATTCCGTCTCGATAAAAAACCGCTGTTGGTCAATGAGATATTTTTACCTGCATTTAAGCCGTACAATCAAACTCTTAGTTTTGGATTCATGCGGTAGCTATAAATGACTCACTCAATTGAAACTCCTAAGCAGGCTAATCGATGGTTGCGACTGATGCGGCTCGATCGCCCTATAGGCACTTACCTTTTATTGTGGCCCACACTTTGGGCGCTGTGGTTTGCAGGCGAAGGTAGCCCGTCTCTGGCTAATGTGATTATTTTCACTCTCGGCGTAGTGTCGATGCGTGCGGCTGGTTGTGTGATTAATGACTATGCAGATCGCAATGTTGATGGCAGTGTTGAAAGAACCAAAAATCGTCCGCTGCCTGCGGGCGAAATTGCACCCAGCCAAGCGCTTATAGTATTTGTGTTGTTGCTCTGCTTATCCTTGGCCCTGGTACTGATGACCAATCAGCTAACCATTATATTGTCGTTTGCCGGCCTGGCCTTAGCCGCGACCTATCCGTTTTTAAAGCGCTTTACCCATCTTCCACAGCTCGGTTTAGGTGCGGCCTGGGCTTGGGCTGTGCCCATGGCATTTGCTGCCGAGCGCGGAGAGCTACCAGCAACATTGTGGCTGATCTTTATGGCGGTTATTTTATGGACTGTTGCCTTCGATACTTATTACGCAATAGTTGATCGAGAAGACGACTTAAAGATTGGTATTAAATCTACGGCAATACTGTTTGGTCAATTCGATTTATTGATCATTGCGTTGTTGCAGGTAGCGGCATTAAGTTTACTGCTGCTGGCAGGGCTGGAGTTTGGCCGCAGCTGGTTTTACGGCTGTGGACTTATTGCAGCGGCACTGTATTTTGTTAACCAACATGTGCAGGCAAGAGGCCGTGAGCGCGATGCCTGTTTTGAGTCTTTTCTAAATAATCATCGCGTCGGCATGGTGATTTTTATCGGCCTTGCATTGGACTATTTATTGCTGGGTTAGCGGCTACACCTTTTGCCATACTAGCAACCTGTTATTAGCCGGCATGGCATTGTCTTCCAATAGTATTAAACCGGCCGCTAGTGCCAGCCGATTAATATCATGAAAATCCCTAATGCCCTGATGGGGATACTGCTGTCGCAGCATCTGGTCAAACTCTACATTACTTTGTGCATCGAGCTTACCCCTATATTTCATTGGCCCATAGAGACAAAATACACCATTACTTAAAAGTCGCTCCCCAACGCCAGCAAACATGGCTTCCACTGCTTCCCAGGGCATGATGTGTGCCGTGTTGGCAGAGTAGATACCATGATAAAAACGCTCAGGCCAGGCATCGGCAAGGACATCTAAGGCAATTGGCGCAAGCAAATTGGGTGATGGATATTCGTTAAGCCACTGACAGATGCCTGCGTGCTTCTGTATCTGATCGCTGGTCTGCCAGCAGAGATGTGGCATTTTGCTGGCGAACCAAACCGCATGCTGGCCAGTGCCACTGCCGATTTCGAGAATATCTCTGGTATCTTCAAAGACCCGCGAAAGCACCTCGCCAATAGGGCCACGATTATTGACGCAGGCTTGTGAAAAAGGCTTATCCATGTCCGATCCAAACTAATTAAAAATTAACCGCGAGTAAAAACCCACTTATCACCTTCACTCATCGCAGCATTGTAACTATAGCCATCGATATCAAAGCCCTTAATTTTTTCAACATCAGTAATTTTATTCTTAATGATATAGGCGCTCATGAGACCACGAGCTTTCTTAGCAAAAAAGCTGATGATTTTGTACTTATCGCCTTTCTTATCCATAAATTGAGGCGTGATAATTTGGCCTTTAATATTTTTAATCTGCACTGACTTAAAATATTCATTCGATGCGAGATTCAATAAAACGGGTGCCTCACCGGTGAGCACCTTGTTGATTTCGTCGGTGATGATATTGCCCCAGAATTTATACAGATCACTGCCCCTGGCATTGACAAATTTGGTGCCCATTTCCAGGCGATAGGGCTGCATTAAATCCAGTGGCCGCAGTAAGCCATAGAGCCCGGACAAAATACGTAAATTATCTTGCGCCCACCCAAGTTCTGCATCGCTCATACTTTCTGCATCAAGGCCCTGATAAACATCGCCCTTAAATGCCAGTACCGCTTGACGCGCATTGTCTTGATTAAAGGGTGTGTGCCACTCTTGAAAACGCTCATAGTTAAGTGCACCGAGCTTATCGCTCAGCCCCATCAGGGCGCACACATCTTGCGGTGAAAGTATTTTAAGTCCCTTGAGCAATTCTTTCGAATGGCTTAGCAGTTCTGGTTGAGTATGGGCCCGAGTCCCAACTGTGCTGCTGTAGTCGAGCTTTTTCGCGGGAGAAATAACAGTCAACATCATTTAAATTAGCCGTTTTGTGGAAATTCTGTGCATTTAGTGCTGTCATTATAGCAACCAAAAGACGCTATAGAGATACAAAAAGGAGTCACAACATGATCCTCAGAAATCCCCTAGTATACGCGGTTTTTTTAACCACGGTTCTGTCCTTGCAGGGCTGCTCGGTCAACCCGGTGACCGGCAAAAACGAGCTGTCTTTTATTTCGCCACAACAGGAGATCGCGCTGGGCGAAAAAAATTACCAGCCGTCCCGCCAGTCGCAGGGTGGTGATTACTACCTAGATGCCAAGCTTCAGGCCTACGTAGCAGGCGTTGGCAAAAAACTGGCCGTCGTCAGTGATCAGCCAAATCTGCCCTATGAATTTGTAGTGCTGAATAATGCTGTACCTAATGCCTGGGCCTTGCCTGGCGGTAAAATAGCGATTAACCGGGGCCTGTTAGTGTATTTAGAAGACGAGTCTCAGCTTGCCGCGGTGTTGGCTCATGAAATTGTACATGCTGCCGCGCGTCACGGCGCATCACAAATGACGCGGGGAACAGTTGGCAATATTGGTATTGCAGTCATAGGTATAGGCGTTGCGGGTCGCGATGGCGCGCAGCTTTACAACATGGCATCGCAGGTGGGAGCTGCCGCATGGATGGCCAAGTATGGTCGTGATGACGAATTGGAATCAGATTTTTACGGCATGAATTACATGGCTAAGGCCGGTTATGAGCCCCAGGGAGCAGTCGAGTTGCAGCAGACTTTTGTCAAACTTAGCGAAGGGCGGAAGGCCGATTTTCTCAGCGGTTTATTCGCCAGTCACCCCCCATCGATCAAACGCGTGCAAGCCAATATTGCCAGGGCCCAAATGTTGCCCCGAGGCCAGCGTTTCAAGGCGCGCTACCAGGCCGCTACCGCCCAACTGAGAAAAGATGCCAGTGCCTATAAAGCTGAACAAGCCGCCGTTGCAGCATTGCAGAAAAAAGATGGCAAAGCCGCGCTAAACCAACTTGATAAGGCTATTGCCATTCAGCCTGATGAAGCCGCGTTTTGGGAGCTTCGAGGCCATGCCTGGAAAATGATCGATAATCCCGATAATGCGGAAAAGGCGTTTACCACCGCCATAGGCAAGAACCCAGAATATTTTAGCGCCTATCTGGCACGCGGTATTCTGCGCCACGAGCGCGGCCAAAAAAGCTCGGGCTTAATGGATATAAAACGCAGCTATGCACTTTTGCCGACGCCTGCAGCGAGTTACTACTTGGGCGAATCGGCGATGGCCGATCAGCAGTACCAGCAGGCCGCAAATTACTTTAAACAGGCTAGTGCAGCCGGTGGTGAGATTGGCAAACTCTCTCGTCAGCAGCTAATTGCAGTGCGCTTGCAGGTCGAGCCCGAGTCATTTTTAACGGCTCGGCTATCTTTGAGTGAAGAGGGTTATCTACTGGTCACGACTAAAAATAACAGTCCGGTCAGCATGGCTTCAATTCAGTTACAGCTATCAGCTGCCGGCAGTACCCGGCGCCTGGCACTATCGCAAACAGTGCCGCCAGGTCGCCAACTTCGCGTCAGCACCGGCGTTGGTCCTTTTACCGATGCCAGCCAGGCATCGCAGTATTCTGTTCAGGTGATTGCAGCAACGGCACTTGAATAAAAGATTATTTGGCGTCATGGGCTAGATGTGCATAGAATAGAAACTGTATAGGGTTGCTGTCTATCAAAGGCAGTGAAAAATCGGCTTACAGGTAAGAGGTACAGAAATGGCAGACCAAAACGGCACGCCGCCATGTGTTATGTGCAAACTGATCCGTACCTATTTTTTGGTCGCCGTGCCCATGATTTTGATGCTCTATATTAGACCCGAGTTGTCATGGGTCGAAGGTATAGCTCTCACCGACGTCTTTGCCACAATTATTGGCCTGATGTTTGTTATTACAATCCTGTGGAAAGCCTATCAGGAGTTTTGGAAACCGAAGCGTGACGCAGCCAAAAAAGAACGGTCCTGATTGCTGGGGCTGTAAATATTTTAAAATAACGCATGATCCCAAGCGGCCCTATGGCTGCGAAGCTATGGGATTTAAGTCCAAGATTCTGCCCTGTTTGGAAGTGATTCGTGTTCAGGGTGGCGAATGTCTGAGCTTTTCTGCTAAACCAGTCAATAGATAGTGATTATCAGCCTAATCCTGAACCAGCAAAAACGGCTGTTCAAGGATCCTTGCCTGCCGACAAGTTAGACTGCCATTGTAGGTGTTTATCGAACACTTAAAGGTTTTCTGATGCCGGCTATTACTGGATGTCCAATGATTATTTGCCTCTGCGGAAGGAAACACATTGTCATTGATAGCCGGGCCAACGCAGGATGATTCGACAAGTGATTTCATCTCATTATTGGTTGGCAGGCGCCATTGGATACCAGATTTCTCTGAAAACTCTCTCGCATAGTCAGTTGCTTCGTCCCAGTTCAGGTGAAGGCTCTCACCCTTACAGCGATAATTAGAGAAGCGTTTGCCAGCGGCGCATCTATACCATGTTGTCCCTGTTTCTATATCTTTGGCGAGTCCACTTGCGTCGGTGGCAAACTTTCCTTTGTCGCCACGTGGGATGTGGTCCGTACATTTTTCAGCGACGCGATAGTTATCGCAGCTGGCCAATAACACAGCCATTGACGCAGCGACGCCGATCTTGGCGACAGTGCGAATTAATCGGCTATACAAGGCTGTAAAGAGTTTATTTTCGGTTGTTGTCCCTGATTTTTTATCGTTCACAAGCGATCTCCTTTTGCTGTATCTAATGAGTTTGACTTGTAAAACATGTAATTGATCCCAGGGTGGCGACATTTCGGACTGATTTTTTCTTGTTGGTCCAGCCCAAATACACTGTATTTAAAGCATAAATCGATTTTACATCAAGTATATCGACAGTTTGCAGAAATTAATAAGCCATCGCAGCCTATTTGCTATGATTCGAAATAGATCTGATTATTATTGAATGGAATAGTTGGCAGACTCAATATTTATCAATAACTGCCGATAGATAGACAATAGAGATTCTGCTCGCCTAAGATTCGAGCATCAACATTATTTACAGGGTTAGGGAACATTCATGGATATCGCAACGATTGTAGGTTTACTAGGCGCTTTTGGCCTGATTTTTATGGCCATTGATGATATGTCAGCCTTTATTGACACCGCATCGCTGCTCATCGTGGTCGGCGGCTCGATTATGGTGGTTATGTTGCGCTCATCTCTGGGTGAGTTTTTGGGTGCTGTTGCCGTTCTAGCCAAAACCTTTAAAAATAAACTTGATGCCCCTGAGACCCTGATCGAACAGATCGTCGAGCTAGCAACTATTGCCCGTAAAGACGGCATGATTGCTCTAGAGGGCCAGGAGATTGCCAACCCATTTTTAGCCAAAGCGGTAGCAATGTTGGTGGATGGCGCAGACGCCACTATTATCAAAGGCTCGCTGGAAAGAGAAAAGTCCATGACCAAGATGCGCCATTCTATGGGTTCCAAGATTTTCTCTGCCTGGGGGGAAATTGCGCCGGCAATGGGCATGATCGGAACCCTGATTGGACTGGTTCAAATGCTGGGCAATATGTCGGATCCAAAGGCAATTGGACCAGCGATGGCAGTAGCGTTGCTGACAACTATGTACGGCGCAATCCTGGCCAACGTTTTCTGCTTGCCAATTGCGATGAAGCTGGAAAATCAGGCGGACCTTGAAGAGGCCAACAATGAATTAATCATTGAGGGCATTCTGTTTATTCAAGATGGCGGAAACCCCCGCGTATTGAGTGACTACCTTGCCGCCTTCTTGAGCCCCAAGGCGCGCGCTAAACTTGTGCCAGCGGCTTAGGTCCCAGTTAACTGATGGCTGAAGAGGCAGTAGTAAACGAGGTCCCTGAAGGGGTCCCCGACGAGGAACCACGGCAGGGCGGAGGCCCAACTAGTGACGCCCCGCCGCCCTGTCCACCCTGTAAAGGTGGTGGAGCCCCAGCCTGGATGGCAACCTTTGCGGATATGGCTACATTACTGATGGCCTTCTTTGTATTGCTACTATCCTTTGCCGAAATGAATGTGCCCAAATACAAACAGATTGCAGGCTCACTGAAAGCAGCCTTTGGTGTAAAAAGAGTCGTGCCTGTTATTTCAATTCCTGCAGCGCGCAGCCTCGTAAAGGAGGAGTTTACCCCTGCAGTCGCCCAGCCCACTGTGATTGACCGCAAGCGTCAGCGCTCCGAAGAGATGACTAAGAAAAATGTCGTGGTTAAAACGGAAGAAAAGCAGGCGGATTTTAAAACTGAACAGAGTTATCGACAGTTAGAGGAAATGCTTGCAGAAGAAATTGAACAGGGACAGGTTGTTGTTCGACTCGAAGGCGACCGTGTTGTTGTTGAGCTGCAGTCCACCCAGTCTGCTGGTGGTGAAGGTAGTACTGAAGAGGGAAGCGGCAGTGGTGGCCCAATCAGCCAAGAGACACTCGATATCGCCGCCAAAGTCATTGACGCGCAGGCTGAGACCTCCACTGAAATTGAGGTGCGTCAACAGCAGTTAGCCTCTGGCTCAGATACCAGCGCAACTGATACTCAGGATCAGAACCCCTCTGGTGGCAGCGACAGCACCAATCAAAATACCGAGGATCGGCTAAAGAAAATTCGCTCAGACCTCGCGGCAGAAATTCAAATGGGCCTGGCAGAAGTAGAGCGAGAAGGTGACCGGATCATTGTACGTCTGGCCAGCCAGGGGTCTTTTGTTTCTGGCAGTGCCAACTTACAACCCGGATTTATTCAGCTCCTGCGCCAAGTCGGTGGCTCATTAGCCGCGACGCAGGGTAAGGTGCGGGTAGAGGGCCACACAGATAATGTGCCTGTTGCCTTTAGCGAGCGCTTTAATTCTAACTGGGATCTATCAGCCGCACGATCAGCCACAGTAGCGGACTTCTTTATTAACAATTCCGGTTTCGCGCAGGAAAATATGTTGGTTGCTGGCTTTGCTGACACCAAGCCTATCGCCACTAACAACACAGCTGCCGGACGCGCACGCAACCGCCGTATCGAGGTGATTGTCGATGGCTCCTAATAGCGGCTTGGATATAGTCTGATGGCTGAAAACGAGAACGAAAAAATCGCTCCTGGCGACCAGTCCTCCGAGATAGAGGAAGCGCCCCTGCCCGTCGTTGCGCCAGCAGTAGACGAAGAGGAGGTAGAGCTACAACCGCCCGAGGAAGAGGAGCCCGCCCCGGAACCCAATTGTCCCCCCTGCAAAGGTGGTGGCGCTCCCGCGTGGATGGCAACCTTTGCCGATATGGCGACATTGCTAATGGCTTTTTTTGTACTGCTGCTGTCGTTTGCAGAGATGAACGTGCCCAAATATAAAGAAGTCAGCGGCTCAATGAAAAACGCCTTTGGTGTACAGCGGCTGGTGCCGGTTGTAGAGCCGCCCAAGGCAAAAAGCATTATTGCCCAGCAGTACAAGACCGCCAAGGTCGACCCAACATTGATGGATGTGATTCAGGAGCAGACTACTGACGACGAGCCGCCTCTAGACCCAGATTTAAAAACCGACACCAAGACGCAGGATTTTGATACCAACTCAGATATTCAGGTATTGCAGAAGGCTCTCGCCGCAGAAATTGCCGAGGGTAAAGTCAGTGTGCGTATCGAGAATAATAAGCTGGTCGTCAAGGTTGAGTCAGAGGCTAAATCAGGTGTAAGCGGGGAAGCCAGTAAAGCCGACGCAGGTGCTCGAATAGCGCAGAATGACCTAGAAGTGTATGCCAAAGTTGCCGCGGCCCAGGCCCAGGTTGTCTCGCAGATACAAGTAGAGCAGGCATCGCCAGACAATGTGGAAGATAGCCTGTCCGGTGAAAACAGCCAGTTAAAAGAACAGGCCATCGCCGACCAGTATCAACAGCTGCGTATGGACCTGTCTAAAGAGATTAGTGAAGGGTTGGCCGAAGTCGAGCGAGATGGCGACAATATTATCGTAAGGCTAGCCGAGCGCGGATCATTCCGCAGTGGCTTTGCTGATTTGCAGCC
Organism: uncultured Porticoccaceae bacterium; assembly: GCA_965662065.1. Classification (GTDB taxonomy): domain Bacteria; phylum Pseudomonadota; class Gammaproteobacteria; order Pseudomonadales; family Porticoccaceae; genus HTCC2207. Next base: position 42,195 of record CBFIGD010000038.1, on the reverse strand, counting down.
TGGCTTTAAGCCGCTATTGAACAAGGTTGGCCTGGCGATCAGCAATGGTACCGGACTGATTACCATTGAAGGTCATACCGATAATGTGCCCATGGCTTTTAGTGAGCGCTTCCGTTCTAACTGGGATCTCTCGGCGGCAAGATCGGCGGCCGTGGCAGATTATCTGCTCAATAACTCGCCGCTGGCCGATGGACGCGTCACAGTTACGGGTTCTGCCGACACTAAGCCCCTAGCCTCAAATGACAGTCCGGCAGGGCGCTCTAAAAATCGCCGTATCGAAGTTATTATCAATGGCGGCACCTAAAAAAGCAGAGGCGTTAGCCGCAGCGACTATTTTTTCTCTTTGCCCTCCGCCAATAAAGCAAAAATGGCCGTGGCGTGCTCTTCTGGAATATTAAACCGCTCGCGCAGCTCTTCAATATGTTGTTTCTCATCACTGGTGACAACGCCATCACTCATAGCGGCATTAATCTCAGCCTCAAAAATCGCCTCTCGGCGAGCCATTTGATTCGAGAACGCCGAAGCGACGATACCGGTTAACAGTGCGACGGTGCAAACGCCCATCAGTGCCGTAAAGGCACCAATAATCTTGCCTATGGGGGTGATTGGATAAACATCGCCAAAACCCACCGTGGTTAGCGTAATTAACGACCACCACATGGTGTGGGGTATTGAGCTGAAATGTTCGGGCTGCACCTCAAATTCAGCGAGGTACATCATCGAGCTGGATAAAAACAATGCGATTGCCATCAGGTAAAGTGCGGCGGCAAACGAACGTCGCTCCTCATAAACCGCAGAGAATAAATCTTCCAGCGCAGAGGAGTAGTGGGATATTTTTAGCAGCCGCACCAGACGCAGTACACGCAACCAGCGTAGATCTACACCACCCATAATCAGTGGCAGAATACTCGGAAGAATGGCAGCTAAATCAATCAGGCCGGTAAAGCTAAAAACATAGCGCGCACGACGTCCGAGGTGGGTCTTTGCCGGATTGCGATCATCAGCAGCAATCGACCAGATCCGCAGTAAATATTCGATGAGAAAGATACTGACAGAAAACCATTCAAAGGCTACCAGAGCACTGTGATAGGTGCGGTTAATTGACTCGACAGACTCCAGGCACACGGCCACCAGATTGAGCAAAATAAGCGCGGATAGAAAGATATCGCAGGCGCGACTTGTGGCGTCTTGGTTGCCACCTTTATTCAGAATTTGCATCACGCGTCGTTGATAAGCGTGCATCGATATTCACTCCCCAGTCAATACAGTCGAGGAGTTATAGTATTACCACTTATGGCTTAGCGCAATTCAACCCACAATAGGCAGTTCAGCCGCTAGGGCTATGGAGACTGGCGTAGGCTGCCGGCCTAAGAGGCCATCGCAACAGGCTCACTTTTGAGCATGCTTGGAAGTAGCTCCCAAGCAGAATTAATCTCACTGAGCAAATCCCGTACTTCATGGAGAATACTGATATCATTGCGCAAGCTAGCCTTCAACAGGCGTCTGGTGCAGTAGTCATAGAGATCGTTAAGATTGCGCGCTATTTCACCGCCCTTATCAAAATCCAAAGAGCCTTGCAGACCAACAATAATTTTGCTGGCGCGGCTAATAGCCTCACCTTTGGCGGCAATATCATTACGCTGTATATGGCCTTCCGCGTCAGCCAGAGCAGCCAGAAGTCCATCGAATAACATCTGTATTAGTTGCACTCGGTCTGCATAGGGAACGGCAGAGGATGCGCCAACGCTGCGGTAGGCATTAAGTGCTTTTCTATTAACAGCCATTTGATGTAACTCCATATTTGCTTACTTATAGTATCGGAGCAACAGGGAGATTCTTTAGTCGATAATGGACTTAATTCGTCTTATCGGGCGATTATTTTACTGTGGGCACTTTTCGTAATTTGTTTCCAGACATTGATCGGCATAAACCAGTGCCTTGGCGATCTCATCATCTTCAACCAAGAGCTTGGATAAATTCGAAATATCATCGGCATCGGTCTTGCCATTGCGTCTGGCCAGTTCGCTCCAGACTAATGCCTTAAAGGGCTCCGACTTGCCGCCATCACCAGCCTGGAGCATAAACGCCAACATAAACTGACCATTGGCATAATTCTGTTTGGCGGACTTTAAAAACCAATATTTAGCGAACTCATAATCTAATCCAACGCCTTTGCCCTGATGATAGGCAAGGCCCAGCATGTATTGCGAGTCGGCTAAGTCCTGTTGTGCCGCCCGCTTAAACCACTGAATGGCAACGCGGTGATTCTGCGCTGTGCCATAGCCATGGTAGTAGAGCATGCCAACATTATGCTGTGCCTCAGGCAGACCCTGTTCCGCAGCCTGTTTGTACCAGGTCATGGCCTGCCCATAGTTCTGCGATACCCCATAACCCTCTTCATACATATGGCCAACATTGTTCTGCGCTTCAGCAGCGCCGCCGCGGGCCAATTTTAACCAGGCACGCATGGCGGTTGAATAATGGCCACGCTCTAAGGCGCTAAGACCGGCTTCAAAAGCCTCGCCCAATGCTAGAGGTGAAGCCATGCAGCTGCAGACCACAAATATGCGGATAAAATACGTCATAAAAAAACTCACAGATTATTTTTATTGTTAGAAGCGTTCCAGGTTGCGCGCATCATTCTGCACGTCAATCACCGCCTGAAACAACGCTCCTTCAGCAATACTACCACGGAGCTCGCCAGATTCTTTATTTACTACTGGCAGACTTTCACCGACAAACTGGCTGACCTTAATCATGGCAGCGCTAAGTGATTCGTCGGTATACAGGATCATGGGGCGGCTATCCATAAATTCAGCTACCGGGTTATTGCCCGCTTCAATTGCCATATAGATAGTCACCTTGCCTAGTAACTGCCCGGACTCCGCCGTTACATAGGCCTCGGTGTGGCCGCGCGTTTTCATCTCAAGTTGAAGATCAGAGCCTCGGGTCTGTGTAGTGGCACCAATATAGTCATCACTGGCAAACGGGCCAATCAGTTGATGGCCAAGGGCGATAGCTTCGCGACCCTTGCTCAGATCAATACCGCGATCGAGCAATTGACGGTCAAAAAAGGAATTGCCAAACAAACGATTGGTGATCAACGAGCTCATCATTACCGCCATCATCGCCGCAACTGCATATTGGTAAGACTGGGTCAGCTCCAAAACGATAAGTACCGCAGATAGTGGAGCGCCAATAACAGCAGAACTAATGGCCGCCATGGCGGCTACACTGATAACACTGGCAATATCGGTAAAGCCGAAATTAGTTAAAATTTGTCCCGCCAGAGCGCCAGCAGCAACCCCCACAAATAACGAGGGGGAAAATACCCCGCCAAAGAGGCCCGAGCCAAGACATATAGCCGTCATTAATATCTTCGCTACTAGCACAATGATAAGCAGCGACAAAACAAACTCACCGGCAATCATGTCATTGATGCTACCAATACCCAGTCCCAGAATTTCCGGCACCCAAACACCCACCAGGCCACAGATAGTGGCGCCGATAAAAGGCAGTATCAGCGGCGAGGTATTTAATGATGCGGCGATTTCTGCCGCATAGCGCAGGCTGAGCATAAAGGTAATCGCTACCAGGGCAAAAAAGGGCGACAACACAACTAAGAAGGGCACGATCTCAGCGAGGCTTGGCACTGCAGAGGTAATTTCGAAGGTGGCGGAATAGGGGAACCAATAGTTACTCAACGTACTGGCGGACACCGATGCCACTGTAATAGGCGCAATCGCACGAACGGAAAAGTGCCTTAAAATAGCCTCATGAGCAAAGATTACGCCTGCGATAGGCGCGTTAAACCCAGCCGAAATTGCTGCCGCGACACCACAGCCAAGATAGATTTCATGGCTCAGGCGGCTGGAGATAAAGCGTTTAACCCAGATGCCCATAGTTGCGCCAAAGTGAACAATTGGACCGTACTGGCCAACCGATGCTCCGCCACTGGCTGAGGTAAAGGCTGCTAGCGTAGAGGCAAAGCCCGTTTTTATGTCCAGTGGCTGATGAACCTGGTGAGCGGCATACATTGAGTCGGCGGGCCCAGCCCAGCGTCTGATACCCAGACTCGTTTTGATAAACACCACAATAGCAGCGGCTCCCCACAGAAACAGTACGCTGGAAAAAGACAGGTTCTGACCGCCGATGGTAATAGATAGCAGATCGCTGGCTTCCCGCTGCTGGCTAAAGTACTGCACGCCTAAAACAAACAGGTTGGATACCAAGGCCAGCGCCGCGCCAATCAACCCACCGACACAGAAAATGATAAAAACTTCGATTAAAGCCTCGCGCACTCTATGCATCGAAATCTCCCTTAACTTACTTTAGAATTTTTATACACGCTAATGTACCGAACGGTAGCCAGTCTGTCAGTAGTTTTAAGGGCCGGCGGCAGGCATTCAGAGTAGAAACGGTACAACTCCGGTATCTTTACATCTATACTCCGAAGCGGAAAAATACAATCTCGCTGAATCAATGGATGACAAGGCTAAATAAACCCATGGATTTGCCGAGAAAACAGATTTTTGTCTAAGCTAACATCAATTGTTGGATCAAGCCGAGAGATCAGCGAGTTACGCGCGTTGATCGAGGTGGTGGGCCCGAGCGATGCAACCGTTTTGATTCTAGGCGACAGTGGCACGGGTAAAGAGCTGGTGGCCAAGGCTCTGCATAGTTGCTCAGAACGTACCGGTGGTCCATTTATTCCCGTTAACTGCGGCGCCATTCCACGAGAGTTGCTGGAAAGCGAATTATTTGGTCATCGCAAAGGATCTTTCACCGGCGCTATCTCTGATCGCAAAGGCCGTTTTGAGCTGGCCAATGGCGGCACCTTATTCCTCGATGAAATCGGCGACATGTCGATGGATCTGCAGGTCAAATTGCTGCGAGTTCTGCAAGAGAGGATCATTGATCCCGTAGGCTCAACACAGTCAACCAGCATAGATGTTCGCGTGGTTGCCGCAACCCATAAAAACATTGAAAAGCTTATCCAGCAGGGTGATTTTCGCGAAGATCTTTTCTACCGTCTCAATGTTATGCCCATGGAAATAAAATCGCTGCAAGAACGCAGAGAAGATATTCCTGTGTTGTTTGAGCATTTTGCCAATCAGTATGCTAAAGCAAATCAGGCCCCGATCACCATGATGAGTGGGTCTATGCAGCTGTTAATTCAGTACGACTGGCCGGGCAATGTGCGTGAGTTGTCCAACCTTGTGGATCGATACAACGCGCTGTATCCGGGCCAGCAAGTGGATTTACGCAAGGTGCCATCGAGCATGATTCCCTCGGGAATTCGCGCCATGGCTGACAGTAATAGTGCTGATGCGCTCGGCGCTCTAATGAAGGGTTTTGCCGACACAGATAATGGTGCCGAGGCTGGTGCGCTGTCTCAGATCGACACTAGCGTCGAGCCAGCAGAGGTCGCCGAAGATCCCGTCGATGAAGTGCAGCGCGTGATTATGCTCGCTCAGGGTGGAGACTCATTTCCGGAGCAGGGCATGCAACTTAAACAGCACCTGCTCGAAATAGAACGCAGTCTGATCAAGCAGGCGCTGGGCAGAGCCGAGGGCAATGTCTCTAAAACGGCGCGATTGCTCAATTTACAGCGCACCACATTGATTGAGAAAATCAATAAATACGGCCTCTCAGAAAACAGCTAATCAGCGGAATACGGCCAAGCCTTGCCGCTATCTATTGCCAACGCCACAGTCCCGTACTGCCACTTCCCTGTCAAATAGCCGACCTCTTGCCACTGGCAAATTATTGACACTTCCTTGCCGCTATCAGCCTAACCTATTGTTTTGTAACGATAAATAATTTTGGCACACAAATTGCTATCACTGGGTATAACCGTATAAAGCGGCAACTCAGTAAAAAGGTAGCAATGTGGCAAAGACAACTATGATGGCAGTCCTGTGGCTAGACCCGCTAGAGCAAATCGGCTCAGCGGCGCTATCGGCATTTAACGCTCAGGGCCTGGCCGTTAGCCAGTCATCTTCGGCGTCGCTGAATGATGACGATATTATTAATGCTGACGTGGTGGTGGTTAATCTAAGCCGCGATACTGACCTGCTTAAGGAGCTACAGTCGCGGCAAACAGCGATTAGCGCCGTGGTCCCGATTATTGCACGCGTGCCTCGCGAGATGTTTGAACTTGGCATCGAGGCTATGAGTCAGGGCGCCTTGACCGTGGTATCCAGTGATCAAAAGTCGGCCCTTGAATGGTCCGAGACCTTTGCCCGGGCCAATGTTGCCCCCTGTAAAAAACAACCAGCATTTGTTTTTGCCGATCCCGTTAGTCGCAACTTGCTTGCCTTGACCGAGCGTGTGGCACAGGTTGATGTAACCGTTTTACTCACCGGCCCAACGGGTGCAGGAAAAGAGGTCTTGGCCCGCATAGTACATGATTCGTCTCCTCGATATGGGGGCCCTTTTATTGCGTTTAACTGTGCCGCGATGCCCGAAAATCTGATTGAAGATATGCTCTTTGGCCATGAGAAGGGCTCATTTACCGGCGCCACTAAAGTTCAGCCAGGCCTATTTGAACAGGCTCAGGGTGGCACCATCTTCCTGGATGAAATTGGTGAGATGTCATTTCATCTGCAGGCCAAGCTACTGCGCATATTGCAAGAGCGCTCAGTTGTGCGAATTGGTGGCCAAAAAGCCATAGACCTGGATATCAGAGTTATCGCGGCGACGAACCGTAACCTAAAGAATGCAATCGCCCAGCGCAGTTTTCGCGAAGACCTCTATTTCCGTCTCAGCGCATTTAAATTAACCATTCCGCCTCTGCGTGAGCGGCCGCTAGATATTTTGCCACTGGTAGAACAGTTTATAACGCAGCAGGCAACGGAAGGTCAGCCAGTGAGACTGACTGATCAGGCACAGCAATTACTCCTGAGCTACAGATGGCCCGGCAATGTACGGGAATTACAGAACGTGGTTATCCGAGCCATGGTGCTGTCTAATCAGGGTCCCATTGATAGTCAGCATCTGATTTTTGATGATATGCCTATCGCTGATGAGTTTGAGCAGCAGCGTGCCGTGGTTCAGGCCAATAGCTATTTCGCCAATACGTCAGAGACCGGCGTTACCCAGCCCTATTACAGCGACACCATGGCAGAGCCGGATCAGCCGCTGAATCAGGCAGTTAAAAACAGCGAATGTCAGAGCATCATGGCGGCCCTACAGGCGTCACGTAGCCGTGATCAGGCAGCCGAAAGATTGGGCATCAGCCCCAGAACATTGCGTCACAAGTTACAGAAACTGCGCGAGCAGGGCGTCTCTGTCACTCGTGCCTACGCCCGATAGTGCGGCAGGAGACTAGACCATGATAAACCCAACCAATGCCGGCAATATCGAATCCATGCTGAGCCAAATTCGCCAGTACCAGGCTCAGGCATCAGACGGTGTCAATCTGTCACCAGATGCCACAGGCGAGGTCAAACCCACAGGCACAGCTGGTTTTGCCGACAGTATTAAAGGCGCGTTGCAGGAAGTGAATGCCACGCAGCAAACCGCTAAAACAATGCGTACAGCCTACGAGCGAGGTGAAGATATTCCCCTCACCGATGTAGTTATGAGTATGCAAAAGTCTTCGTTAGCCTTTGAAGCAACGCTTCAGATAAGAAACAAAGTACTTAAGGCCTACGAAGAAATTATGAACATGCCAGTGTAAGCACTGAAAAGAGAAGAGAATTATGGCAACTACAGTCGCAAACCCAAATGATCTGAATGCTCCGGCAAATGTTGAGAGCAATGCCGCGGTGCCCGCTCCAGTGGGAACCTCGGCACAGAATCAAGCAATGCCCGCAGCCGCTACGGCCCCGACACCAGCAGCGTCTCTGCCCAGCATACGCGATGTGTTTGAACAGCCCGCCGTGCGTAAATCAATGCCGGCCATTATTGCGCTGCTGACCATCGCAGTCTTTATCATTGCCTATTCCTGGGTTCAGGAGCCAGCTTACCGAGTCGTTTATCCTGGATTGTCTGAAGCAGACCGGCAGGCCGCATTTGAAGCACTATCCAGTGCCGAGTACAGTGCCAAAATTGATCCACAAACGGGTGAACTAAAGGTTCCTGATGCGCGTTACCATGAGGCGAGAATCTTCTTAGCCTCAAGAGGCCTGCCTCAGGGTGGCGCTACTGGTGGAATGGACTCACTGAGTGACGACGCCTCAATGACCACCAGTCAGTTTATGGAGCAGGTACGTTATGTTTCGGCTATGGAACAAGAATTGGGTCGCAGCATTAGCCAGATATCGACTATTCAGTCTGCGCGCGTGCATCTGGCCTCGCCCAAGCAGAGCGTATTTGTGCGCGACCGCACCCCGGCTAAAGCGTCGGTAGTGGTTGCCCCTTACCCTGGGCGCACGGTCTCACCTTCACAGGTAGAAGCAATTACCCATATGATTTCCTCAAGCATCCCCTATCTGGCCGCTGAGGATGTAGTTGTGGTCGATCAGCGTGGCAAGCTCTTAACCGATGCCAATAACTTTGCCTCCATGCAGCTTAACTCTGTGCAAATGGAGCATCAGCAGCGCCTCGAAGAGAGCTATCGCAGCCGGATTGACGCCCTGTTAACGCCGGTTGTAGGTTCTGGAAACGTGCGTGCAGAAGTTGATGTACAGATGGACTTCACTGAAATTGAATCGACTTACGAAGAGTACGATGGCAATGACAACGGACCCAGAGCGCGCTCTGAAATATTGAGCATAGAACAGGGTTCCGCCAGAGACGCACGGGGCGTTCCAGGTGCGACATCAAACACTGCTCCACTAGATCCCGTTGCCGTTGTTGATGGGCAGCTAATAGGGGGCGAACAAGCAAACGATACCCGAAGTACTCTGAGTAGCAAAACCACTCGCAACTATGAAATGGATCGCGCCGTTCGCCATGTTAAACGACAGGGCGGTACCCTGGAACGCATTTCTGTTGCCGTAGTCATCAATGAGCCTGTCAGTCCAGTCAGTGATGCTGACGATGGGCAGGAGCTAGGTGGTACAGCAGTTACTCAGGGCTTCTCAGAGCTGGAGTTGGAGCGACTAACCAATCTGGTTAAGGGCGTGATTGGCTTTGATGAAGAGCGCGGTGACTCAGTGACTATTCTTCCTGCTAAATTCGAAAAGCCAACGCCTATCGACAACCAGTATGCCTGGTACGAAAATGCCCAGCTGATGAGCGCACTGCAAAGCCTAGCTGCTGCACTTACCTTTATTGCCTTATTGTTTATTGTGGTTAGACCTATCATTAAGTCTTATCTGCCAGCGGTAGAGACGCTTGAAGAAAGCGAGGAAGGCATGGGTAAAGACGGCGAATTGACTCAGGCAGAACTAAATATGATTGAACTTGGCGACGGTGAATCCCTTGAAGATATTAAAGCCAAGCTCAAACCGAAGAAATCAACCATATCTGCAGATATGCTGGATACGGCTAACACCTATGATGACAAGGTTGCTCTGGTAAGACTGCTGGTAGCAGAAGACTCCGGCCGAGTTGCCAACGTACTCAAGAAAATGATTCGACCTATTTAAGGTAGGCGAGGAGAAAAGAAAATGGCAGACGCAAATATACAGGATCCGACAGAGACAAAAGACGATGTACCTATCTCCGAGGCTCTGCAGGCAGAACTGGATGTAATGACTACCACTGAGCGCGCAGCCGTCATTATGTTGCTGCTAGGCGAACAACAGGCAGCGGATATTATCCGTTATCTAAATCCCCGCGAAGTGCAGTCACTCGGTGGAGCAATGGTGGGCGTGGCAGATCTATCCCAGGAAGCGGTAAACGTCGTACTGGATGACTTTGTTGCCACCATTAAAAATCAGACTAACTTGGGTCTGGGCACAACAGATTATGTGGAGAATGTGCTCAAGCGCGCATTGGGTGAAGATAAAGCCGCTACCGTACTAGGCAGAATTATGCCCGGGTCATCGAGTAAAGGGCTGGAGATTTTGCGCTGGATGGATGCGCGTTCAATTGGTGAAATGATCCGCGAAGAGCACCCACAGGTTGTTGCGATTATTCTCTCGGTACTGGAATACGACGTGGCAGCTGATGTCCTTAACTTTTTGCCCAAAGAAAATCGCGCCGAGATCATGCAGCGAGTGGCGAGTCTGGAAACAGTTCAGCCCTCGGCCATGGAAGAGCTGGAAGGCATTATGACGCAGCAGTTCTCAAGCAGCTCATCGGCTAAATCATCCAGCTTTGGTGGTGTCACCACGGCAGCGAAAATTATGAACTTCACTAAGGTTGATTTGGAAACCTCAATTATGACAGGGGTAGCCTCTCTCGATGAAGGGTTGGCCATGAAAATCCAGGACAGCATGTTCACCTTTGATAATCTGTCGGGTGTCGACAACCGCAGCGTGCAGGTGCTGATGCGCAATATTGAGCAAGATATGCTGATGACCGCCCTGAAAGGAGCGGATGAAATTGTTAAAGACAAGTTCCTCGACAACATGTCTCAGCGCGCCAAGATTATGTTCCTCGATGATATGGAAGCCAAGGGCCCAATCCGTATTACTGATGTAGAGGATGCACAAAAAGCGATTATGCGCCTTGCCCGTAAGTTATCTGATTCAGGTGACCTAGTGCTGGCAGGACGAGGGGATGATTTTGTCTGATCAAACCGAATCGGTGAGCTGGCGCCTCAATGATCTGCTCAAGGCCGGCAAGAAAGCCAAAGCGTTCGCAGCAGCTTCGTGGCAGCCGCCAGAACAGGAGCCAGAGAGTAACAGTTTTGCTCACTGGCAGCCCCTGGTTCTCGATGCTGTTCCCGAGGGCGTGAGTGAAACAGAGCCTCTTGACGTTGAGGTACTCGACGATCAACAGGAAGCAGACATAGAGGCGTTACCTGACGCCGCTGAGCTTGAACAGGCTGAGGCCGACGAGCAGGCAATGGTGGCTGCAGCCGTTGCTGAACAGGCTAAAACAGACGCCTACGATGAGGGCTATCAGCGGGGCATCGAACAGGGCACAGCTGATAGTGAGGCAAAATGGGCGCAGGCGCGCGAGGCCTTCGTTGCGCTGACTCAGTCAATTCGCACAGCCCAAGATGATATGACCGAGTTCTATGCGCCATTAAAAAAGCTTGCGCTGCACCTCGCTGAACAATTAGTGCGTGGAGAACTAACCCTCTCATCTGCCGCCATAGAGCGACTGACTAAAGAGGCCTTAAAAGATGTAGAACTGCAGGGCGAAGGGCCCATTGTTATTCATCTGCACCCGCTAGATGTAGAAAAGTTTAGTGCCCACTTAAATGGTGAGCTGGATGGCCTTGATTTGCGCAGTGATCATGACCTATCTCAGGGTAGCGTCAAAGTGAGTATTGATGATAGCGCTATTGAAGACCTTATTGAGGATCGTCTGGAACAGCTATCAGAAAAGCTGCTCGGCTATGCGCCTGGCATGCGCTCGACATCAAGCAGCGCCGCATTTGATAGTAATTTTGCTAACCCGGTAATGGAAAAGGTCATTGAAATTGACCCCCCCTCAGAGTCGCTGGATAACATTGCTAGCGACGATCAGGAGCCGCTCAATGAGATCTCGGCAGTTGATGAGCAGACTCTGGAAGGTCAGGCCCAAGACAACCAGTCGCTAGATGAACGTACTATTGATCAGCAGCCGCTAGACAATGAGCCGGACCAGCCAGATGCTTGATTTCGCCACCCAGGTTGATGACCTTATTCCACAGTTGCAGGCACCAGCGGTGTCCATCAGCGGCAAACTTGTGCGAGTTGTTGGTTTAACGCTAGAAGCCAAGGGAATTATTGCGCCTCTAGGCGCGCACTGTCAGGTAGAAAATATTGATCTGGGCACCTATATCGATGCCGAAGTCGTGGGTTTCCACGATGACTTACTCTATTTAATGCCCTATACCGAGCCCGGCGGCATAGGCCCTGGCGCTCGTGTATGGGTGCGTTCCAATCATTCCAAAGCCTCACTGGGGCGCAATCTTCTCGGTCGCGTCATCGATGGATTGGGTCAGCCCATAGACGGCAAAGGGCCCATCGAATACACCGACCAACTGGGCCTTGAAGGCCTCAGCATAAACCCTATGGAACGCGGCCCGATTAATAAAATACTGGATACAGGTATCAAAGCGATCAACACCTGCCTGACCATTGGTCAGGGCCAGCGCGTTGGCCTAATAGCTGGATCCGGCGTGGGTAAAAGTGTGCTACTGGGCATGTTAACCCGCCATACCGAAGCCGACGTCGTTGTTATTGGTCTTATCGGCGAGCGTGGTCGTGAAGTGCAGGAATTTATCCATCAAATACTGGGTGAAAAGGGCATGGCAAAAGCCGTGGTCATTGCCGCCCCGGCGAATGTATCGCCAGTGCTTAGATTAAAGGCCACTAACCTTACCCACCTGATAGCTGAGTATTTTAGAGATCGCGGACAAAATGTATTAATGCTGTGCGACAGCCTTACCCGAGTGGCCCATGCACAGCGGGAAATAGGTCTGGCGATCGGTGAGCCTCCGACAGCTAAAGGTTACCCGCCCTCAGTGTTTGCATTATTACCGCGACTTATAGAGCGAGCTGGAGTGGGGCGAAAAGGTTTTGGCTCTATCACAGCAATGTATACCGTATTAGCGGAGGGTGATGATCGCTCTGATCCCATTGTTGATATAGCGCGCGCCTCACTGGACGGCCAAGTCATGCTGTCGCGGCAATTGGCCGATGCTGCCCATTATCCAGCTATCGATCTCGCTGGCTCCATCTCCCGTGTGATGAATAATCTCGTCCCGGCCAAACTATTAAAATCAGCTAATCGCTTTCGCCGACTGTGGACGCTCTACCAGCAAAATGAAGACCTGATTCAGGTTGGCGCCTATGAAGCTGGTACCAATCCTGACCTCGACGAAGCCATTCGATTGCGCCCAGCCATGGAGGCACTTTTGCAGCAGGGCAGCGATGCCTCGGTCAATATGGCGCACAGTCAAAAAATGATGGTGCAGCTTACCGGTCAGTTGGATCAAGAATAACAACCTAAAGGATCGAACCCATGAACGGAACCCCGGTTTGGGAGGTGCTAGCCTCCAAGGCCCAGCGCCAAGTGCGTCAGGCCCAACAGCAACTGGCTGAAGCGCAGCTACGCAAAGACCAGGCTATTGAGCGCGATCAAAAGCTTGATCAGTTGCTGGTTGAGTATACCGAGCGACTTAACAGTATTCAGCGCCGCGCTCACAGCACTATTGAAGCGGGCAATTACCGCAACTTCATTGTTCAGCTGCAGAGTATTAAGAGTCGTTCACGTGCTGAGTTTGAAGCCATAGAGGCAGCCTGCAAAAATGCCCGCCAAGATGTGATTCTAGCCGATCAGGAGCGCTTAAAAGTTGAGCGACTGGCAAAACGCGGCAAAGAGCAGCGCCAACAGGAACGTGCTCAGCGAGAAACTCGCGCCAATGAAGCCGAAAGCATGATCCAGTTTAATTTGCGCGCGAGGCTACAGCGTTAAATCTCAGCGCTCATACAGTCAGGCAACCTAAAAAGCGCGCCTAAAAAACTGCTTGGCATGTCTCTTGCTATACAGCTAGTAATAGCACTAATTTACTCGCTAATTTACGGGACAAAAATAGCCAATGGGCGACTTAAACAGCATAACATTCAGCAATGCCAAATCTCCGGCAGGTACCGCAACTGCAGACTCTGCAATGGCTCCAGGGGCACCAGTTGCCACTGATGACGGTGCACCAACAAAAACCACAGTAGCTTTTGCGGCTATTTTAAAAAACAGCGTGGCCAATAATGCGGCCGAAAAAAGCGGCAAGGTATTGCCGCAGTCGGCGCACAAACAGCCTGATGACGCTCTACCACCTGAACCAGCAACGACCGCCCATACTGACCTCAGTAAGCAATTGCTACAAAGCCGTTCATTGCGAGGTGGATTGCAAGTGATAGTCGGCGGCAAAGCGCCGACTGATGCTGGCATTGACGCGTTTGCCAAATCTCAGGGCATAGATCCCCGTGCCCTGGCGCTACTGACCGATGCTAACGCTGATCCTGCCGCAGCCTGGTTAGTCGATAGTGGCACACCTGCGGTTCAGCTGTCTGGTCATCAAACAATAGAGGCATACCTGTCAAAACCTGCTCGCTTTACTACCGCCGAACAGCAAATTGCAATAACCCCTAAGCCCGAATTAGCATTGCCGGGAAAATTAAATTTAGAACAGCTTGCGGAGGCCGTCAGGGCGACTTCTAATACAGCGCCTAATACTCAGGCACAGACTCTAGCGGCAAAAAATCCTGTCGCTGAAAAACTGCTATTTAAAGCACCGGCTTCGAAAACGCTTACAGACAACTTCAGCCACTTAAATGCTAGCCAACAGACGCAGCCAGCGATTAAATTAGAAAGCATAAATTTAGAATCAAAAGCGACTTCTGAGGCTGTCAAAACCAAGATTCCCGATAGTAGAGTAGCAGTATTACAAACCGCGGCTCCTGTTCCTGCTACCTTAGCCTCGACACCAACGCCAGTCGTTATTAATGAGTCAGGATTTATTTCTGCTGCACCCTCTTTTGATACTAGATCAGAGCCATCAACTACAGATACACTACCAGAGCAGCTTGAACAGCAATCCTTGCGCAAACAAGAAGAGCAGGCTGATATGTCTCGTCGCTTGGCCGAAGCTCTGGGTCAGCGACTGAGTGCGCAGATTAGCCGCGGCGCCTGGCGGGTTGAAATGGACTTACATCCAAAATCGTTAGGCCGTATTGAAATACAATTGGAAATGAAAAATGGTGAGCTAGAGGCTAACTTTAATGCCTCAAGTGCCACCACTAGAGAGCTTTTGCAGGACAGTATGCCGCGATTAAGGGACCTACTTGAAGAACATGGCATGGAATCTGCTTATATAGGTTTAGGACTGGGTAACCAGGCGCAATCTGACGACAATCCGACAGCGCAAAATAAAGCGAGTGAAAGCGCGGGGCAGTCAGAGAGTGAAGAGGCTGAGGCCGGACAGCGCACTGCAAGGCTGGATGAGGATGGTTTAGACCTGTTGGTTTAGCCCCGCAACCAGACTTAAAAAGATTAAAAAAGAGGACTAAGTAATGAGTGAAGAGATTTTAGAAGGCGAAGAGCAGGCAAAGAGCCCAATTTTAAAGATCATTTTAATGGTCGTTGGCATCCTGTTGCTGGTGGCTATCAGCGTTGGCATAACCCTGTTTGCCACGGGTTTCTTTGATTCCGACGATAAGAAAGATGCCGAGGCGGCCATTGCAGCATTAGAAGCTGCCGCAGCCGAACAGGCCGAGGCAGATGCAGCCGCAGCAGCAGGGCCAGACAAGGTCAAGCTGGATAGCCCTGAACTGTCAAAATTCCAACAGTCTTACTATCAGCTAGAAAAAGAGTTAGTGGTTAATATCGCCAATTCCAGAAAAGTGATGCAGGCCTCGATTGCGATCATGACTCATTACGATGAGCGCGTGATTGATAATGTTGAAAAGCACACCTTTCCTCTGCGTAATGCCATGTTGATTGTTATGTCACAACAAACTGAATCAAGCATTACGCACCCGGATTTTCGCAACAACCTTGCCGAAGAGCTAATGATTGTCATGAACGCAAAACTTGAAGAGCTAGAGGACTTTGGCGGTATCGAAGCTGTTTATCTTACCGAGTTTGTCGTTCAGTAGGCGGCCTTAATAAGGCAACTGTTAAATAATTGAGTAGACCCATGGTTGAAACAACAAATCTATTATCCCCCGAAGAGCTGGACGCATTAGCCGCCGGTCTCGAAGACGGTTCTATTGAAACCGACACCGGGCTCAATATTGAAGCACGGGTTTTAAAACATGACCTGACCAACGAAGACTCTTCGTTGGGGGTGAATGTTGGCGCCGTAGACATGATCAACGAGCGTTTTGTCCGTCAGTTTAGACTCGGCCTACTCGAGGTATTGAGAACCACACCCAAAGTTAATATGGCGAATGTGGAAATCATGAAATTTGGTGATTACCTCAAAGATCTAAAGCCACCGCTCGCGGTCAATACTATTCGCATGAATCCCTTGCGTGGTTATTCGATGGTGGTCATTGAGCCATCGATTGTTTTTTCGTCTCTGGATAATTTTTTTGGCGGCTTTGGCAGCGGCATCGATGCGCTGCCCTCAGGACGATTATTCACGCCAACAGAAACCAGCATTATTAAAATTATGATGAACGTCCTATTTGGCTCTCTGCAGGAAGCCTGGGCGCCCATTCTACCCATTCAGTGCGAGCATATAGGTTCAGAGATTAATCCTCAGTTTGCACAGATAGCGGATGAAAATGATTTAGTTGTGGTGAGTCGTTTTGCCACAGAACTTGGCGGCGGACAGAAGGGCAATATAGATTTAGTCTATCCCTATAGTTCGCTCAAGCCAATTCGAGAATTATTACGCAGTCGTGTTCAAACGGGCGATGGCAATGATGCCTCCGATAAGGTGTGGAGCTCAGAGCTGAAGTCTGCAGCAATAGATGCCGAACTTGATATCAAAGTAACATTGGCTGATATCGAAACCACCTTAAAGCAATTCGAGTCGTTGCGAGAAGACGATATTATTTATCTTAAAAAGACCGATCATGCGCGTATTTATGTCAATGATACTCCAGTTTTTGATGCCGATATCGGCAGCAGTAACTCTCATATGGCCGCGAAGATTGTGAAGTCCCTGGCTCCTATAAAGTAGCCCTAAAAAAGCGAGTAAAAAAATGGCAGATACAGAAACGAGTGCAGTGGAAGAAGAGATTGTCGAGACAGAGGTCTCACCAGAAGCGGCACTAAAAAATAAAATTAATTCAGATGTGTTGCAAAATATCCCCGTGACTATTTCAGTCGAAGTAGGGCGCACGTCGCTGAAAATTCGTGATCTAATGCGCCTCACTCAAGGCAGTGTTGTAGAGTTGGATCGCCTCGCCGGAGAGCCTTTAGATCTTTTGGTCAACAACACATTAGTTGCTCAGGGCGAAGTCGTATTGGTCAACGAGCGGTATGGTGTGCGCCTCACCAGCGTCGTGCCTACTGCCGATCGCGTTAAGAATCTTTAGGGTGCATAGCGATGGTCACTGAATTTGGGTTGACTGATTGGTTATCAATGATGGGTTCATTCCTGTTGGTGATTGGCCTACTGGTGGCAACATTATTTTTTATTAAAAAAATGGGGCCCGGTATTGGTAATGCAGGAAATAAGCGAATACAGATACTCGAAATTCAAAATCTTGGTGGGCGCCAAAAATTAATACTGGTCGCCGTTAACTTTGACCAGGTACTAATAGGACTGTCGCCTCAGGGTATGACTAATCTGGGAAGCTGGCCTGTTGATCAGCAACAATCGATGCAGGTTGGTGAGCAGAATTCAGAGCAAGATAAACAGTCATTAGGCTCAAATCCGCTACACAACTTCCAGCAGCTTCTTGCGCAAACTGTCAAAAAACAAAAGGATTAAAGCGTGGCTTTTTCATCTTTTAAAAAGCGCACAACAGTGACTCATATTTTTATATTTCTTCTTGGGCTGCTTTTTGCGAGCCCATTATTTGCTCAGGTTGGTTTGCCAATTGTCAACATGGTCGATGATGGTAGTGGTGGCCAAAAATACAGTTTAACGCTGCAGCTTCTAGCGCTGATGACAGTACTGACCCTGCTGCCAGCATTGCTGCTCATGATGACATCGTTTGTGCGAATTATTATTGTAATGTCGCTACTGCGTCAGGCACTAGGTACCGCACAAACACCACCTAATCAGGTCTTGGTTGGGCTGGCATTATTTTTAACCTTATTTATTATGGCGCCCGTTATCAGCTCAGTTTACGACGATGCAGTTACCCCCTATTTTGAAGAAACCATTGGCTTTGAAACGGCGCTGCAAAAAGCGGAATTACCCATTCGCAATTTTATGCTTAACCAAACTCGCGAGACAGACATTGCCATGTTTGCAGAGATTGCGCGCAACGATGATTTCGATAGTCCGGCAGATGTGCCTTTTACAACTTTGGTGCCAGCCTTTATTACGTCTGAATTAAAGAGCGCATTTTCGATTGGCTTTCTTATTTACATTCCGTTTGTCGTCATTGATCTAGTGGTGGCGAGTGTGCTGATGTCAATGGGCATGATGATGCTCTCGCCAATGATGATTTCTATGCCATTTAAATTAATGCTCTTTGTGTTGGTTGATGGTTGGACATTAATAATGGGATCGTTGGCATCAAGCTTTGCGATGCCCTAGGAGAAAACCATGGATGCAGCACAGGTTATTGATCTAGGTCGCGAATCACTCTGGGTGGCAGTTATGGTGGCAGCACCACTGTTGGGTGTCGCGTTAGCTGTTGGTTTGTTGGTCGGTATTTTGCAAGCCGCTACCTCCATTCAGGAGATGACTCTCAGCTTTATTCCCAAGTTGGGTGCCATGATTCTGGCGCTGGTTATTTTTGGCAGCTGGCAAATTGCGATTATGGTTGATTTTTTCCGCAGTATTTTTGAGCGCATACCAGGGTTGTTTATGTAATGGACCTCTTGGTTGCCGAGATTGTTCAGCGTTTCTATATGCTGCTGTGGCCGATGATCCGCATCTCGGCGTTTCTGTTGTCGGCTCCCTTTTTCAGTCTGCGTGCGGTTACCGTCAGAATCCGCGTATTACTGGCCGTTGTATTAACCTGGATGATCTACCCGCTGACCGACTGGCCAAGTGTAGACCCTATTTCCGCAGCCGGTCTGCGAGAGGTTTTTAGCCAGGTATTTATTGGCGTACTGATGGGTTTAATACTGCAGGTAGTAAATTCTGCGCTAGTCGTCGGTGGCCAAGCCATCTCTGCGTCTATGGGCCTGGGTATGGCCAATATGGTTGATCCCAACATGGGCAATGTACCCGTTATTTCTCAATTCCTTATTATCTGTTCGACGCTTATCTTTTTGGGGCTGGGTGGCCATGTACTGGTCATTACCCTATTACTTGAAAGCTTTAGTCTGTTACCGATTGGCGAAGTGATTAATATGCAGCCCCTGATAGGTCTGGTGATTGAGTGGAGTGCCATGGTCTTTCTTGGCGCTGTTTTGATGGCCCTGCCCATTATGGTATCGCTATTATTTATTAATATTGGTTTGGGTGTTATTACGCGAGCCGCGCCAGCCCTAAATATTTTTGCTGTCGGATTTCCGGCAATGATTTTGGCCGGCATTATTCTGCTGTCCATGTCGATGACCAGTATCGGCTTTCGTATTCAGTGGCTATGGCGGCAAGCCTTTGACACGCTTAGTCAGGCGGCGGGGCTAAGCTGATGGCTGACCAGGATACTAGCGAAGAACGCTCAGAAGAACCCACCGCCAAGCGCCTCGAAAAGGCGCAGGAAGACGGGCAGGTAGCGCGCTCGCAGGAGCTGTCTGTTGCGGCAATGATGATTGGTGTAGCCTTCTTTATGTACCTTTTTGGCGGTTACCTCATTACCCAGCTCAGTGAGGTTTTCGTGTCCGGTTTTACCTTTGACCGCAAAGATATCTACTCCGACAATTTGCTGCCCGTCGCTTTTGGTGGTCACGCATTAGAAAGCATGTTGGTGGTGTTACCCATATTTATCCTTGCCGTACTGATTGCCCTGGGCGCCGCAGGCATTCTTGGCGGTTATATTTTTTCGCTTAAATCACTGGCTCCCAAAGCCAGCAAAATCAACCCTATGGCGGGCCTTAAGCGTATGTTTGGTACCAAGGCCCTGGTTGATCTCAGTAAAGCACTGGCTAAGTTCAGCCTGGTAGGGGTGACGCTCTATCTGGTCGTCAGTGAGAGCTTTAATGTACTGGTATCATTGGGCTTTATGGATCTTAGGCCAGCCATGGCGGAAGCCGGCGAGATGATTGGTGCTGGTACTGTGCTGGTGACCCTGACGTTGATTGTGGCGGCTGCCATTGATGTGCCATATCAAATTTATGAATATAACAAGAAAATGAAAATGACCAAGCAAGAGGTCAAAGACGAGTTTAAAGATACCGAGGGTCGACCTGAGGTCAAGGCACAGATACGGCGTAAACAGCGTGAAATGGCCATGGGCCAGATGATGGAAGCGGTGGCAGATGCGGATGTTATTATCGTCAACCCAGAGCATTTTGCCGTTGCCCTAAGTTATGATCCGTCGAGTAACGGTGCGCCAGTCGTGGTCGCCAAAGGTGCTGACTTTATGGCTCAGGGTATTCGTGAGCGCGCGGCTGAGAATGGCGTGCCATTATTTTCGTCACCGACACTGGCCAGAGCACTTTATTTTACAACCGATATAAACGAAAGTGTCCCGGAATCCCTATACTATGCGGTAGCTCAGGTTATTGCCTATGTATTTAGCCTCAATAGTTTGGGGCCGGGTTCCTCAGTGGCAGACAGACCGCAACCCGAAGTGCCCGCCGGGATGCGTTACAACACAGAGGGCACTTTGGAGGACTAGGCCGAAGAAGCCCAAGGATAAGATGGAATGGTAGAGAACAAAAAAGAACCGACATTTGAATTTCAGAACTGGTTTGACGGTGGTGATATTTTTTATCGCAAGGTCGACAAACAGCGGTTCCAATATGCGCTTGATGCCGTTGTTGACGACGAACTGGGTCTCGCGGTTATTGGTGCCAACGAAACCGTTCTCGACCATTACTGCCGAATGCTGGTTGCTCGCCTGCGCGATCTTAATATTTTTCAGGTAGAAGTTTTCTTACCAACCAATACCGATAGCTTACTTAAGCGCTTTAACGAAATGCTTGCCAGCATGAGTTTGGAGCGCGCGCGTCAGCCAGCCGATCCGACCACCCCGGTCAAGTTGCTGGTGGTCAATGATGCCAAGGCCGTCGATGAAGAGCAGTGGTCTCTACTCGTGCGACTATTGGCTGACTTCCCCGGGGTCAACGTACGGCTGGTTCTGTTTCTTGATAAAACCGGTTGGCCTGGCTATGAAAAGACACTGGGACTATTTGGCAGGCGTCTCTATCGCTGGGCTGTGGAAACGCCAACCCTTGATGAAGCCGCTCAGTTGATGCTTGCAGCAAAAGAACATGGCTTTGAGCGCGAGACCGAAACATTATTGCTACACGCCGGCTTAGGTGCAGCTGTGCAAGGCGGTTATTCGGAAGAAGACCCAGACGAATACAATCCCTTTCCCCTGCCGACGGTTGATGAAAATGATTACATCGGCGAGGACTACAACGACAGCAATCCATTTGCGGATACGGGTGTTGATTTTCTCGATGAAGAAGACCCCAGTTATGATGAGCAAGATACCGACCCTAAAAAAAGCAAATTTTGGCCTGTACTGGCAATTTTTCTGGTTAGCCTGGTACTGACCTGGGCGGTGATTTCCAAGCTCAATCCAGATGCCGCAGAGCAGTATGAGGAAAGCGTTTCCGGCGCCTTAAATGAATTGGCAGATACGTCAAAAAGTACTCAGATTTCAGAGTCTTTAACCTTGCCGCTGGATGAGGGTGAGCCGCGGGTAAGCCGAACAGGCGACACCAGCACCAAGCCGGCTGTTGCTAGTCAGATTGCCGAAGCTCAGGCTGTAGTGGCGGCCCTGCAAAACAATAAGCTGGCCGAACAGCGGGCCGCAAAAGAGAAGCTTGAGGCACAGCGCAAAGCCGCCGAGGCTCGTGTGGCTCAGCAGGCTGCTGCGGCTAAACAGGCTGCGGCACTTAAGCGAGCGGACGCCATTAAAAAAGCTCAACCAACCGGACCGGTGCAAGCCGCCAGAGCGACAGATTTCTTTGTCCAGCATATTGTGCTGAGCACCAAGGAGCAGGCGGGCCTTTATATTAGACGTTACGCTGGTTTGCGTAACGCTCTTACTGTGCCAATTACCACGGGTAACAAAGTTGCCTATGCTGTGCTGTCAGGCCCCTTTAGTACCCGCGACGATGCCACCGCATTTACTCAGGGTCGAGGCTTACCGGCCGACTATTGGATTAGGCCAGCGCAGCAACTCAAAACAGCGGTGCGCGACTAGTTAATGCAAGTATTAGGAGGAGCCGATGGCTGATACAGAAGACGAGCAACTATTTAAGCTTGATGGTGCCAGCGACAGCTTTATTGATCTGAGTGAAAAATCTGTACCAAAGACAGATGGCAGTGCTAAGGCTCGGCCTATAGTTGAAGACAGTCCCGCAAGCCCCATCATTACGCCCGTTTTTAATGAGCAAGAGGCTGATATTCTCATTGGGCTTGGTGATGAGACTATCAGTGCTGATAGGGCTCTATTCGATGACCTGTTGCGCCAGCGTATCGCTAAAGTTAACCGCGTTGCTGCCGATGTTTCTAAACAACTAGATGCGATTAAAAAGCCATCATAATTAGAGACCTGCAACCAGTCCGGAATTCCTATGAGTAAGCCTGAAGACGAAATTGAAAACCCCGAAAATGCCGAGTTAGCAGAGGCCCAGGATACGCTTGCGAGTGCAGAACTTGATGAACCTGTTGGTGGAGAATCTGACTCTGCGCTTATTGCGGAGTCCATAGAGGCTTTTGAGCAGGCGTCTGAAGACGAGGCTGAAGACGAGGCATTGGATGCAGCTGATTATGAACGTTTTTCTCAGGTGCTTAAAAATGCCAGGGAAATTTCTGGTCGTCTTGAAGTTCTTGTGCCCGGGGTACTAGACACTGCAGATGCAACCAATAGCGCAGCCGATGTCAGCCGACGAGCCTCATCAGCGCTAGAGAATGGACTTGACCACCTGCAAAAAAGAGTCAATGAATTAGTTGCAGCCAGCAATAAAGGCGCAGAGCTGTCGACGCGTATCTTGCTCGGTGCCGTAGTCTCCTTACTGGTTGCGGTGGGTCTGATTGGTTTTATGTCGGTCGAACTTTCAGCCCGCGTTAATCAAGTCGATAATATGATGGTAGCGCTGAGTAAGCGCGTAGTAAAAATGAATTCTGCACTGGAAACTTTCGAGCAGATTAATTTCTCGATCAATCAGCTGGCGACTAAGCAGGCGCAATTTTCCAATAGTCAAATGTTGCTCGCTCAGGCGGTAACTAGAGCAGAGCAGGCGACGGCTAATCTGAATAAAGACGTTCCCGCCGCTACGGCAAAAAGCGTCAGTGCTGAGACCGACAAGGTTGCGCTCCAGATCGATAAGCTCAATAGTGCACTTATTGCTCAGGGTAAACAGGTCAAAGCAGTCTCAGGTACGGTTCAAAAACTGGGCGCCCAACTAAAGACGCTTGATGGGCGCATGGACAATGTCGCTGCCTTAAATGAAGATGTTGAAGCCCTGGTCACATTAGAGCGTGAAAAGTATCTCGAGGTTTTACAGCGTCAGGCTGAATTGCAAAAGATGGCGTTAGCCACGCAAGAGCCAGAGGAAGAAGTCGCCCCTTCAATCGTGGTCTATCCCTACGTGAGTACAAAGCGCTAACCGAGTAAATCCTCGTCTTCGGGTGCTGGGCTTGCGCCAATATCTGGCAGATCTTCAAGAAGTTCGTCATCGCGATTTTGGTCGTCAGGCATCAAAGTGGCTGACAGTGGTTGTTGCAGATTGAGCTCGGTGCGCGAGTAAAGCAGGGCAGTGGCATCGTCGAGACTGGCACGCAGTTGGACTTTCTCTTCGCTTCCAGCAGCAACGCTTGCAAAGCCAGCATTGTAAATTGTTGCTGCATGCTGAGGTGGAATCCAGGAGCTGACAGAGCCACGCAGCGTACTGATATTTGTCGGTACTTTTGGTTTTTTGGCGGGCAATCCTTGTTGACTATCTTCTACACCTTCGGAGAAAAGACGTTCAATATGTTTTTTCAACAGCTGTTCGTAGCGAGGCTTTAAAGCGATTAGATCATTGTTGTTAAAGCCGTCAGGTGATTTTCCTGTCATCGCATCCCATAATGTTTTTCCGGCCAGACCTAAAAATGTGTTGTCACCCGCAGTATCAGCACTGGATTCAGGGCCAGTGCTGCTATTGGCCAGCGTTAATCGTTCCAGGCGATTGATGCGATCAATCAGATAGATAATAAGGATAATCGTCGCGGCGGTGCCAAAAAATACAGCGAGTAGAATAAGTGATGTCATAAATTATTGCCGTTTATCGGAGTCGAAAATTACTTTTCTTCCTGATTTTGATCATCATCCCTGTCGTGCTGGTTATCGTCGTCGCTGTCGCTATCATCTGTTGCCTGCAATTCGTCACGCAGAAATTGCAATGCTATGAATGACTCTTCCAGGCCCAAGTCATAACATACGCGCTCTGCGACTTCCTGAGCTAGTGTAATGGCTTTGCGCGCGTCAATCTGGACCGTTTGGTACATTGCGCCCAAATTAAATACTTCCTGCTCAAACTCTTCTGGAATGTAGGTATAAATTTCACCACTGACAGTTTTAGCCTTTTGAAAAGGCGTCGCATGCGGAGGTGATGGTTTGTCTGCACCGCTGGCAACAGCGGCCAGGCAGCGCTCTTGAAATAACTCAGTTTTTTTAGCACCCTCAATAAAAACTTTGTCCAGATGCGTGCGACAGCGAATACTAATACGACTCTTGTAAGCGCGTTCATCTCGGCTTTCATTAGATAGCGACGCCGCTTTGATATACTCGTTTTTAGCTTTTTCCTGAGCAGTTTTCACTGCCTTATTTTTAAAAATTGATAGCACCATTAATTATTACTCATCTATGTCTAAATATTTACGCAGTTTCTTTACGCTAGATGACAGAATCTGGCTCACGCGGGATTCACTGACATCCAGTACTGTACCTATTTCTTTTAAGTTCATCTCTTCCACATAGTAGAGCGAGATTACTGTGCGGTCACGTTCTGGCAGGCTATCGATGGACTCCATCAAGGATGCCATAAATTGCTCTTCAGCCATCTGCGCTTCAGGTTCATTATTTTCGCTGCTGGGCAGGTCGACACTGTCCGGCAGCTGGGATTCTAGGGACACAGTCTGAAAGCGATGGGCATGGGTGCGCTCTTTTTGGAAGCTCTCAATATCCTTGCCCATAAACTCTGCCAGCTCCGCCTGAGAGGCTTCGCGGCCCAACTCACTGCTAAGCGCGGCACTGGCTGTGTTGTGGTCGCGTATATTAACAATGGCCGAGCGCGGCAGGTAAGACAGCCTGCGTACCTGATCGAGAATTGCGCCACGCACACGGTTCTTGGCAAACACTTCAAATTCGACACCCTTGCTGGCATCAAACGAGCTATTGGCCTCAATAAGACCAATCATGCCGACCTGAATCAACTCATCCAGCTCCATAAAATTAGGTAGCCGACCCTTTAGGTGCAGCGCAACCCGTTTTACTAGCCCAACATGGGCCAGCAGTGCATTACTGGACTGATCAGCATTTTGAATTTCTTCATACACCTTAAGGTCAGCCATAGTAAGTCCTACGCGATGCTCTGTTGCTGCATAGCGAGTCGTTCTACGAAAAACTGCAGTCCGCCGCTCATGGGGATATCTGACTCTAGCGCCATCACTACCTTGGCCAGTGCCTTAAAGTCGCGGCTGGCGATACTTGAGGGGGCAAAAGTGACCAATGGCTGTGATGCCTTTATGGCCCGGAGTACCATTTCATCCTGCGTAATCGAATGAAGGTAGTCTACGTGACTGCCAAGAAAGTTATGAATAACCGAGTTAATACTGCCGTAAAGTCGTTCACCTTCATTCTGGGAGTTAACACCATTGGGAATCAGGCCAATACGATCAAGCTGATGTTCCTGAATCATCACTTTAATGGTGCCGTAGGCATCCGCAATTGAAGAGGGCTCATTCTTCAGGACGATAAATCGGTGCTGGCAGGCGCGCATAAACGTCATAACAGTGTCCGACAGGCCTGCAGCAAGATCGACAATAAAGTAATCCAGGTCTTCGTCGATATCGGAAAAAGCCTGGATAATGCCTGATGTCTGTGCCGTATTTAGAGAGGCCATATGCTGCAAGCCACTGGCGCCAGGCACCAGTTTTACGCCCATTGGACCCTCGACAATAATGTCGGTGAGGGTCTTCTCGCCGGATAGAACATGACTAAAGTTATAGGGCGTTCGACATCCCAGCGCTAATTGAGCGTTGGCCAGGCCTAAGTCAGCATCGAAAATCATCACTTTCTTACCCAGCGAGGCGAGCATTACAGCAAGATTGACTGAGACAGTCGTTTTGCCGACACCGCCTTTACCGCTAGCAATACCGATGATTTGGGTGGGTCTGTTGTTAAGCATCTTTAAACCTTATAAGCACTTTGGAAAACGGGCAGCCAAGCGCCTTTTTAAAAGCAGACAACTGGTTGTAAGGCCAGGTGATTACTGATTTCGCATCTGGATTAATAAGAGATGCCGAATCAAGCAAAGCCCCAACGAGCTTCCTTGCACGACTTATTATTTGGTGTAAATCCTTGGAGGAAAACATTTTCGTTTATCGCCTCAATCTAGTCAAACAAAACTAATTGGCAAATGGCTGAGTGCATGCTGAGCCAATGCATGGCCTGTTAGGGGGGCCATATCAATAATGGTGGGCTCAGCCGCGCCAAGAGAGATCGGAGTATCGCAATTGAGCAGCGCATTGATCACAGCCCAGGGGTAAACGCCGGCCTCAAGACGTGACAGCATCACGGAATTCCAGGTGAGTTCGGTTGATTTTAGATGACGCTTCACTGAGCTCTCTGAAGCATCTGACGCTAGGACTAGATGCTTGTGAGCATCTGGCAGCAGTCTGGTTAACACCTTAAGTTGATTCTCAACATCGACGCCAGGGGTATCAATAATAATTAGTCTGCGAGAATCCAGCTCCTGTAGCAGACTTTCTAGCATTTCTGGGCTGTTCGCTCTAAACGTCTCTATGCCAGCCTGCGCACCAATAAGCTGAGTTTGGCTCCAGGCACCAAAGCGAACGTCATTGTAGCTCACCAGAGCAACCGCCTGATCGCCATAGTCAAGGGCAGCCTGTTTGGCTAGACGGCCAGCCATCAGTGTTTTACCTGTGCCAGAACTGCCGGCAATGATATGAATACCCTTTATATTCTCCAGAACATTGCTGTGCTTGATGCCGGTGCCAAGCATATTGGCAATATCGGACAGAGCAGCAGTCATATCGGTATTTTGATTCACCAGATCCGTGATCAGCGCGCGCAGGCCAACTGGCATACCGGTCTCATTAAAGGCTTCAATTAAGGGGCGCATCTCATCGGCTACCGAATGAGTGCCACTCCAGGCATCCAGCTGCTGTGACATTTTAAATTCTTTGCGCATCGCGGCCAGCTCCTGACGCACCAGATCAACGATTTCACGGGCTTTAAGCTGCTCTCGATCTTCCGCTACTGGGCTGAGTTCGGCTATTTGCGAACTGTCGTTTGAGACGCTTTGCTTGAGCTCATGCATAAAGTCTTCGATCAGCCCCGAATCTATATCGGCATCCAAATCCAGACTTTTATTTTGCACCGGATCATGGGCGATAGCCGGCGCAGTTTTAAATATCTCAGTTTCCATAACCTGCTCGAAGTTTGGCATCTCCCCAAGCGGCACCCGAGGCTCCTGAAGGCAGGGCACCTGCATTTCCTTGAGGGTCTTTTGCGTGTCGGTGGCCACATCAATCGCGACAATAATTTCAGTCTGATCCTTGGCCCGGTTATTGGAAACCACTAGCGCATCCTCGCCGTAGAGCTGAATAACTTTCTCCATTGCTCGGCGAGTGTCTTCTGCCAGTACTCTTTGTAGTTCCATGTTTCTCTATCCTCGGATTAATTAGTTTCTTCGACATCAACGGTGGCGACAACTTTAACGGCCTGATCATCAGGAATTTCGCTATAGGACAGTACCGTCAGGTCGCTCAATCGGTGTCTAATAATTTTTGCTAGCCAGGGGCGAATACCAGGTGAAACCACCAGCACCGCTGGATGGCCCTGATTTTCAACCGCTTCAGTATTTTCAGCGAGTGCCTTAAACAGACCTTCTGCCAACTTGGGTTCTATCACTAGGCCCTGGGCGCTACTGCTCTGCTGTAACACGTTGTGCAGCACCTGCTCCAGAGATGGATTAAGCGTAATAACCGGAAGACTGTCATTGATGTCCACCAGACTCTGCACAATCATGCGCCCCAGTCGCGGGCGCACTGCAGCCGTTAACTCGTCGGCATCCTGAGTGCGGCCGCTCTCTGTAGAAAGCACCTCAATAATGGTGCGCATGTCACGCACCGAGACGGACTCGTCAAGAATGTTTTGTAACACTTTAGTGATGGTGGCCAAAGGCAGCTTGCCAGGCACTAAGTCTTCAACCAGTTTGGGGGAGCGTCCAGCAACCTTATCGAGTAGCTGCTGTGTTTCGTCGTGGCTTAGTAACTCTGAGGCATTGCTGCGCAACAGGGTGTTGAGGTGCGTGGCAATTGCTGTGGCCGAATCAACCACCGTATAGCCTAATGTGCGGGCATAGTCTCGCTGAGAGGGTTCAATCCAGATAGCATCCAAACCAAATGCAGGTTCTTTGGTTGGCGTGCCCTCAAGGGTGCCATGAACATGACCAGGATTAATCGCCATCTCGCGGCCAACTTTGATCTCACCTTTGCCGCGTACGACACCATTCATAACAATATGGTAGACATCAGGGGATAGATCCAGGTTGTCGCGAATGCGGATTGGTTGAATTAAAAAGCCCAGTTCTGCCGAGAGCTTTTTGCGCACACCTTTAACGCGTGGCAGAAGCTGCCCGCCGGTCTCAGGGTTAACAAGCGGTATAAGCCCATAACCAATATCCAGGCCGACCAGATCAACCTGATCTACATCGTCCCAGTTAAGTTCTTCTTTATTGGCCTCTGTCTGAGCACTGGCCGCTGCAGAGAGGTTGTCCTCTTGCAGAGACTGGCGTTCTCCGTCTTTGGAAAGTTTGATGCCCAGGGCGACAGCAACACCACCGAGGCCAAGAAATATCATATGGGGCATGCCAGGAACCAGGCCGAGCAGGATCAAAATAGCCCCCGCAATTATCAGCGCCATGGGATTGCTGAGCTGGCTCTTAGCCTGTTCAGTCATAGACTCTGCGGTAGTGACTCGGGTAACAATAATCGCCGTCGCTAATGACAGCAACAATGAGGGAATCTGGGCAACCAGACCATCACCAATAGTGAGCAGTACATAGATACGACCCGCTTCTGAAAAGCTGAGATCATGCTGGCCTATACCAATAAGCAAGCCGCCGAGAATATTGATCAGCAGAATCAGCAGGCCCGCAATGGCATCGCCGCGAACAAATTTTGACGCACCATCCATAGAGCCAAAAAAGTCTGATTCCTGTGAGATTTCTTCGCGGCGTTTTTTTGCCGTCTCCTGGTCAATAACACCGGCATTTAAATCGGCATCGATGGCCATCTGTTTGCCGGGCATGGCGTCGAGAGTAAATCGTGCAATAACCTCAGACACTCGGCCAGCACCTTTGGTCACAACGATAAAGTTAATAATCATCAGAATGGCAAAGATAATAAAGCCCACTAGATAGTTACCGGCGATGACAAACTCACCGAATGCTTCAATAACTTTACCCGCTGCATCTGGTCCCTCGTGGCCTTTAACCAGCACTAACCTGGTAGAGGCGACGTTGAGACCCAGGCGCAGCATGGTCGCGATCAACAAAATTGCAGGGAAAGAGGAGAAATCTAGGGGTTTGGAGCTATTGATGGCGATCATAATAATCACCAAGCCAATCACAATATTAAAGGTGAACAAGAAATCCAGCAAAAAAGCGGGAAGAGGCAGGATCAACATCGAAATAATCAGTAGTACCAGGAAGGGAATACCTAGCCCTGAGAGTTCGATTTTTGACAGGTCCTGTCGTATGTTCGACAGTGATGCAATGGCCATTTTCTAAAAACCCCAATAAAAACAATCGGTTACTAATAATATTATTTGGCGATTCAGCTATATTGTCGCCGCTATCAGGTATACAGCAATAACTGTGCCAGACATTGCACGTTGGCATACAAAGGGCATTTACCCCTAAAGCCCCTGGCTCTGCTGCCGATAATAATGGAACAGAGAAACATTGATGCAATGATCGACAAACCATGGGAAGCAAGATGAGACATATCTTAGTGAAAGCCACTATCACCGTTGTACTCGGGCTAGTTTTGACCGGCTGTGCAACTAATCAGGAAAAATATGATGCCGCGATACTTGAGGCGATGGTTGATCAGAATAGAAATATTCTCGCTACTGGCTATGCCGTTATCAGTATTCAGCAGCATGATAATCCAGCGCAACAGCGCCTTTTGTCGATTCGCGCCTCCAAGCTGGACGCCTATCGAACGCTGATGGAGCAGGTCTATGGGCAGTATCTCGACGCCAATACGACGATTGAGCAGATGGTCGTGGAGAGTGATATGTTCCGTGCCCGGGTTCAGGGTGTGATCTATGGTGCTCAGCTGGTCAGCATTACCCCTGTTGGCGACGACACCTACGAAACAACCCTGTCGCTGAAGCGCAGCATCGTTAATGATCTGCGTGTGTTGTATCTCGAGCAGCTCGGCAGCGGAATGGGTAACTAAGCCACCATGTTGGCACTGTTTCCTTTTCTGTCTCCATGGACTGCACTGTCCACAGCAGTGGTCTATTGGCTGCTGTTAACTATGCTGTTTATGTCACCGGTAATTGCTGCCGACACCAGCATTAGTGCCGCTGACAAATTGCAGGCGGTTAAGCAGGCGCTGGTCGATCTTGCCCTGGAAACTGATGTGAAGTTAGGTGCCACTGCTTATCTAGATGGTGCTGGAGTGCTTCATGAGTCATCGGTCCTATCAAGCGATTCGCTCGTGCGTGGTGTGCGGATTGTTTCTTATTTAGAAGAGGCGGGTATTACCGTGGCTAAGGTCGACGCCAGTATTCTGTCTGATCCAAGCTGCCCTGGGTCAAGACCAGAAATTCGTCGCGAGGCCAGTATTCGAGTTGTGCGCGCTTCACCTAATAGCCGTGTGGGCGACCATTATATAGATGAGCTTGCGCTGGTTTCTGAGCAGGCGCTTTTACACTCTCTGGCCGCCTCTGACGACTGGTCAGTGACGCCGGAGAAGCAGTATACGTCTGCCTATCAACGGTTTGTTTCTGGCACAGCGGCGGACCAGGTTCCCTACCGTTTTGATATTGTGATGCGCAAACGCGACCCTTTAAATGCTGTTACCAATAACGGCGAGATAGCACTGCATTACAGTTTGCGCGGCGGCTATGATGCCGCTGCCTGGGCAATTGAGAAAATCCCCGAGCTAAATTTTCATAAGCCCTGGCCGACAGAGGCGCTCGCGTATGAATTAGTCCTTGTTGACCGTGCTCGTGAATTACCGCTGTGGCGAAAAACACTGCCGATTAACTATCCCAAGGTTGACCGTGGTTATTCAAAAGATGCGGTGCCGGTTAAATTTACTCGTCAGATCGCCCAGATTACCGAGCAATTTATTGCTGATGTTACCGCCACCATGGAATGCCAAACAGAGTATTACCATCTTGCAAAAGTACCAGGCGGCAATGATGTCGCCAGTATTAATGCCGGAAAAATTGCAGGCATAAACGTTGGCGACCAGTTTTTAATCAGTGGCGACGCCAACCTATTAAATCAGGTATTGAATATGTCTGGTTTGGCAGGGCTCGGGCTGGCGCAGGTTGAATCAGTTAGTGCACATTCTGCGACAATAAAACATATCGCCGGGCCTAAATGGACTGATTCAGTCAACCAGCATTTTGCATTGCATTTTTAGAAAAAGATAAAAATTTACAGACGGAAATAAACAATGAATCTGATACAAACGTTTTTTAAAAACAGCGTGATTTTGATACGTAAAGTATTTCTAATCAGTATTATTTCTGTGATTGCTTCAGCATTGGCAGCGGTGTTATCTGCGGGTACTGCTTACGCTCAGTCAGCCAGCACAGACAGAGCTCTGAATCAGCTACTCAAGGATATAGATCGCTTAAAGCCTGCACTCAATGAGCGAGCCACAGTAACTGAGGATGGCTACTATACGATCCGTCATGGTGAAACATTAGATGGCATTATCGCCCGCGTTTTACCAAATCTCCCTCTGCGAAAAAAGATTTTACGTGAGGCGATTGTGCATGCAAATCCTCACGCATTTAAGCGTAAAAATCCCAATTGGATGTACGCGAATAAAAAAATAAAACTACCCGACGGTCATGATATTAAAAATGTTATTTTCAAGGGATCCAGCAATAAAAATGATGACCAAAAAACTGACCGAGAAGAGCGAAAATCCTGGGTCCATTTCCCATAAAAAATCCCATTTAAACACTAAAAAGTAGGATATGTGCTAGGCCCAGAGCAACTCAATTTTTCTACCCGCCCCACGCCAATTTTTTTGGAAGGGGTTGTTGCGGTTCGCGTGTCTGAACAGATGGCGAAAAATTTGGGCTTGAGAGACAACCAAATTATACGCGGTGTGGTTGAGAATCGCAGCGGCCTGCTAAAATTGATGTTCAATAATTACGAACTTGATTGGCCAGCGAACAAACGTTTTAAGGCCGGTGATAGCATTGATTTTCGCTATGAGAGTTCGGTCTATGGTCGATCACTGCGAGCGATCAGTCCGTCTCCAGCACCTCCGGCTTCCGCTGCGCCAATTACATCTCTTGGCAGCGCCTCCCCAAGGTTATTAAGCCTGCTTTATCGCCCCGACCAGACCTCTCTCTTGAGCCAGTTATTTAAGCCCGATGCTTTAGCGTTGCTCCTGGCTCAGGCATCTAGTTTGCCCGCGCAACAGAGCCTTGGTGCGCTGAGTCAAAGTATGGCGGTGCTATCTGCCGATGCGGTTAAAAACGCCTTGTTAAATTCAGGTCTATTTGGCGAATACTTGCTGGCCTCGCAATCACCGCCCCGTCCTGACCTAAAACAATTATTGCGTAACCTGCTGCGCAATATGCCACTGCAGGCAGCTGCAGCGGTCGATGTTGAAATGGCTATCGACGAAATTGAAAGCCGCCAGCTAGAGAGTTTGCAGGCGCAGCAAAATCGTGAAGTTTCCTACCATTTTTTACTGCCTTTTGGCGATGCCAATCCAGTTGAGGTGCATCTTGAACGGGGCGCCATTAGCCCTGAGCAAGACGATCCAGAATGGGTGATCAATCTGCACACCGAATCAGATACGCTGGGCGAACTGTGGTTAAAGACGACACTCAACAGGGCATCTAGTGTTGAAATGATCATGTGGATACCGCGTCCCGATATCGCCAAAGTGGCGCAGGCTGCTAGCTCTGAACTTGAATATGAGTTGCAGGCCTTTGGTCTTGCGCTAACCAAGCTGAGCATACTCAATGCATCCAGACCCAGCCTTGATGCGGACCTAAGCGGCCCTGGACAAGTAGTGGATGTGCGCACATGACCTACAAGCCCACTAAAAAAGCCATCGCTTTGGAATATGGTAAAAACCCTGCGCCTGTGTTGACCGCCATGGGTGAAGGAGAGGTTGCAGAGCAGATTATTGCCGAGGCGAAAAAGCGCGGCGTGCATATCGCTGAAGACGCACAGCTTGTAAGTCTATTGAGTCAGTTGGAACTGGGCGATGAAATTCCAGAAAACCTCTATGTTGCGGTGGCAGTGATTTTATCCTGGGTGTACTGGCTTAAGGGCATGGAACCAGAAGGGTAATTTCGCTTAGGCATCGCCCATAGATTGGCGGCTGCGATTGGGGCGAATTTTGCCCAGTCGATCGTAGACCTCGACACTGTTAAAGGCATCGGGACTCTGGATGGTTTGCAGTGCGCCGCGAATAGATTCTAGCTTGCGGCTGATAAGCACTTCATTGCGTCGATGTAGGTCTCTACATTGGCTGATGAGAGTCATTACCTCATCCCAGAGCAGTAAATCAGTAGCAGAGTCACTTTTCTGATTGTTTTCAGTGTGGCGTTTGACGCGCTCGAGCATATCGTCGCTGGAGAGAAAGGTAAGGATCTCGAGTTTCTGTGCTTGCAGGGACTCAAAGGTGGTTAGATCCTGGGTTTTTAATGCACTGAACTCATTGTCCAGCACAGCTTTGAGCGCATTGGCCTTATGCAGGGTCTGAGATAGATATTCCGTATCGCTATCACTCATGCGCTGATTATTTACCGCCAATCATGCGCTCAAGAGACATAAAGTTCTCGGCAATACGCTTGGCATCCAGTGGATAGTTACCCTCTTGGATAGCCTCTTTGATACGTGCTACTTTGGCAGCATCAAACTCAGCCTCAGCCAGCGCACCTTCTGCAGCTTCACTCAGAATAAACTCATCACTGGACGGCGGCGCAGGGGGCTTTTCAACCGCTGCCGCACTGGCCTTATCTGCGTTGTTATTCTTTACCTTGTCGGCGCCCGAATTGACTTGAACAGCGGCTCTTCCAAGGTTCGAAATTGGGTCTGTCATAATCATTTTCCCGCTGGTATACACCCAGCTAGTAGTCTTCTCTCTTAGTATATCGGCAGCAGATTAGAATTCTATAGTAATTATTTCAAATTATTTTTAGCGGGACTATTAAGCTTATATAGAAGCCTGGTTGTTTCTGGCCTACTTTAAAACCCGCGCGCCTGACCAGGCCCAGTCACGACGGCGCGAACCTTCTCACCAGATTCCGGGTTTAACAGGTTTATCTGCTGATCACGCTTACCATTTTCGAGGGCAACCATGGACACGGTGATTTTGAGCAGGCCGCCACCGACAACGAGTTTTACGCTGTCCCCCTTTTTAATCAATGTGGCAGGCTTTACGTCCGAGGCACGCAGTAGCTGCCCGACTCTGATCGTGCGAATTGCTTCCATCTGATTAATGTCTGCCATCGAAAGCAAGGCGTCTTTGGGCAGCTTGCCGTAATAGTCTCTTATCTCGGTATTCTGCGGACTGAGCTTCTGGCCATGACTGAGTGCTGCAGTGCTGGTGACCACGCGGTGTTTAATGCGCAGATCGGAGCGTGATAACAGCTGCCCGCCCTGCAAGTCTCTCGCGGCAATAGCTTGATCGAGCAGTCGTGCGGGAAACCGCTGACCGCTAGAGGTCATGGGCAGACCTCTGGTGACGGGAACAATATCTGTTGGCCGAATAACTTCTTCCGCCAGTATGTCGCGACGCAGCTTAAATACAGTGGCATTTTTGACTAGATGTCGCTGGTTAAGTATCTCGCCCGCGGTAACGGCGCTGGTCAGGCTGTGATTTTGCAGAGTCTGTAGGTCGTCGACCAGGTCTTTGACTGGGCGCGCTACCACAGTGAGTTGCAGATCCGTTTCGCTGGGCGTATCGCCAGCATTCATATCGCGGAGGAAGGCAAAGCCTTTTACTTGGCGGTAAACCGTCACGCCAACAAAGGCTTGCCAGCCGCTAGGTATGCATTGTGCGCGTAATGTTTGCGTACTTGAGGGGTAGGGAAAGCTGAAACTAAAACTGTCTGCACAGCTGGGTATTTTCAAGCGACGGTCCATAGCGGCGATAGCGACCTGCTCCTGGGCGACCTGCTCCTGCTCTGACACCCATAGCTGCGCCTGCTGAATAAAGCGCTGTTTATTCGTGGATAACGCCTGATCTTGAGCGCCCGCAAAAGCACTCAACAGCAGGACTACAAGAAGAAATATTTGCTTAATCATAGATCGAGTATGGGGCACATGCCCAGGTGACGCAATACCGACAGAGCGGCAACTAACAGCGGCAAAAGCCTGCCACAAAAGCGGCAATTGATTCACATCTGAATCTTTCAGTTACCCATAACCCATTGATTTAAATAACAATAATAATATAAATGCGGCATTGCCTGGTAACTTGGCATCTGTTTTGCATTGATTGAGTTGGTCAGTATTGTTTTCCGACACTAGAGAGCCCCGTCAGGAACCCAATCGACATTACATTTAAATACTTGAACAGGTTTGATATGAAATTGTTTGATTCAGCTTTTGGCATCCACGAACGCGCGCTTGATTTGCGTGGGCAGCGTATGGAAGTTATTGCGAAGAATATCGCCAATGTTGATACCCCTTTCTATAAAGCGAAGGACATCGATTTTAAACAGGCGCTCAGCGAAGTGCAGAGCGACCGCTCGTTGCGGGCGACGCATTCTGCCCATATCCAATCTGCAGACCCCACACAGCAGGGTAACACCGTCTTTACTATTCCTTTCAACCCTTCCATTGATGGCAACACCGTGGAAATGAGTGTTGAGCAGGCCAAGTACGGTAAAGCGGCTGCACAGTATCAGGCGACATTGCGCTTTATCGAAGGTGATATCAGCGGAATTCGCAAAGCCTTGCGAGGAGACTAATAGACCATGTCATTGAATAATATTTTTGGAATTGCCGGAACTGCCCTGAATGCCCAGATGGTGCGCATGAACGCCACAGCATCCAACATGGCAAATGCCGGTACTATCGCCTCGAGTGAAGAAGAGGCCTATAAGGCCAAGCGTCCGGTGTTTGAAACCTTGCTCAATAAAGAGATGACGACTCAGGGTGCCCAGTTTGTTGGTGGCGTACGAGTGAGTGGCATGGTTGATGACAGCACACCCAACTCAAAAATGCATGATCCGGGTAATCCCAAGGCGGATAAAGACGGCTTTGTACATGTGTCCAATGTTAATGAGGTGACCGAGATGGTTGAAATGATGGGCGCAGCGCGCAGCTATCAAAACAACGTTGAAGTGGTTAATACAGCGCGCGAGTTAATGATGCGCACCCTAGACATCACCAAAGCTTAAGGAATTTTAGAATGGTAGCCAGTGTTACAGACAGCTCATTTTTAACCACCGATCAATATGCAGATCAGCAGATTGCCGCTCTTTCGGGCGAGGACGAGTTGGGTCGCGATGCTTTTTTAACATTGCTTACCACTCAGCTCACCAATCAAAACCCGCTGGATCCAATGGATAACGAAGCCTTTGTTGCACAGCTGGCTCAGTTCTCGTCGGTTGAAGGTATTAAAGGTATGCAGGCATCTCTCGAAAGCATGGTAACTGGTATGCGCCAGGATCAAATGTTGACCGGTGCAAACCTGGTGGGCAAAAAAGTGGCAGTCGAAGGTGGATTTTTCGATGGCGGCAATGGCGGTCCATCCCAGGGTTCGATTGATCTGCCCAATGGCGCTGAGTCAGTCATCTTCAGTGTCTATGACCCGGCTTCTGGTGAGCTGGTGTTCCGCGAAACTCAGGGAGCACAGTTGCCTGGACGTTTGAATCTCAACTGGAATGGTTACAACCGTGAAGGGGAGTTGGCGCCTAATGGCAGCTATGTAATGAGTGCCAGTGTTGTCCGCAACGGCAAGCTCGAAGCGGCACCAGTAACAACTATGGCTGAGGTGAAAAGCGTGAGCTGGGATCCGGAGTCACAAGAATTATCCCTCGAAGTTGGTGATGGCGATTTTGTCACGCTGGCTCAAGTAGAAAGAATTGGAATTTAAAAAAATAGAATTTTAAGCCGTCACTTATCGGCAACAGGAGAGTAACGAATGTCATTTTATACCTCACTCACAGGTCTTAACGCAGCGACCACAGAACTGTCGGTTACATCGAACAACATTGCTAACTCCGGCACCTCGGGTTTTAAACGCTCAGATGCGGACTTCGGCGATATTTTTGCGACATCACCATTACAGAAAGCGTCCAGTGTTATTGGCCGTGGTGTCTCGCTGAAAGAGGTGAGCCAGGAGTTCAGTCAGGGCAACATTGAGTTCTCTGCGAACTCTCTGGATTTGGCAATTACTGGTGATGGTTTCTTCCCGCTGGAATCTCCTGACGGCACTAAGATTTATACCCGTAATGGCGCCTTTATGCTGAATGAGCAAAACCAGATGGTTAACAGCGCCGGTCAGGCTCTGCAGGCACTGCCGGTGGATTCGACTAACAAAGCTGACTTTGGTGAGCCTATGAGCGCACTGGCTATTCCCCGAGCTACAGTATCTGAGTTTCTGCCGACTACCGAGGTAGAGTTGGGACTTAACCTGCCATCGGATGCAGCGCCAATTACTGAAGCCTTTAATCCGGCGAAACCAGAAACCTATAACAAGACAACATCTTTAACGGTCTACGGTACGTCTGGTTCGAGCCACCTGGCCACTATTTATTATGTAAAGACGGCAGAAGCTACAGCTGATGTGCCATTCAACAAATGGCAGACCTATGTTTACATTGATGATCAGGCAGTTGACTCTGCATTGATCCAGGCGTCAGATACTGCTGGCGATCAATACTTTGTCAACAAGTATGGCGAAGTTAAAACTCAGTCTGAGCTTTTGGAGTTACAGAAAACCAGTGCCGAGAGTGAGAAGTATCTGGTAACTTTGGGTACTCTGTATAAGAAGTATTCGTTTGATAATCTTTCGACGCCAACAGACTCGCAGCCAGCCAGTGTTAATTTTGCTGTTGCTGAAGACTCTGTCTACATTGATGATCTCAATCTTACAAACAATAGTGACGGTATTAATTTTACTGATGGCGCGATGTCCAGAGCCGCACTATCAAATATGTTTAGTCTGAGTATTGATGACTCTCCAGCGAAAAGTATAGGCTTGGAGCACCTCGCGGGCTCGTCGCAAAAGTTGTCGGGCTCAGAAATTGCCTTTGAGCTTACTAATGTTATCAATGATCGATTTGGTGATGGCAAGTCATTTGACTTTACAGCGGCTGCGTCACATAACTTTAAATTTACCAGGATAACGAGCGGTGGTGTAGAAACCACGACTACCCTTGATATCCCAACAATTTTGAGTGATCACAGCCCCACGGACTTCGTTAACAACCAGGTTTCCGCAGAGCCATTAGCATATGCAATGGATGTGGCTTTAAAAGCCGACGGTTTTACTGATATTTCCGTATCCTATGACGCGGCAAGTCAGGGCTTTAGATTTTTGCAGGATAATGGTGGCACAGATTCCCTATACCTGAGTTCAGGAGCTGCTGGGACGGACACTAATGCTGTATTTGGTTTGCCGCCACAGACAGCAGAGGCTGACGGCACCATTATATCCCATGGCATATTGCTACCTGCCCTCGATACTGATGCTTCAGATGTTCTGCTAAAAAATGTACGCCCCAATGGCACGTCATTTACCGCAGCGACTAATCAGCGTTATGGTATTTCAGTGAGCTATACAGAGGGTAAATTTATTGTTGCATCTGGTACTACTGGTGATGAATCAAGTCTGTCGATTACCAATGTTTCCGATATGGCCCAAACCCTTTTGGGGATGGAAGCGGAAGGCCATTTAGTAGAGGCGGAAACCTCACAGATTAATAATCTGCCTGCGGTTCGTGGTCAGCTGTCTTCTCCCGCTGTGGTAACGGGTAATCAGATGGGTGTTGACCCTCGCAAGTCATTTTTGGTCAACACTGATAATCAGAATGTGACTGTGATCGTTGATGGTATCTCTGCGCAGATCCAGCTGACTGAAGGTCAGTATTCGATA
This sequence comes from uncultured Porticoccaceae bacterium, assembly GCA_965662065.1. Lineage (GTDB taxonomy): Bacteria > Pseudomonadota > Gammaproteobacteria > Pseudomonadales > Porticoccaceae > HTCC2207. Next base: position 2,879 of record CBFIGD010000038.1, on the reverse strand, counting down.
GGCACATTCACCGAGCATTTGCAGTCGAAAATCAATTTGATGGCTGATGCGTTAGGGCGAAGTGTCTCTGGTGTAACTGTAGGCTTTGATGAAGGCGCAGAATCTCTTGTCATTACTGGAGCCACTGCATCTGACACTTCATTTATTCAGGTAGCAGGGCATGCTGACTGGGGTCTGGAAGATATCGATGCAGGTTTTGGTAAAACATCATCTTATATTGAGTTGGTTCCAGACACCTCTGGTACCAGTGAAGTCTATGTTACTCAGGACAACGCAGGTAACTGGATTGAGACTACAGATAAAGCAGATTTTGATGATGAAGATATTCCTTACTGGACTCCCATCTTCCTGGACAAGGGCGAGCTGACATTTGATACCAGTGGTACTTTGGTATCACCAATTGGCGGAGCTAAGTTGGAAAGTGACAACATTACTGGTGGCTCAATCAATCTGGCATACAACAACAGTACCCAGTTTAACAGCCCATTTGCGGTCTTGAGTCAGGCACAGAACGGTGCTCCGGAAGGGGACTTGGTCGGTGTAAATATCGGCGATGACGGTCTGGTGGTTGCCAGTTACTCCAATGGTTCGCAGAAGTCTCTGGGTAAAATTATTCTGGCTAACTTCGCCACTCCTAAAGGTCTGCGTCAGGTAGGTGATACCAGCTACTCGGCAACCTCCGGTTCTGGTGATCCAACATTGGGTGAACCAGGTGCTGCAGGTTTCGGAACCATTCGAGCTGGTGCGCGGGAGCGCTCCAACGTGGATCTGACTGCTGAACTGGTTGATCTGATTACCGCCCAGCGAAACTTCCAGGCTAACGCCAAAGCAATTGAGACAAGCTCCTCGCTAACTCAAACTATTATTAATATCCGCGGTTAATAAACAGGATTACAACAGAGAACTGATATGGACAGATTAGCATTTACAGCTCTTGCCGCAGTGCAGGGTAATGCGAAAGTTAGAGCGCAGGTTACCAATGCTCTGGCCAATGTCTCGACAGTTGGCTTTAAAGAGAGCCTCCAGGTGGCAGTGGATACGGTGAAAATTGATGGCGCTGGTTATGACACGCGCTTTCAACCAACGGTGCATACCAGGGATGTGATTAATTTAAAGCCAGGGGCTGTGGCTATGACTGGCAACCCTATGGATGTGTCTATGAATGACCAGACTGTTCTGGGTGTTCAGGCCAACAATGGAGAAATTGGCTTTACTCGCCGCGGTGATCTGCGTGTTTCGGCTACCGGTGTGGTTGAAAATGCTGCCGGCCAGCTGGTGCTGGGTGAGGCCGGACCTCTAACAGTGCCTCCCGGTCAGCTAGTCACTATCAGCCCGGATGGAACTATGTTTGCCTCATCACCCACAGAGCCGGAAGCTCCGGCAGTATTGATTGGCAAGCTGATGTTGCGCGATGCCAGTGAGACCAATTTGATCAGGCGCGAGGACGGTTTGTTTGAACCTCTGGAGCTTGAATATAGAGGGACAGATTTTCCGTCTGGCCCCAACGCTGCGTCAGTTCAAAGCGGCGTTCTTGAAGGCAGCAATGTCAATCCTGTTGAAGCCATGATCAAGATGATGGATTTCAGTCGCTCTTTTGAAGCACAGATAAAAATGATTAAAGAAGCTCGGTCTATCGATGAAACCGGGTCAACCATGATGAGACTTCCTTAGGCCCCCGGGCATAAGTGAATAACATTTGAGGATATAGATAATGGATGCATCACTTTGGATTGCCAAGACTGGATTAACCGCGCAGCAAACACGCATGCAGGTTATTTCCAACAATCTGGCTAACGTTAATACCACAGGTTTTAAGAAAGACCGTGCGGTTTTTGAAGATCTGCTGTACCAGAACATTGTCCCCGCTGGTGGACAGGCTGATGCGCAGACAGAGACCCCCACAGGTCTGATGCTGGGTACAGGTACCAGAGTACTGGCGACGGAAAAAATGCATGCCCAGGGTAATATTATTACCACTGAGAATGCGCTGGATGTGGCTGTGACCGGTGAGGGCTTTCTGTCCGTGCAGCAGGCCGATGGCTCTATTGCCTATACCAGAGATGGTTCTTTAAAACTGTCATCGGAAGGTCAGTTAGTGACTGCCGGTGGCGAGCCAATTATCCCGGCGATCAATATCCCCCAGAATACCGCGAGCATTACCATTGGACGTGATGGCACAGTCACTGCCGAGCTTGCCAATAGCGGTGGCGCTGTTCAGGTAGGTCAGCTACAGCTGTCGAGATTTGTTAATAACGCAGGTCTGCAGCCCATAGGTCGCAATCTGATGTTGCCGAGTAATGCCAGTGGCGATGCCATTATCAGCATCCCTGGTGAAAATGGTGCTGGCATGTTGATGCAGGGTTCTCTTGAGGCCTCCAATGTCAATGTGGTGGAAGAGATGGTCAATATGATCGAAACCCAGCGCGCCTACGAGGTGAACTCAAAGGCCATTTCCGCGGCTGACGGTATGTTGCGCTTCTTGAACAATAACCTATAGGACAAGCTGATGAACCTGATTCGTTTAGTAAAGATTGTTTTCCTGGGTAGTGTTTTAAGTGCCTGTGCTGCCCAGCCAGTGATGATGCCAACGGCAGAGTTTTCACCGGTGCAGCCGATTCCGGCAAAAGCGCCAGTGCAGCCAACTGGTTCCATTTTTGCCAATGGACGAGACCTGTTTGGCGATCTGCGCAGTTATCAGGCGGCCGATATTCAGGTGGGCGATCTAATTACAGTACTGCTCAATGAAACCACTCAGGCGTCGCGTACCTCTGGTCTCAGCACCAGTCGCGAGACTGAAAATGATGTGATTGGCCCGGACCAGTTAAATTCCATTGTCGATAATCTTGGCTTTGGTGCCACCTTTATGACCAATGCAGAGA
>CBFIGD010000037.1:0-29702 GCA_965662065.1 uncultured Porticoccaceae bacterium | reverse complement strand
TTTTGGTTTGTGCGCAATGATGACGGCTCTACCAACTGGCAGTATGTGGCTAATTTTTCCAGCGGCATTTTAGTGATTGTTCTGTCTCTGACTGCGCTGTGGCTTTTCTTTACCCGGCTTCAAGCCAACCGTTACAACCGCGAGTTGGAGGAAATCCGCACTCAGCTGGAGCTGCGGGTGAAGGAGCGCACGGCGACATTGGAGGACGAGATTGTTGAGCACCGGGCTACCACCGAGCGGCTGCGCAGCTCTGAGGCCTACATAACCAGTATTTTGCGCTCTATGCCATTGATGCTGATTGGTCTTAACAACGAAAACCAGATTACCCAATGGAATCAGCGAGCAGAAGAGATCAGTGGCATTGCATCGGGCACGGTGATGGGTAGAGACCTCTGGCAGGCCTATCCAACTATTACCATCACTCCGCAGCAGATTCAGCAGGCCCAAGAAAGCAACGAAACACTGACGATCAAATATAGTCAGCGCGGCCAGTATCATTTTGATATCACCATTTACCCGCTGCATAACCAGCTGGAAACCGGCGTAGTGATCTTGATAGATGACGTGACCCAGCGCGTGCACAACGAAACATTGTTAATTCAGCGCGACAAGATGTCATCGATGGGTGAGATGGCATCCATTATGGCCCATGATATTAATGTTCCGCTGCGCGCAATTCTCAAAGATGTACAGACGGTCAGACTTGGCCTGACCGACGAGCCTATCGACGGTATGGGGCTCAACGAACTGTTGGAAGATGCCATGATTCGCGGCCAGCAGGCCACGTCAGTGATCAGCAATCTGCTCGACTACTCTGGTAGCGGCGGCGGCCAAAAAGTCATGGCCAATATGAAAGATATTATTAACCACAGTATAGAGCTGGCCAACGATGTGCTGTCGGTCATGGCGGGATTGAGATTTCGCGATATCAAAGTAACCCTTGATTACGCTGACGATGTGCCTGAACTAGCCTGCTACATCACCGAACTACAGCAGGTGTTTTTAAGCCTGTTTCGCCACTCGTGTTATGCCCTGGGAAAAGTTGATGACCTGGACCATGTTCCGCAAATTAATGTAGAGGTCACCAAGTTTTACGAAAACCTGTGGATACGTATCCAGCACAATGGTCGTGGCATTACACTGGAAGATCAAAAAACGATATTTGAGCCCTTTGCTGCTGATGGTGATGCCAACGGCTCTTACAACGCAGGCAAGCGCCTGTCGTTCTCACACTTTATTATCACCGAGCAACATCAGGGGCAGATTGCAGTGACATCCGATCCCGATGTGGGTACTACCTTCCATATTCAGCTGCCGCTCTAGAAAGCCTGACTCACAGGCTCTTAAGTACTTCCAGTGGCGGTTGCACCACGGCCTTGCGACTGTAACCAACCCCTAGGGCACCCACCAAGACGCCACCCGCCAATGGGCCTGCGCCCCATATCCATGGGTGCAAGGCAAATGGTAGATCAAACATAAAACGCTGCAACATAGCCACCGCTGCCTCAGCACCAATAGCGGCCAGCAAACCTGCCATGATTCCCAGCGTACTAAACTCAACCAGTTGGATACCCAGGATCAGACGCCTGGAACTGCCCAGCGTGCGCAGTATGGCGCTCTCTTGCAGTCGCTCTGACATGGACAGGCTCACAGCAGCAAACATCACCAGCACACCACAGCTCAGTATCAACAATGTCATCACTTCTAGCCCACGAGTTACCTGCGACACAATGGTGCGAATACGATCAATAATCTTATCCAGTTCGATTACCTGCACCGTGGGATATTGGCGCAGCAGATCGTTGACTAACAATTTTTGCTGGGGCGGAATATACAGGCTGGTCATACTGGTACGCGGATAATCTTCCAATAAACCTTCGGGGAATAAAAAGTAAAAATTCGGCGTCATATTGTCCCAATTAAGACTGCGGGTATTAGTCACCTCTGACTCAAATATAAGACCACCCACACTGAAGGTAATACGATCACCGAGCTTAAGCCCAAGCTCGCCAGCCAGCTCCTCTTCCAGCGACACCGGCGCAATAGTCGCCGAGCTGTCCACCTCGCCCCACCACTGCCCTTCGGTGACCTTATTGCCCTCAGGCAATTCTGCAGTCCAACTAAGGTTCAGCTCGCGACGAAAAGACTCATGGCTATCTTTTTGGGCTTCGGTTATTGGCTGACCATTAATGGCGGTCATTCTGCCGCGCACCATGGCGTACCAACCGGCAGTTTCAAGACCTTGGTCGTTAACGAGATCACGCACGCCCTCAAGCTCATAGGGTGCCACATTAACCAAAAAGTGATTGGGCGCATCTTCTGCCAACTGGAACCGCCACTCATCAATTAATGAGGTACGCACCACGACCATAATCATCAATAGAGCGATGGCACCAGAAAAGCCCACCATCTGAATGAGGCTCTGCGACCTGCGTCGCCATAAGTTATTAAGCGCCAGACGCCAGATACTGCCAAGCCGCTGGCCATAATTTTTGCCCAGACGCAGCATAGCCAAGCCAATAACGACGGTAGCCAGTGCAGTGAGCGCGAAGCCAGCCAAAATGGCCAGCGACAGATACAGACTATTGCTGTACCACAGCAACAATCCAGCAACCGCTGCCACCCCAAAGGCGCCACGAATAGCCGACCTTACAGGCGCAACCTGAATATCTTGGCGCAGCACTGCCAGCGGAGACTGGGCAGGTAGGTGCCATAGCGCAGGCAATGTAAAACCACCCAGACACAGCAAGCCTGTCGCCATGCCGGTAATCCAAGGCCTAAGCCCTGCGGCTGGCAGCGCTATGGGCAGCCATTCGCGAACAATGGACATTAATAATTCGGAGAACCCATAACCCACCAACAGCCCAATAAGCGAGCCACCCACACCGAGCCAAAGGCTCTGTTGTAAGTAAAGGCTGCGTACCTTGTTGGCAGAAATGCCCCAGCTTTTAAGCAGTGCTACCTGCTGGGTTTGACCTGCGGCAAAATGGTGACTGGCAAGGGCCAGAGCAATACCGGCCAACACCACACCAATACTGCCGGCCAACAGTAAAAATCGTCGGCCCTTGTCCATAGTGCTGGCGATACTGGCTTGTGCTTCGTCTGGCGTAATTAGGCGATCATGGATACTTAGTTGACCTTTCAACCAGTCAGTGTAGGCAGCAAAGTCGCCAGTGTCTGCCCCTGCTGCCATAAGATACTTATAGGTCACCCTGCTGCCGGGCTGCACTATGCCGGCGGCTGCAACGTCGTCCCAGTTCATCAGTACGCGCGCACCGAAGAAACTGTACGAGCCACCATCTGGTTCTTCTACAATAATCTGGGTCACTTTAAGGGTGGTATCGCCGAGCTCAATGGTATCGCCAAGCTCAATATTCAACAGGGGTAAAAGTCGTGCATCAACCCAGGTTTCGCCAGGTGATGGGCCATAGTCAACCCGCTCAATCAGGCTTTCATCCAATGTAAATGGCGTGGTCGACCGCGTGATCAAGCCGCGCAACGGATAGTTACGTTGCACTGCTTTAATCGATGCCAGATGCATATCCGACTGGTGGTACACCATGGAGGCGAAGCTCACCATCTGCGACGTTTCAATGCCCTGCTGTTGCGCTTCGGTTAACCATTTTTGCGGAGTCAATTTATTACTACGCACCACCAAATCTGCCGCCAGAAAGGCACTGGATTCAGCGGTCAACGCTCGCTCGATGCGTTCCGCCAACAATGACACTGACGTCACCACAGATACTGCTAACACCAAAGACCAAACAATTAGCCCCAGCTGTCCGCCGCGCCATGTGCGCAATAACATTCTTAAAGCTTGCATCAGCGTTTGCTACCCTGGGCTTTGGCCTTCGCTTTTGGTTTTACCTTAGGCATGGCCTTTGCTTTTGGTTGCACTTTTGGTTTCGCTTTTGCTTTGGGCTTAGCCGCTATTTTAGCCTTGGGCTTAACGGTCGTTTTGGCTTTGGGTTTAGCTGTGGCCTGAGTAACAGCGCGTTGCTTCACCGGCGCCTTTTTAACTGGCGCCTTTTTGACTGGCGCCTTTTTGACTGGAGACTTTTTGACTGGCGCCTTTTTAACCGTTGTCTTTTCCTGGACAGCACTCTGCTTAACCGCTCGACCGGCCGACAGAACAAGTCGCTGCCCACAGCGCGCAGCAAGACTGTGTTCATGCGTCACAAGCACCAGCGTAGTGCCTTCTTCTTTATTGAGGTCAAATAGCAGGTCGTTAATTTTTTCGCCTGTGCCCGTATCCAAATTTCCGGTTGGCTCATCGGCAAACAGAATCGTGGGCCGACAGGCAAAGGCTCTAGCCACAGCGACTCGCTGCTGTTCGCCGCCAGATAACTGACGTGGGTAATGGGTAGTACGATGGTCTAGACCCACACGCTGTAAATAGTAAGCTGCCGTTTTTAGTGCGTCTTTATCGCCCTGCAATTCTAACGGCAGCGCGACATTTTCCAGGGCGGTCAAACCCGGTAGCAAATGAAATGATTGAAAAACAAACCCCACATGTCTGGCTCGCACAGTGGCGCGGCCCTCTTCATCCATGGCGGTAATATCCTGGCCATTAAGACTTACTGCGCCCGCAGTTGGCAAATCAAGACCAGCCAGAATACCGAGCAATGTTGATTTTCCCGACCCGGAGGGCCCAACAATTGCCAGGCTTTCACCACTTGCGAGAGACAAATTGATCTCTTGCAAAATACTCAGCGTACCTTCGGTAGTACTGACTTGCTTACTGATATTACTGACTTCGATCATTTCAAATATCCATTGCTAACAAAATTGCATACACTGCAGGCAGTGTTTAACGATTTATTGATAGAGATTAATTATGCGGCTCGGTGCAAACAACTCTTTTATCCGGCGCTTATGTTGCCTGTTTATTTTACTCGGCGCCAATACTTATGGATCAACGCTGTTAGTTTTGGGCGATAGCCTCAGCGCGGGCTATGGCGTCAACCAGGAAAGTGGCTGGGTGGCGCTGTTGCGCGATGACTTCAGCGACAGACATCAGATTATTAATGGCAGTATTAGCGGCGACACCACAGGTGGAGGACTCAATCGACTACCCCTGCTGCTGGAAAAATTCAGCCCTGACTATGTGCTCTTGGAGTTGGGCGGTAATGATGGTCTGCGCGGCCAGCCACTCAACCTGATGAAACGTAATTTACAGGCCATGATTAAGCTGTGTCGCCAAGCCGGCGCAGAGCCCGTTTTGTTTGGTATGCGTCTACCCCCTAACTATGGCCGTCGTTACTCCGACGCCTTTGCCGCAGTGTATCCACAATTATCGGATGAAGAACAGGTCGTTTTAATTCCCTTTCAACTTGATGAGTTAGCCATTACTGAGGGTATGATTCAGGAAGATGGGCTGCACCCAACAGCGCTGGCGCAGCCCATTATTAAAGAAGTCGTTAAGGATTATTTAGCCCCGCTAATGAATAGCGCTGCTAACCGGTAACACAGCGACAGATTTTAAACGCTGGGAACAAACCGCAGTGCCAGCCCATTATTGCACCAGCGTTGACCAGTAGGTTTGGGGCCGTCATCAAATACATGGCCCTGATGACCACCGCAGCGGGCACAGTGATATTCAAGGCGCGGCCAAATCAGTTTAAAATCGCGCTTGGTTTCTAGGTGATTGTCGATATGGGTAAAGAACGAGGGCCAGCCCGTTCCACTTTCATATTTCATTTCCGAGGTAAAAAGCGGCAACGCACAGCCGGCACATTGGTACTCGCCCTCTCTGTGCTCATCATTTAACGGGCTTGACCCAGCCGGTTCGGTGCCTTCGTCACGAAGAATATAGTACTGCGCCTCGGTGAGCCGCTGCTTCCAAGCGCTGTCTGCCAATTCCAGTTTCTCCAAGGCCCAAAGTTTGGCGCTGCTGGCCATAGCCAAAAAGCCCAGACCCATCCGCTGCATCCATATTCGTCGATTCATTATCTCAGCCTCTCGTTAATTGTCTCGTGCCAATGTGCGACCGCACAGAAAATCAGACCGCTAAAAGCAGCTTAGTTCACCCCATGGGGATGCACAATCGGGTCACCTGCCGATTGCTTGAGCAATACTTTAAGTTGGGACACCAGGCCGCCAGCCAAAATCAAACCGCAGCCAATCAACTCAGGGTCAGTGAGGTACTCATCCAGTATCCACCAGCCACAGAGAGCTGCAAACACAGCTTCAAGACTCAAAATAATCGAGGCGTGCGATGCTGGTGCTGTGCGCTGCCCAACCACCTGCAGACAAAACGCGACGCTAGATGACATAACACCCACATACAGCAGTGCTGCACCCGCATCGACAATACCTTGCCAGTCCCAGCTTTCAAAGATGGGCACCAGGATAAAGCTGATTATTGAGGCCACCACAAATTGCACAAAAATCAAACGGAATGGCGATGTTTGATTTGCTAGCTTGCCGGTAAAAATCATATGTACGGCAAACAGAATAGACCCAAGCAATATCAGTATATCGCCGATAAATAACTCATTGCTTTCCACCTGCCCCATAAAGAACAGTCCCACCATTGCCATGGCAACACCGACCCAGGTGGGCCACTGGGTTTGATTGCGAAAAAATATCCCAATGATTGGCACAAAAATAATGTAGACACCGGTCAAGAAACCTGCCCGGCCGGCAGTGGTATACACCATGCCCCACTGCTGCAAAAGCATGCCTGCAGTCAATACTAAACCCAGTAATGCGGCCTTTTTATTAATCGCATTAACGGCAAAAATTTGTTTTGGTTTTTCCATTAAATACCACAGCGGCAAAATGGCGAGCGCACCGATAAAAAATCGACCAAAGGTAAATGTAATGGGCCCGATATGGTCCATGCCGGTGCGTTGATAAACAAATGCCAGCCCCCAAATAAAGGCCGTTAGCAGCAGAATTAAATCGGCGCGCAGATCTGTTTTAAAACTCATAGGATTTCTTCTACTTATTATTTTTTTCTATTTATTATTCGCAGTATGCAGATGCTGCACCAGCAGCTGCAAATTTTCCTGACCGCGAAATTCATTGATATCTAACCGATACACACAGCGCACAACGCCGGCATTCTGGTTTGGCCAGGCCGCAGTATCAATATTAAACCAGATAGCGTCTATAGCCAGTTGGGGTTGGTCGTGGGGCGCCAGTACCAACTTGAGATGTTTCTCGCCAACAATCCGCTGCTGCCTAATCACAAAGTCGCCCTCAAAACAGGGTTCAGGAAAGAGCTGACCCCAGGGGCCACCATCGCGCAAAAGCTCTGCCGTCTGCATATTGAGTTGGTGACCTTGCAAGCTACCGTCGGTGACTAATTTGGCCTGCAAGTCATCTTCACTCAGTGATTTTGCCACCTGTGAGGCGAACGCCTGTTCAAACTCAGCCAGCTTATCCTCATCAAGACTCAGACCAGCCGCCATGGCATGGCCACCAAATTTGGTAATCAGGCCCGGATTTTGAGTGGCCACGGCATCCAGCGCGTCGCGAATATGCAAACCGGGTATCGAGCGCGACGACCCCTTTAATTCCCCGCCATCACCGCGGGCAAAGGCGACTACCGGGCGATGATATTTTTCTTTTATACGCGAGGCCAGCAGACCAACCACGCCCTGATGCCAGTCTGGCTGAAAAAGACAGAGTGCCGAAGGCAGTTGGGTTTCTGTACTAAAAACCAGCTGTTCAACAATGGTCAGCGCTTCGCGCTGCATATCCTGTTCAATCAGTTTGCGGTCTTGATTTAACTCATCGAGGGAACGGGCAGTATTCATCGCCTGCTCTGGATCTTCAGTAAGCAGGCATTGAATGCCCAAAGAAATATCATCGAGCCGACCTGCGGCATTTAGTCGCGGACCCAGCGCAAAACCAAGATCAGTGGCCACCAGACGTGTAGGGTTTTTACCGGCGATGCGCAATAACGCCTGTATACCAGGGCGGCAGCGACCAGAGCGAATGCGCAGCAGGCCCTGATACACCAGTGCCCGATTAACCTGATCCAGGGGCACCACATCCGCTACTGTTCCGAGTGCCACCAGATCCAACCAGCTGGCCATATTGGGTTCGACTCTATTTTGCGCTATAAACCAGTTTTGCAAACGCAATTCAGCACGCAGCGCACTGAGTAAATAAAACGCAACGCCGACACCGGCCAAATTTTTACTTGGAAAATCACAGCCGGGTTGATTGGGGTTTACAATTGCCACAGCGGCGGGAAGCACCGCGCCGGGCAGGTGATGGTCGGTAACAATAACCTCTATACCAAGTTTATTGGCATGCGCCACACCCTCAACACTGGAGATTCCATTGTCGACGGTGATAATAAGATCTGGCGATTTTTGTGCGGCTAGATCCACAATTTCTGGGGTCAGGCCATAGCCGTAATCGAATCGGTTGGGCACTAAAAATTCTACATTCTCATAACCCATGGCCGTAAGTGCCAACACCATGAGCGCCGAACTGGTTGCCCCGTCGGCATCAAAGTCGCCGACGATCATAATCTGATGCTGTTTTTTTAGCGCCTCCACCAAGCGCGCAACGGCGGCAGAGACACCTTGCATGGACGCGGGTTTAGGAAGACAGGAAAGCTGACGGTCGAGTTGCTCTTGATGAGTAATACCCCGAGCCTGATAGACACGCTGCAGTAACGGATCGAGGTGCCCGGCAAAGTCGCAGCTACTGGGATCAAAGGAGCGAGTGACAATTTGCATTAGTTCGTTGCCACTGACAGCTGATGGTTAATCGGCTGGCTACAGGTAGCCAGCTTGTTTGCCAATGTAATAGCTTACCCATCCCAGGACAGCAATAATTGCCCAGATGCCACCCAACAATATAAAACCGCGAAAAGGTTTGCGCTCGGTAGTATTGAAACCACTGTTGAGGTATTTTTCGACCCGCGCCATATCTTCTGCAGATAATTTTTGTTCTTCGCTCATGATGATCTCTCAAACTCAGCCGGTAAACTTAGGTAACTGCCAATCTGCTCCGGTGTCAGATTAGTCAGCCTGGGTACAACACCCAGACAGGGCTCATTAAATAGGCGCTTTAGTGTAGCAATATTTTCATCTAACCGCGGCATATCTCGATCAATTATATTGGCTACCCAACCAGCAATCTGCAGTCCATCGCGGCGAATCGCCTCTGCCGTTAATAACGCATGATTTAAACAACCCAGCCGCATGCCTACGACTATTACTACGGGGCAACTCAATTCTCGGGCCACATCGGCAAGGGTTTCCCGGTCATTAATTGGTACTCGCCAGCCCCCAGCACCTTCGATCAGCGCTAGATCGACAGGCAGTAACCCAACCCCTCGACAAAAACCCACCAGCCGCGATGCCGACACTGTTTTACCTACTTCCTGTGCTGCAATATGCGGCGCAATTGCCGCCTCCAAAGCCACCGGATTCACCTGTTGATAGGACAGCTTATGACTGGCAATAGCCTGTAGTTGCAATGCATCATCATTTTGTAGCCCCGCGCCACTGTCTTCACAGCCCGCTGCCACAGGCTTGATTGCTGCTGTTCTAAGACCGGCACTATTGGCCGCCCACAGTAAGCCGGTGGCAATGGCAGTTTTGCCTACATCCGTATCAGTGCCAGAAATAAACAGCCATTTGTTAGCCATAGGTAGTTACCTTAAAGAGTATTTTGCTGTTGATTACTTAACCACAGACCCGCTAATAATTTCCCAGGTTGCGGGAACAGTGCCGTTGGGCAGTCGAAATTGTTCGTAGGCATTATAGAGCGCTTTAAGCTGCTGCTTGCCAGTTAAATGCGTGGCCTTGCCTGCATTATTATTATGAGCACCCACATCTTTAAGTTCTAGCAGTAACGCCCTGACCGATTGATGCTGTTCGATCAAAGTAGAAGAATGCAGATTAACGGCATTAAAGCCAGCGCCGGTCAAAGCCGCCTGCCACTGTTGCAAACTGGCAAAGCGATTAACATGCACGCCATCGTCGACCTCAGCCCATGCCGCGCGCAACTCAAGTAATGTCTGTGGGCCTGGCACCACTATATAGAGCTGTCCCTGTGCCGCCAAAACACGATACAACTCTGCGGCCAGACGTGGCAAATCGTCACACCATTGCAGCGCAAAATTAGAAAAAATGAGGTCTTGGGAGGCACTGGCCAGATTTAGGTTTTCGGCATCGGAACACAGCCAGGTGCAATCTGGATACTGCGCCTGAGCATAGGCTAACATGCCGGGAGAAATATCTACTCCTGTAACCTGAGACTGCGCAAACCGAGCTTGCAACTGCACGGCGTGATAGCCGGTGCCACAGCCTAGATCGACAATATTCGCCGGGCAGGCGCTTTCGGGAATGCTGTTTAACAGCTGTTCGCCAATACGGTGCTGTAGCTGCGCCACCGCATCATAACGATCTGCTGCACGACCAAAAGACGCTGCGACTTTGTCTTTATCCAAGCGATAGCGCTGACTGTCAAAAAAGCGCGCAACCTGTTCTACAACCGCATCGGCTGCTGTTAAATGTGGCAGGTGCCCTGCACCGGAAATTATCACTGAATCCGTCATTTGCTCAGCCGCTGCGACTGGAATCAGTGCATCATTTTGGCCAAAGATATGTAATGAAGCGCAGAGCACTAATTCAGAGTGACACTGCCCCTGCAAATTGCCCAACAGAGCCAATAGCGCCCTACCGGCGACAGGGTCAATATTCGTCTCCATGCCACGCAATGTTCGAATCAGATGGCGCTGATGCCTGTCGCCCTGAGACTGCAGACCATGAAATCGTTTAAGGCAGGTCTGACTATTCTCAGACCAGCTGTTTAAAAACCCATTGAAATCATCGCTAGGCATAGCATGGGGGTACTCCTCACTAGCCACAAATTGTAGGTTACTGCTAATGGTGATTAATCCGGCCACACGCTCGGGATGGTTGGCCGCAAAGGTGCGACAGAGCATTCCGCCCAGGGATAGGCCTACAAGATAACATTGGCCGGGTAAGCTTTTCGCCATCCAGTTCATAAGGCTGGCTTCGCTGTAATCCTCAAGCAATGGGGCATCGCCAAAGCCCGGCAGGTCGACTGTATAGATCTCGGCATAGCGGCTAAGAGATTGTGCCAATGAACCCCATATCTGACTATCTGTGCCCCAACCATGAATCATGATAATCGGCTGCTGAAGATTCTTAGGCACCCACAGACTCCAGCGCCTCAAGTAATTGGTCGACCTGCTCTTCACTATGAGCCGCGGATAAACAGATACGCAGCCTGCCACTGCCTTTGGGCACAGTGGGTGGCCGAATAGCACCAACCATAAAACCTTGGTCGCGCAACTGCTGGTTAATCTCATTTACGCGCCGATCATCATTAATCAATACCGGCTGAATAGGCGTATCCGATGCCATTAGATGCAGGCCAATCTGCTGCCCACCAACTCTAAACCGTTTAGTTAGCGCAGCAAGATGGTCACGACGCCACTGCTGTTCACGCACAATTTTTAGACTTGCGCTCGTGGCACAGGCGATCGCAGGAGGTAACGCCGTGGTGTATATATAGCTGCGAGCAAACTGAATGAGGGTTTCAATTAATGTCTCACTGCCAGCGACAAAGGCGCCAAAGGTACCAAAGCTTTTGCCCAGAGTGCCCATTAGGATTGGCACCTGATCTATGGATAAACCCTGTTGCTCAACGATACCTGCCCCCGTCGCACCCAGCACTCCGACACCATGGGCATCGTCGACCATCAGCCAGCCGCCCTGCTGCGCGGTAATGTTACTTATCTGTGCGAGCGGCGCTACATCGCCGTCCATACTAAACACGCCATCAGTCACCACCAGTTTGCGACGGCCAGAACTCTGCTCAAGCTGAGCCTGTAAGCTGGAGAGGTCACTGTGTTTGTAGCGCTTGAAGTCGGCTCGAGAAAGACGGCCACCATCCAACAGGGACGCATGATTAAGCGCGTCTTGAAGTACCAGATCACAGCGGCCTACCAGGGCATTAATAACACCCAGATTAGCCATATAGCCGGTACTAAAGAGCACTGCGCGAGGCCGGCCTGTAAACTCAGCCAGCTGTTCTTCTAACTGTTGGTGGGCAACCGAATGGCCGCTAATAAGATGCGAAGCACCACTGCCCGTGCCATAACTATCAACGCCCGCTTTTAGTGCTGCAGCAATATCCGGATGCCCTGCTAAACCCAAGTAATCATTACTGCAGAAGTTAAGCAATGACCGGCCATTGACCATAAGTGCAGAACCGCAGCCCGAGGCTACGTTGACCCGCTGGCGATAAAGGTGAGCCTGACGACGCTCGTTGAGCGCCACCTGCAAGGTCGCGTCTAATGAGTTCACTGTTCGAACTAGCCCGCTCGATAAAACATTGAGTCGGTCTTGGCCTCGGCAATGGTTTGATGCAATTCCGCTTCCTGCTGTTCACTATCTCTATCCACCTGATACGCTTCAGGCGTAATACCCAAACGCTCAAATAGCTGCATATCTGTATTGGCTTTAGGGTTGGGCGTGGTGAGTAGTTTCTCGCAGTAAAAAATGGAGTTAGCGCCGGCCATAAATGCCATGGCCTGCATCTGCTCATTCATATCTTCTCGGCCCGCCGATAGGCGCACATAAGATTTAGGCATCATCAGGCGCGCCACTGCTATGGTGCGAATAAATTCAAACGGGTCGAGATCAGCCTGATCGGCCATGGGTGTGCCCGCTACCTTTACCAGCATATTGATCGGCACAGACTCTGGATGAACAGGCAGATTGGCCAGCTCCATTAATAACCCGGCGCGATCTTGCTGCTCTTCACCCATACCCACAATGCCACCGGCACAGACTTTCATGCCCGAGTTGCGCACATTGGCCAAGGTATTGAGACGATCTTGGTAGGTGCGCGTGGTAATCACCTCGCCGTAGAACTCTTTAGAGGTATCCAGATTATGGTTGTAATAATCGAGGCCGGCACTTGCTAGCTTGTCGGACTGCTCTGCAGACAGCATGCCCAATGTCATGCAGGTTTCCAGACCCAGTGATTTCACTTCACGAATCATCTGTGCCACCGCAGGAATATCCCGGTCATGGGGCGATCGCCATGCGGCACCCATACAGAAACGGCTGGATCCACTGGCCTTAGCTATTTTCGCCGCGTCAATAACCTGTTCAATTTGCAGCAATTTCTCTTTTTCGAGGCCAGTGTCGTAGCGCGCACTTTGCGGGCAGTATTTACAGTCTTCCGGGCAGGCACCAGTCTTGATCGACAGCAAGGTGCTGAGCTGAACCTGATTGGGATTAAAGTGCTTGCGATGGGTAACCTGGGCATCAAATAGCAGGTCATTAAAGGGCTGATTAAATAAGGCGAGTACTTCTTCGCGCGTCCAATCGTTACGAACGACAGATCCTTCTTGGGGTGACATGGCCAAACTCCGATATCTCAAGGGCAAGAGCGCAAATGATAGGGCCAGAATTGGCGTTGTCAACCAAACTAACCTTTTATGGTTAACGGTGGTGAGTTTGCCACTCCACCATAGCGTCATCCTAGACCCCCGAAACTGCCATCCTGAAAGACCGCAGCAACTGAAGGATCGCTAGGCAAGTTGCAGCGGGCTTGAATTACTGGCTAATCGCAGTGACCTTCGACAGCAGAGAAGTACTTGCGGCGTATCACTGCGGTTAGCCAGTGACGCACAGTGTCAGGGTTGGGCAGAATTTGTAGGGTTATCGAAAAGTGTATGTGTGATGGCAGGTGCCGGAGGCCATAGCAGTTGGTCTACTTGCGTTTAGTCAGTCTCATGACCCTAGCAAGATCCTTCTTGGCATTTTTAAACCACAGACCCCAGGATAGACGATACATCCAATACATACCGCGCCACCAGCCAGGCACAATAATAAGCGGTACATTCTTCGCCACCTGATCCAGGGCCTCAACAGCGAAATCTTCCACCGGCATGGGTTTTAACTTCGCCCAGTAGGCTGCGGCCTTTTCGCGGGTTATGCCTTTTGGCAGTCGCCCATAAACACCACCTGTAAGCAGCGGCGTATCAATGGCTCCCGGACATAGGGCACTCACTCTAACGCCTTTCATTTCAGCTTCTACGCGCAGTGCCTGAGATAGGCCAGACACGGCAAACTTGGTGGTGCTGTAGGCAATCTGGCTGGCGGTAGGCACCAGTCCCGCCATGGAGGCGGTGTTTACAATATGGCCGAAGCCCTGCGCCACCATAATTCGGTAGCAGGCCTGAACGCCATTAGTCACACCGCGCAGATTGACATCGATGGTTGTATTCCAATCGCTAATCTCATAGTCATCCGCAAAACCACCAATGCCGATACCTGCATTGTTAAACATATAATCCAGGCGACCCGTCTTGGCTACTGCTTCATCGACAATGGTTTGCATCAGGTCGTAGTCACAGACATCAAGTTCCCGCGCCCAGGCATCGCCACCATTTTTTACAATATCAGCGGCGACGTCTTCCGCCAGGGCAATCTGTCTGTCGGTCAGTACCACGGTGCAACCGCGGTTGGCGAGTTCTATGGCGAGCGCTTTACCTATGCCCGTAGCAGCACCAGTAATAACAGCCGTGGCGTCTTTGAAGCGTCTTATTGTCATTATTATCGATCTCGATGCTTATCAATTTAGGCTACGACTAAATTTTGGCGCTAGGCAATAATATGCGCCTGCATAAACTGATGCACGGCATCCTGATCGTTGGCTAATACAGTAAAGCGTTCTTCTCGCTCAAAAAGATCGGCCATATGGGGCGGCAACTCGGGATCCTGAGGGTAACCGGCTTGCTTAACCGCATCGGGAAATTTGGCGGGGTGGGCCGTTGCCAAGGTCACCATTGGGGTTTTAAGATCACGGCGACACTGGCGGGCAGCTTCAAGACCAATAGCAGTGTGCGGATCCAATAGATAGTCGCTATCGCGATTGACCTGGCTAATAATATCCAGCATACCCTGATCATCGCAGCGGTAGCTGGAAAATAGTTGACGTACTTCCACCAGGGCGCTGTCGCTCAAGTCCATATGGCCCGCTTTTGCATCTTTCATTAGCGCGGCAATGGCATTGCCATCACGACCATAGAGATCAAACAGCAGCCGTTCAAAGTTGCTCGAGATCATAATATCCATACTCGGCGCCAGACTCTGTTCCAGTGGTCGAGTACTGTGATCATTGTCGCTAATGCAGCGATGTAGAATATCATTTTGGTTAGTCGCAATAACCAGCTGCTCTATGGGCAGGCCCATTTTATGCGCCAGATAACCGGCAAAGATATCACCGAAGTTACCAGTAGGTACCGAGAAAGACACCTTGCGCTGCGGGCCACCCAACGACAGTGAGGCCCAAAAATAATAGACAATCTGCGCCATAATGCGCGCCCAGTTAATCGAATTAACGGCGACCAACTGGCGGCCATCAGGCAAAAATGACTGATCAGCAAAGCTGGCTTTAACCATATTCTGACAGTCGTCAAAGTTACCCTTGAGGGCCAGATTATGAATATTGTCAGCCAGCACCGTGGTCATCTGACGACGCTGCACATTGGATACGCGATCATGGGGATGCAAAATAAACATATCGACATGTTTGCTGCGGCGACAGCCTTCAATCGCTGCTGATCCAGTATCACCAGAGGTTGCGCCCATGATCACGACTTTCTGATTGCGCCTTTCCAAGGTGTAATCAAGCAAATTACCCAAAAACTGCAGGGCGAAGTCTTTAAACGCCAGCGTTGGCCCATGGAATAATTCTAAAATCCATTCGTTGTGGCCAGTCTGCACGAGCGGCGCAATCGCACCATGTCGGAAGGTCGCATAAGACTTGTCGATCAATTGCTTTAAATCATCCTGAGGAATAGCGCCATCGACAAATGGTGTCATTATTTTGAGTGCCAGCTCTTCATAGGAGAGACCAGCCCAGGAGGCAATTTCTTGCTGGCTAAACTGAGGTAATTCCTCGGGGACAAACAGGCCGCCATCAGAGGCAAGTCCAGTCAGAATGACATCTTCAAAACTTTTTGGCTCAACACCGCCACGGGTACTTATATATCTCATTTACTGGTCCAGATGCTCTACACGGATAAAGTTTACGCTGCCACGAACGGTCTCTAGCTGTTCAACATGCTCAACCGCCTGATCAAGAAATTTCTCTTTGGTAACATTGGTCAAAATAATCACATTGACGTACTGCTCACCCGCAGGCTGCTCTTTTTGGATAATAGCTTCAATACTAATGCCAGCGTCGCCCATAATCTTGGTGACATTGGACAGCACACCCGGCTTATCCAGCGCCGAGAAACGCATGTAAAAGCTGGTTTCTATGTCCTGAATATTCATGATCTTTTGGCTTTGCAGCGCAGATGAGACACAGCCAAGTGGTGGGACCCAACTGTCTGGTGCGCATTGTAAGGTACGAGCAACATCCACAATGTCAGCAATAACCGAGGAGGCCGTTGGCTCAGAGCCAGCACCAGGACCATAGAATAAGGTCGTGCCAACAGCGTCAGCGTTCACCATCACGGCATTAGATACACCGTTCACACCAGCAATCAAACAGCTCTCAGGCACCAATGTTGGATGCACACGCAGCTCAATACCCTGCTCCGTCTGGCGGGCAATGCCCAGATGCTTGATGGCATAACCCAGCTCACGTGCGTAGGCGACATCTTGCGGCTCTAGCTTAGTAATACCGTCGGTAAAAATACCCTCGAGACTGAGCGGCATACCAAATGCCAACGACGCCATAATAACCAGCTTGTGGGCGGCATCTATACCCTCAACATCAAAGGTGGGATCGGCTTCAGCGTAGCCTTTTTCCTGAGCTTCTGTCAGCACATCGGCAAAGTCACGGCCCTTGCTGTCCATCTCGGAAAGAATAAAGTTGGTGGTGCCATTGATAATGCCAGCCAGCCAGTGGATACGGTTAGCCGACAGACCTTCGCGCAATGCCTTAATAATGGGAATGCCACCGGCTACAGCGGCCTCATAGGCCACAATAAGATTGCGAGACTCAGCTTCGGCGAATATTTCAGTGCCATGCGCAGCAATGAGCGCTTTGTTGGCAGTGACTACATGCTTGCCATGTTGCAGCGCAGTCATCACCAGGTCGAGAGCCACGGTAGTGCCACCGATCAGTTCCACGACAATATCAATGGCGGGATTTTTAGCCACCTCGAAGATATCCCGCGACACCAAAGTGCCAGCGGTATCGCAGCCTGGATTGTCGCGACGCGCGCCAACCTGGGTCACGGTAATATCGCAGTTAGCGCGTGCATTAATATTGTTTGAATTGCGGCCTAAAACGTTGAATACGCCTGCACCTACTGTGCCTAGTCCGCAGATGCCGATATTTACCGATCGCACCTAAAATGTCCTCGCGCTAATGACTGTTAACGCGGCCTCGTAATCGAAGCCGCTTTTGAAGGTCGTAATTTTATACTATTACGGAATTATTTAGGGTAATTTTTAGGCGTCTGGCTTATTAAGACCAAAGATTTTCGCTAACTCTGCCGCCGGCTTGTAACCAGGGATCATAGTCCCGTCCATTAAAATAATCGAGGGAGTTCCAGAGACACCCAGGTCACGGCCCAACGCAAAGTGCTCCGCAACTGGATTGTCATCACAGACAGCGGTTGGAACATTCTCACCACGCTTAACCCGGGTAAAAACATCTTGTTGGTCTTTTGCACACCAGGCCGTGGCTATTTTGTTATAAGATTCTGAAGGAATACCGGCGCGAGGATAGGCCAGATAACGCACCTCAATACCATAGGCATTGAGTTCGGCCACTTCAAGATGCAGCTTGCGACAGTAGCCACAGTCAACATCAGTAAATACATTCATCACTGCTTTAGTCTGCCCCGCAGGTTTAAATATGATCATGTCACTGGTAGATCGCGAAGCAAATAGTGCTCTTCGCTCATCGTTAAGACGCATATCACGCACATTAACAAACTGGCCCGCCTTGACCTGGTAGAGGCTGCCATCGAAGAAATATTCCCCATTGGCCGACACATACAGTACCGGCCCGCTTTCTACTTGAACCTCATAAAAGCCGGCAATAGGCGCCTGCCCAAGCACCTTAAAACTGAGGTCAGACCTGGCCGAACTAAGCTTTTCAGTGATGGTATTCACAATGGCACTGGGCACATCAGCTGTGGAAAATGAAGGCAACAGAATCAATGAGGACAATAGGGTAGCGAAGGCTAACTTGGCAGAAATACGCTTGTGTTTAAACAAAATAAAATCCTTATTAAGAATGGTGAGAACCTTGGAGTCGCAATTGGTACCGGGGTTCCGCAGCCGAATGACTGCGGCTTCTATATCCATTCACCCCAGCTCTCACTGGGATGCCATCTGGGCACTTTGATGTATTTGTTCAGAGGGGCCGGGTTAAACTGCTTCTTCGCCAGTTTCACCCGTGCGGATACGAATCACTTCATCCAGTGAAGAAATAAAGATTTTGCCATCGCCAATTTTGCCAGTGGCAGCAGACTTGGTGATCGCTTCAACAATGCTGTCAACCATGTCCTGACCAACGGCAATTTCAAGTTTGATTTTAGGTAGAAAATCCACCACATACTCTGCACCACGGTACAACTCTGTGTGGCCTTTTTGACGACCAAAACCTTTTACTTCGGTAACGGTTATGCCCTGCACACCAATATCGGCTAAAGCTTCGCGAACATCATCAAGTTTGAACGGTTTAATAACAGCGGTAATCAGTTTCATAGTTCTCAGTCTTCGTTGGGGTCTGTGTTTATTGTAGATGACGGTAAAGATACCTGTTTCTAAAATAAATTGCATCTATGCAACTGTAAATCTAGGCCATAAAAAACCGGGGCCAAAAGGCCCCGGCTAAAACTGCAGGGATATAACCTTACGACTTAGAACTCACGAACTCTGGGTAAGCATCAATTCCGCACTCAGATGCATCAACACCCTCGTACTCTTGCTCTTCGCTAACTCGGATACCCATAGTCATTTTCAGAATGTACCAAACAATGCTACTGGTAACGAAAGTCCAGGCGAAGATAATCGCTGCACCCGTTAACTGAGCCAAAACAGTGACATCAGAGTTGATGGTTACAGCCAACAGACCCCAAAGACCAACCACACCGTGGACCGAGATAGCGCCAACAGGATCATCAATTCGAAGCTTGTCGAAGAAGGAAACAGACACCACAACAATCGCACCACCAATGGCGCCGATCAGAGTTGCCATACCGCCAGTTGCAGACAGGGGATCAGCAGTAATTGCTACCAGACCTGCCAGCGCACCGTTAACAGCCATAGTCAGGTCAGCCTTGCCAAACAGCAGGTGTCCCAGAACCAATGCAGCCAGAAGACCACCAGCAGCTGCAGCATTAGTGTTAACAAACACGGTTGCAACATTATTCGCGGACTCAACACTAGACACGGCCAATTCAGAACCGCCGTTGAAACCAAACCAACCCATCCACAGGATGAACATACCAATAGCCGCGAGCGGCATGTTGGCGCCAGGAATCGCGTTTACTTTTCCGTCAGCACTGTACTTGCCTTTACGTGGCCCAAGGAACAGAACACCAGCCAATGCTGCAGTAGCACCACACAGATGCACAATACCGGAACCCGCATAATCAGAGTAACCAACCGTCTCGCCTAAGAACCCACCGCCCCAAGACCACAGGGCCTGCATTGGGTAAATAAAGCCAGTCAAAACAACAGCAAATGCGAGGAAGGCCCAAAGCTTCATACGCTCAGCAACCGCACCAGAAACAATAGACATAGCAGTAGCAACAAACACGACCTGGAAGAAGAAGTCAGACGCACCGGAATAGTAAGTATCGCCGCTGCTGGCCAGAACTTCAGCTGTCGTCGCGTTAGCAATCGAGTTACCAAACCATGCATCGGGCATCAACAGGTTAGCCGTACCGCCGTACATGATGGAGTAGCCCATCACCATGTACATACAGCAAGCAATGGAGTACAGCGCCACGTTTTTAGTGAGGATTTCAGTCGTATTTTTAGAGCGCACCAAACCAGCTTCAAGCATAGTAAAGCCTGCCGCCATCCACATAACCAACACACCAGACATCAAAAAGTAAAACGTGTCGAGAGCGTATTTAATTTCAATAATATCGTTCATTAGAATCTCCAGGTTTAAACGGCTTCAACGCCGGTTTCACCGGTGCGAATGCGAATAACTTCTTCAAGAGTGGAAATAAAGATTTTGCCATCACCGATCTTTCCGGTTTGAGCAGCCTTGGTAATGGCTTCGACAGCGCTATCAACCATTTCATCAGCCAGCGCGATTTCAAGCTTTACCTTAGGCAGAAAATCCACCACATACTCAGCACCGCGGTACAGTTCGGTATGGCCCTTCTGACGGCCAAATCCTTTCACCTCTGTTACCGTAACGCCTGCTACGCCTAGATCGCCAAGTGCTTCACGCACTTCGTCGAGCTTGAACGGTTTTACAATTGCAGTTACTAGTTTCATGTTTAATCTCCAGAGGGTGGCCGAAGCCACCCGGGTTTATGAGCAAGATAGGTTTTAGAAAATTACAGAGACTTAGAGATAGTCAGAACAAATTCGTTGTCAGCATAGTACTCAGTGCCAGACTCAGAAGTAGAGATCCAGCTTAAATCAAAACCAAGACCAGCGGCTTCAGTACTCAAAGACAACGCGTAATCTTCGTAGTCACCGGCGTCGGCGCGAGTGGCACCATAGTGGAAGCCCAAGCTGAAATCTTCGCTCAGCGCCATGCCGTACTGACCGTAGAAATAATCGTAGTCGCCGCTAGAACCGTACCAGTCACTTGAAGTGGCAAAACCAACAGTGAAATCACTGAAAGAAACGCTGCCGTACACTTCCTCGAAATCAAACTGGGTATCATTCGGGTAGCCATACATCATGTAACCAATGTCATAGCTCACTGAATCAGAAAAGGAACCGCCGTAACCGGCATAGTAATCAAGCTCTAAACCACCAGTAGAGGTGAAGTCATCAACAGATGAACCCCAAACACCAACGTAAAGACCACTTTCAAAACCCACATCAAAACCACCAGACAGTGCTTCGCCCAATGACTGATCAAAACCACGGAAAAAGTAGTCAGACCCAATAGCGACATTGCCAGAAACTTCAGCAGCCATAGCAGTGGCGCTAGTCATCATAGTTGCAGCAACAATTGCAGTTTTTAATACTTTCATTTGAATATCTCCCAAGATATATAAAGTTAAATTACATCGTTTTTATTGAAAAATTTCGTGACTCGATTAACTAAATGCATATTGCGTGCCAAGTTTAAATAGCAGTGTATTAACCGCTTTACCTCACTTTAAACGCCCGATTTGACCTATTTTGGTGCGCCTTAATCGCGATCGGCAAATAATCCCGCACCAAATTGGAACTGATAGCCCCTAACCCTGATACAAAGCGCACCAAACAGAGATAGGCAGCGATCAATCCAATAATGTTTGCTAAAATGCGCCCCTCAATGGAGCCCAGAACATGAATTCAGACGATCTATACGACCAATTTTTTCAGCAGCTTAATCAGACATTGTCTGGGGCACAGGCCATAAGCGGCGAATTACAGCAGCACCTGCGCTCAGCAATGATGAGTACCTTTAATAAGCTAGAGCTTGTATCCCAGGAAGAATTTGATACTCAGCGTGCCGTATTGATGCGCTCGCGAGAGAAAATTGATGCCCTCGAGAAGCAACTCGCAGAGCTCGAAGCCATTATGAAAGACCAAGCAGGTAAATAACTTACCGCGACAATGCCAGATGTCTGCACGAGCGGTACGTTATTCGTAGCAAGTGAGTAATCGCACAACACAGGGAATGTGCAATGTCACTTGCCGTAGTGCAAACCAGAGCCAAACAGGGTGTGCAAGCGCCCTGCGTATCCGTCGAAGTCCATCTCTCCAATGGCCTGCCCTCCTTCCACATGGTGGGCCTGCCAGAAACCGCCGTTAAAGAAAGCAAAGACCGCGTGCGCAGCGCCATAATCAACTCGCACTTCGAATTCCCGGCACGCCGCATCACCGTCAACCTGGCCCCCGCCGAACTGCCCAAAGAAGGCAGTCGTTTTGATCTCGCCATAGCCATTGGCATACTCGCCGCCTCCGGCCAGGTACCCATGGACATCCTTCAGCATTATGAATTTATTGGCGAGCTGGCACTGTCCGGACAGATTCGCCCAGTAGATGCCGTACTACCCTCAGCACTGGGCTGCGCTAACAATCATAAGCAACTGATTATTGGCGCCGACAATGCCGCCGAAGCCGCACTGGTAGACGCGCTATTGATACTGCCAGCACAACACCTGCTAGAAGTGTCCGCGCATCTGCACCAGCGCGAAGCCCTGCAAGCATGGAGTCAACCAACCACACAGAGCCAGCAAGATAGCCCCCAACTGAATGATGTCATCGGCCAAGACCATAGCAAGCGCGCCCTGGAACTGGCCGCTACCGGAGGCCATAACCTACTGTTTTATGGCCCACCGGGCACAGGCAAAACCATGCTCGCCAGTCGTCTGCCCGGCATATTGCCACCACTCACCAACAGCGAAGCACTGCAAGTCGCCTGCATCCATTCCGTGGCCGGCAAAGGCCTGCGCCAATCCATCTACAGCCGTCCCTTTCAATCACCCCACCACACCGCCTCAGCCGGTGCACTGGTAGGCGGTGGCAGCACCCCCAAGCCAGGCGAAATATCACTGGCCCACTGCGGCGTACTGTTTTTAGATGAACTGCCAGAATTCTCCCGCAGCGTATTAGAAGTATTGCGCGAGCCACTGGAATCAGGCGAGATTATGATATCAAGAGTAGCCACCCAAACCAGCTACCCAGCCAAGTTCCAACTTATAGCCGCCATGAATCCCTGCCCCTGCGGCTATCTGGGCACCCAGCGCTGCATCTGCACCCCGGATCAAATCGCTCGTTATCGCAATAAAATCTCCGGTCCATTAATGGATCGCATTGATCTGCAGGTGCAGGTCACCGCCATTGAAAACCATAAACTTCTGGATCGACAGGAACATCCAGTCGGTGAAACCAATCAGCAAATACAGCAGCGAGTATGTACTGCCAGAACATTGCAGCTAAAGCGGCAGGGGAAAATTAATGGACAGCTGAGTAGCAAAGAATTGCGGGAGGTGTGCCCATTAAATAAAGAACAGCGGGCATTGATGGATCAGGCGATTGATAAATTTGCCCTCTCCACCAGAGGCTTTTATCGGGTGTTGAGGGTGGCTCGGAGTATTGCAGATTTGGCAGAGCTGGAAACGCCAGACCTGCCACAGTATCAAGAGGCGTTAAGTTATAGGCCTACTATGGCGTCGCGGAAAATAATCTAAACATTCTGACTCGACAGCGTAATCCCACAGTGATAACAAAACTCCGCCTCAGGATGATGGCCCGTGCGCTCACAAACAATGCAACGGCGATTATTGGTTTCATTATTCATCTCGCGGGCAATCTCGGCAGTAAAGATACCGGTAGGAATAGCAATAATCGAATAACCCGTCAGCATCGCCATGGTGGCAATAATCTGCCCTACCGCCGTCTGCGGAGTAATATCGCCATAGCCCACCGTGGTGATGGTCACAATCGTCCAATAGATACTGCGTGGAATGCTGGTAAAGCCATGTTCCGGCCCCTCGACCAAAAACATCAGGCTGCCAAAGATCACACTCAGCACCAGCACCACGATAAAAAACACCAGGACCTTGCGCCGTGCCGCATACATAGAACGCAACAGCAGGTTAGCCTCAGACAGGTAGCGCACCAACTTAAGTACCCTGAACACCCGCAATACACGCAACAGCCGCACCACCAACCAATAGTTGGCGCCGGGGATAATTAGGGCCAAATAAGTCGGCACAATAGAGAGCAAGTCCACCAACCCATAGAAACTAAACATATAGTGCAATGGCTTGGGCGAGGAATAGATGCGCATTAGGTATTCCAGCGAGAACAGCAGAGTGAACGCCCATTCCAGGCGAAATAGCCACAGGCCGTACTCACGGTTTATCGACTCAATGGACCCGAGAATCACGGCCGCCACACTGATTAAGATCAGATAAATTAACGCAATATCAAAGCGCTGGCCGGCGGGTGTATCTGTGCCAAAAATAACCCGGTAGATTTTGTCGCGCAGAGAAACGTCAACCATCTTTCATTTGCCTATAGTTAGGAATCATTCCATTATGCTGCCATCACTATTATTACATTATTTAGCCCGTCGACAACTAACGCAGAATAGCAGAGAACCTTATGGACCTTTACCAGGGCCTACGCCGAATCACCTCAGTCCTCCTGCTGCCCGCAGCAGCCTCTGGCCCAGATTTTGGGCGGGTCTCACAACAACCATTATCTCATGGCAGACGCCCTGGCCTACTGTGCAGCCTCGGCATTGCACTGGGTTTATCGGTCGACATTCTCTACTCATCCCTGGGGCTGGACGCAATGAATGGGCGACTTTGGGAAAAACGTAAAGCGGCAACCTCATAATGACTATTGCTTCAGCACTTGCGCTATACGCCACCATGATCGTACTCGCCCTAATACCGGGGCCTGGCGTGATAGTGGTTATCGCCCGTTCATTAGACTCTGGCTTTCGCCAGGGGCTGGCAACGGCCATGGGTGTTCTCAGTGGTGACTTTGTCTTTATTAGCCTGGCCGTATTTGGCTTAGCCACGCTAGCCGAGTTAATGGGCAACCTGTTTGTGGTGATTAAATATATAGGTGCCGCCTACCTTGTCTATCTAGGCTTTAATCTCATCACCTCGAAGCCCTCTACCGAGGAAACGCAGCCCCCAAAACCGGCCAATCATTCGGCCAACTTTCTGGTCGGCCTAATCACCTCAATGAGCAACCCGAAAGTTATTTTGTTTTATTTCAGCTTCTTTCCCGCGTTCTTTGATTTAGAGAATCTTGTCCTCACCGATATCGCGGCGCTATTTCTTATTGCCACTTTTTCGGTCGGCGCGGTCATGGCAGGCTATGCTTATGTGGCAGCAAAAACCAAATCCTCATTTGCCGCGTCACCTAAGACCAAATACCTAAAGGTTGGATCTGGTGCATTATTAATCGGTGGCGGCGTGTTTGTTGCATTGAGAAGTTAAGCCATATCCAGCTACACTCGCGCCCTACTACAATAATAGTTTGCGAGCCGTACCCGCCATGAGCCTAGCCACCAAACAAACCAGCATCGAAATCACCCAGCCCGGCGCACCCGAGGTTTTAAAACCAGCCTCCAGAGCGGTGCCTCAGCCTGCTGACAACCAGGTGCTTATTAAAGTCGCCGCCGCTGGCATCAATCGCCCAGATGTCTTTCAGCGCATGGGCTTTTACCCGCCACCTCCTGGCGTGACCGATATACCTGGCCTTGAAGTCTCAGGCACAGTAGTAAGCACTGGCGCACTGGTTGAAGACTGGTCTGTGGGCGACGAGGTATGCGCGCTTTTAGCTGGTGGTGGCTATGCCGAATATGCCGTAGCCGAAGCATCACTTTGCTTACCTGTACCAGCCAATCTCTCCTTAGTCGATGCCGCCGCCCTGCCCGAAACCTGCTTTACTGTGTGGCATAACCTCTTTGAGCGCGCTGACCTAAAAGCCGGTGAATGGCTGTTGGTGCATGGCGGCTCCAGTGGCATTGGCACCACGGCTATTCAGATGGCAACGGCAATGGGTGTCAATGTCATCACCACTGCTGGCTCTGACGAAAAATGTGCCGTATGCGAGGATCTCGGGGCGGTTAAAGCCATCAACTATAACCAAGACGACTTTGTTGAGGTGTGTCAGGCGCTAACGGACGGCGGCGTCAATGTAATCCTAGATATGGTTGGCGGCGACTATGTACAGAAGAACTTTAGTGCCTGCGCACCCAAAGCCAGAATTGTGAGCATCGCTTTTTTGCATGGCGCCAAGGTAGAAGTAGATTTGCTGCCACTCATGCTCAAGCAGCTAGTACTCACCGGCTCCACATTGCGCGCCCAGCCGTTGGAAAACAAAGCGCGGATTGCCGCCGGTGTTGAATCACAGGTATGGCCGCTCATTGCAGAGGGTAAATTTGCGCCCGTTATTCACCGCCGCTTTGCCCTTGCCGACGCGAGCCAGGGCCATGCATTAATGGAATCTAGCCAGCATATTGGTAAGATTCTTTTAGTTAATTAACAGAGACCATTTATGGCCAACAAAGAATCACGACTGGTGTACTCAACTGATGCCGGGCGTATCACCCAGGCAGCGACACAGCAGACCATAGAGACCGATGGCATCGTGCGCATTCGTCGCGAAACCAAAGGCCGCAAAGGCAAAGGTGTCACCACAGTGTCTGGCGTGGGCCTGCCAGAGGCAGAGCTTAAAACGTTAGCCAAACAGCTTAAACAAAAATGCTCCACCGGTGGCACAGTGAAGGATGGCCTGATTGAAATTCAGGGCGATCATCGTGAAACACTCAAAACCGAACTCGAAAAACTTGGCCACAATGTAAAACTGGCAGGCGGCTAATATGGCACCCACTAAAAAGCCCTATGGCAGCTGGCCTTCCAGCATCAGTGCCGAACTCATTACTCGCGCAGCGCCCAGCTTGAATTTTGTGCAGTCCCATGGCGATGCCCTGTACTGGGTTGAGGGCCGACCCTGGGAATCAGGCCGCAGTGTCATTATGCGCCGCGACAGCGCGGGTGAAGTCTGCGATTTACTACCTGCCCCCTACAGTCATTACAGCAAGGTACATGAATATGGCGGCATGGCCTACGCCCTGGATGACCACTACCTTTACTTTGTAAATGCCGCCGACCAGCGCATTTATAAACTGCGCCTAGACAATAAAAGCGTCCCGCAAGCCATTACAGCTAAAGGCCCGTGGCGCTTTGCAGACCTGGTAGTGGACAACCAACACCAACGCCTGATTGCCGTATGTGAAGAACACAATCAAGAGCACAGCGACAACCAAGAACCCGAAAATTATTTAGCGGCTATTTCACTTAACAGCGAAAACCCCACCATTGAAAAGCTGGTTTCTGGCGCCGACTTCTATGCCTACCCAAGGTTAAGCCCCGATCAGCAGACGCTTTGCTGGATAGAGTGGAAGCACCCCGACATGCCCTGGGACGCCACCCAACTATGGCAAGCCACGATCGACGGTAATGACCTTACAAACAAAACACTGGTTGCTGGCGGCGACAATAACCAGGCTATTTTTCAGCCGCACTGGTCACCAGACAATGTGCTTCACTATGTTTCAGATAAAAATAACTGGTGGAATATTTACCGCCTAGAAAATGGCACAGGCATCCCGATACTCGAAATGGAGGCAGAATTTGCCACGCCATTGTGGCAGCTGGGCATGACCACCTTTGACTTTATTGATGCCAACACCATTGCCTGCATTTGGACCAGCAATGGCCTGTGGCACAGTGGCTTTATCGCTATTGCCACCGGCGCACTGACCACCGCCAACCACCAATACACCAGCATGCAGGCCGTTGCCTGTCATCAGGGTTCACTGTATTTCGTGGCGGGCGCTGCGGCCTTGGCCAACCAGCTTGTCGGCATTAATGCCAAAGGCCAGGTTACTGCCATTTATGCACCCTCAACGCTGGAAGTAGACCCGGCAGATATTGCTCAGCCGCAGTCCATTTTATTTCCAAGCGGTAATAACCAGCAGGTGCATGCATTTTACTACCCTCCAACTAGCGCCCAGTATTGTGGCCAAGACAACGAGCTACCACTGGTAATAGCCATGTGCCATGGCGGTCCAACAGGCGCCACTGGCAGCGCACTAAACCTGAAGATTCAATACTGGACCAACAGAGGCTTCGCCGTAGTTGATATTAACTACCGCGGCAGCACAGGCTTTGGTCGAACCTATCGCAAGGCATTAGCGGGCGCCTGGGGGATTGCCGATGTTGAAGACACCCAACATGTCATTCGCTATTTAGCCCAGCAACAGAAGATAGACCCCCAACGTTGCCTAATTCGTGGCGGCAGTGCGGGCGGCTACACCGTATTATCAGCGCTGACGTTCACCGATACCTTTAAGGCCGGTGCCAGCCTCTATGGTATCGGTGATCTGGAAACTCTGGCCACCGATACCCATAAATTTGAGTCACGCTATCTCGATAGCCTAATTGGCCCCTACCCAGAACGCAGAGATATCTATCTCGAACGCTCACCCATCCATCATGCTGAGGGACTTAACTGCCCAGTAATATTTTTGCAGGGCTTGGAAGACAGGGTCGTACCGCCCAATCAAGCCGAGATGATGGTCAAGCTTCTAGAAGATAAGGGCATTCAGGTAGCGTACGTAACCTTCCCCGACGAAGGCCATGGCTTTCGAAAAGCCGACAATATTATTC
Source organism: uncultured Porticoccaceae bacterium (assembly GCA_965662065.1). Classification (GTDB taxonomy): domain Bacteria; phylum Pseudomonadota; class Gammaproteobacteria; order Pseudomonadales; family Porticoccaceae; genus HTCC2207. The sequence continues at coordinate 1,381 of CBFIGD010000037.1, read as the reverse complement.
GCGCCATGGAATCAGAATTAGCCTTCTATCAAAATGTATTTGATCTAACGGACAATGCCTAACCATGGGCCGCTATCGACCACCTAGGCCCAAAAGCTCTCCCTATATCACAGCCGAAGGCGCTGCTAAAATGCGTGCCGAGTTACGCGAACTATGGAAAGTTGAACGCCCGCAGGTTACTCAAGTGGTACATGAAGCGGCCAAAAATGGTGACCGCTCAGAAAACGGCGATTATATCTACGGCAAACGCCGCCTGCGGGAAATTGACAGCCGGGTGCGCTATCTGACCAAACGGCTGGAAGACGCCACCATTGTCGAAGATAAACCTCGCGACCCTTCGAAAGTATTTTTTGCCGCCTGGGTAACCGTAGAAGATGATGACAGCGGCGACGAACAAACCTTCCGACTCGTCGGCTCAGATGAAATAGACCCAGCGCAAAACTGGATCAGCATCGACTCACCCATGGCCCAGGCATTAATCGGTAAATCCATCGATGATGACGCCAAGGTAACAACACCGGCGGGAGACCGCTGTTTTATTGTTACAGCTATTAGGTACTAGCGCCTAGCGCAAAGACTTCCATCACCTCAGCCCTCAATAGTCGGTATTAGTAGCCAGCGACAATGTTGATTTCTATCAATCTATGCATTACCGTATAGATTCAATTGGAGGTTTAACATGGAAAATTTATTTGATAAATATGGTGGTGTGGAGGTGATGCGGGAGCTCATCAAAGAATTTTATGCACAAGTTTATGCGCGCCCTGAGTTAAAAGCGTATTTTGTAAAAGTTAATCTTGATCAGCTAATCGAGCATCAATGTAAGTTCTTTGCGTATGCTATGGGTAAACCAGTGGAAGTATACAAAGATGAATGGCTAGCGAGAGGCCATAGAGACAGAAAAATCAGCGAAGACCATTACCTCAAAGTCGCAGAACTTCTCAGAAGCGTGTTGATTGATGCTGGCGTCGAAAATAATGATGTTAAAGACATTATGGTTGCAGTGGCATCCAAGCGAGCGCAAATTGTGAATCTATAAAGTCAGTTAAAAGGCCTCTAAAAAAGTAGGCCATTTTCTACTCGTTGACATGCGCTTACTATTTAGGGTGACAGCCGGTCAATAGCCCAGTCATCGCCATCGCGGCTATAACTAAAGCGATCGTGCAGACGGCTCTCACCGCCCTGCCAAAACTCCATCTCCTCAGGTACCACACGAAACCCACCCCAAAAATCCGGCAGCGGAATCTCACCCTTAGAGAACTTCTCCTTAATCTGGGCAAACTGGGTTTCCAGCGCCTGACGAGAATTAATACGACTGCTCTGCTTGGACGCCCAGGCCGCCAACTGGCTTTCTTTGGGGCGACTGACAAAATACTTCATC
>CBFIGD010000036.1:0-42010 GCA_965662065.1 uncultured Porticoccaceae bacterium | reverse complement strand
CTTAATCGGGCCCTATAGCCTTTATGTGGCAATTGGGCTTTTGGTGCTTGGCTTTGGTATTGCGATTGCCGGGGCTCTAAGCTTTCGGGCGGCGGCCACCACGGTAAATCCCTTAAAGCCTGAAACGGCCAGCAGCCTAGTCACCTCTGGCGTGTTCCAATATTCCCGCAATCCGATGTATGTGGGCTTAACCTGCTTGTTGCTGGCTTTAACGCTGTATCTGGCGGCAGGCTGGGGGCTATTGGCTGTAGCGCTGTTTATGGGGTATATCCATGTGTTTCAGATTGTGCCTGAGGAGCGGGCCATGCATACGTTATTTGGTGCTGAGTTCGAGGCCTATCAAACGGCGGTTCGTCGCTGGATTTAATCACAGATCGCCAAGCCTAACGGGATTCCCACAGGCCCTTCATCGCGGTTAGCCAGCAATTCAACCCCGCTAGCCTGCCAAGAGAATCTTCGTCGCGTCGTTCCTTGGGACGACAGCAGAGGGCGGTAGGGGAGCCTCAGGATGATCGTAAAGGAGCCTCTCCCGGATACAGCGGCTGCAGTCCATTGCCAGCATCCACTTTAGTGCTCCGCGAAAAATTCGATTGCTGCTTTAAACGCTTTAATAGCAGTGTAATATCCAACTCATCAGCATCAGTTCCACCCTTATATAGCTGACGATCCAGCTGTGTGAATTGTTGCTGTAACGCCGTATCATTTAACAGGTCGGTGAGTTCTTTTAAGGTAGTGGGTGGCGTCTCAGCAAACAGACAGCGGCCCCAAGCAAGTATCGCATCGCGCATACCCGTCAGATTATTTTGCTTGGCCTCTATCTCAACCGCTTTTAACTGTTGCTTTAGGTTTAGCAATGCCGAGGTCTTGGCTGGTTTGCTGATCGGTTTATTTGACCGTTGCCTGCTGCCGCGAAAAAACAGGGCCAGGATCACGGCCAGTAACAGCGCATTAAATGTCAGAGACAGGGTTACCAGCATCGATGATTCGCTACGGTTTGTGATGGCTGTTTGAGGGCTTAAATCGAGAGGTTCCATGACCAGTAACTGGTTATCAACGGCGGGACCATTATTAACAGCTTTACTGGGGCTTACCTGAATCCTGGTTGCTGGCAGGCTGGCGGTCTGCATGCGCTGTTTTACGGTGTCCCACCAGCGCATTTCGATGGCGGGTATGGTTATTTCACCGGCTTGATTTGGCACCAGCGCCAGCGATTCTGTGCGGATTCCCAGCAACCCATTGCCATCGGCCTGCTCCTCAATCTGTGGCTGATCCGGATACACTCTGTAGTCATTGCTCTGCGCTATTTTCAGCGGCACTATCTGCGCCCCTGTGAGTCCCTGTGCAGTGATGCGTATGGTTCTGGTGATTGGCTCGCCGACGGTTAAGTTATTCAGGTCGCTGCTCCACTGTTGGCTTAGCTCAACCTTGCTGCTGGGCATCCACGCATCGGCGGGCACATGAGCTGGTCTGGCCATGATGTCGAGCATTTTGGGGTCGGTATCGCGAAAGATACGATTGCCGCGCGTGGCAAATGCACCAAATTGACTACGACTGGTACTTTCGTAAGCACCGAAGCGCAGTGCCGGAATAGTCAGTTTGCCACTGGTCTGGGGAAAAATTGCATAGTTAACTTCGAGTACTAAGTAGTTTCGACCATTAATCATTTTTTGAAACTGGCTGTCCCCCAGTCGCTGCACTATGGCACCTGGTATATCCAGCTCTGACAGGCTGTAGTCGCGCAGCTGCACCGACGTATATAGTCGATGGGTCAGGACAATCTGTTCCTGAATATAGGCGGCGGGCTTATCCACCATTGTTTCGGTGTAAATAGGCTGCTTGCCTGCGGCGGCAGACCCAGACGATGAGGCTGCACGCACCGTAATTTCGATGGCATTACTAATGTCTGTTTTATATTTAAGTGAGGGGATTAACATAATACCGGTGCGCTTGGGTAGCAGGCTGAGGTTCCAGTCAGTGTAAGATTCTGCCCGGCCATTGATACTGGAATACTGCTGTTGGCGATTGTTGGATAGAATTTCGAAATCTTTTTCCAATGGTGAAAAATCTGGTTCTGATCTGAATGCCTGAGCATCAAGCCTGATTTTTAGCTGCAATGTTTCATTGCTATCCAGAACGCTGCGATTAACGCTGGCAGTTAACTCAGCCCAGCTGGCACCCGCCAATGTAAACAGGCTTAAAAATGCCGCAAAAAATAATGGTTTTTTTGAAAAATAGAAGTTCATTACCAGCGCTCTTCATCGTTGGGTGGTTTGGGCTGTCTCTGCTCCAGAGCGCGTTGGCGTGACTGGTAGCGGAATTTTGCGCGCAGTAGACCGCCCGGATCATCGGGCACTCTGCGCAGCATCTGTTCAATTTCTTGCTGAGCCTGTTTTTCTTCCTCCGTGGGCTCTGCCTGGGCAGCTTCTTGCTGTTTCTGTTCTTGCTGTTGCTTGTCTTTCTCTTCCTGCTCCTGCTGGTCTTCTTGTTGCTGCGCCTGTTCCTGCTGCTCCTCGTTCGGTTCGCTATTGTCGTCAGACTGTTGCTGCTCACCATTTTGTTGTTGCTGGTCCTGGCTCTGCTCTTTATTTTGGTCCTGCTGTTGATTTTGCTCTTTGTTTTGTTCGTTATTTTGTTCCTGGTTTTGCGCTTGGTTTTGTTCTTGATCCTGTTGTTGCTGTTTTAGCTTTTCAATCAGATCGCGATTGGCCAGCGCATCTTCCATCTCGGGCTGCAGTTTAAGCGCCTGATTATAGGCTTCAATAGCAGCCTCAAGATCGCCCGATCTGGCCAGGGCATTACCCCGGTTGTAATGGGCATCGGCACCGTCTGCCTGCAAAAAGTCATCAATGGCCTGGCTGTAATTCTGGGCCCTATAGGCAGCGCTGCCTCGCCATTGGCTATCGTCAAACAATGTCTGTGCAGTCTCTGCATCCCCTGATTCCAGCGCCGTCGCTCCCTGCTGGTTGGGGGTTTGCCAGAGATCCTGCCAATCCAGAGCTTCAACCTGATTGCTGCTAAACATCAGTGGCGCAGCGATCAGTACCACCACAGCGCCTTTACGAAAACTTAATAGCAGTGCTGGAATAAGCAGTATTGCCAGCCAGTGCCCCTGGTCATCCCAGAGATCAAATGAGCGATCCAGCTCTCTGGTGGCGTCGGGAAATAGCTGTTCGGTCACTGCCAGTAACTGTTCTATATCAGAGTCATCGTTACTGATAGACTGATAGTTGCCCCCGCGATTGGTGGCCAGAGACTGCAGAGAGGAAGGGGTTAATTTAGGAATTAAAATAGCGCCGCGACTGTCTTTTACAAAGCCGCCATCGCCGAGAGGAATCGGCGCTCCCTGTTCTGTGCCCACACCCAGAATCGACAGGCGGAACTTGCCAGCCTGAGACAGCATTGACTGAATGGTGCCAAACGCAGAGCGCGCGACGCCGTCGGTTATTAGCAGAATGTCCGCCTGATCGTAGCCGCCGTTTACGGCTAAATTAATAGCCTCCTCAATCGCCTCTTCGGTATTGCTGCCGTACTCAGGTAGCAGGGTTGGGTGCAATATGGGCACTAGGCTGATAATCGTATTGCTGTCCTCTGTCAGTGGTGACACTGTGTGGGCCTCACCGCCATAAACCACCAGCGCGGTAAACCCCTCGCGGCGCTGTTTAAGAATATCAATCAGCTTGTAGCGGGCGCGCACCAGGCGGCTGGGTTTAGTATCCTGGGCCAGCATAGAGGGCGATAAATCAAATACTACTATCAGCGCTGAGTCCTGTTTATGCACCGGCTGGGGCAATTGCTGCCAGGTGGGCCCGGCAAGACTGATGCAGCTCAGTAGCCAGGTTATGGCCAGCCCGCTGAGTAACCAGGCTGTGCTAAGGCGCTTTTTACCTGTCTCAGCCTGCATTAAAAAGGGTAGTAGCGCGGGGTTAATAACCTGAGCCCAGTTACCGGCGCTGCGCTTGCGCCATTGAAACAGCACCAGTATCACAGCTGCGGGGATTAGGCCCAAAAGCCACAGCGGGCGAATAAAATGAAAGTCGGCGAGAAAGCCCATGAGCCCGGATAATAGCTCAGGCATGGGCTTTCCTGCGGCTGCTATACAGCGCTAGTGCCAAGCTTAGTATAAACGCCAGGCCCAGTGGCCAATGAAATAACGTTGCTACCGGACGAATGGTTTCGGCGTCCTGCTCTATGGCTTCTAGGCGATTTAGCTCAGCATAGATAGCGGTCAATTCCTGAGGATCCCGGGCGCGAAAGAACTGCCCGCCGGTGGCATCGGCAATACCCTGTAGCGCTGTTTCATCGAGGTCGGCACTGGGATTAGTAATGCGTTTGCCAAACAACCCCCAGGTCTCCTGTATCTCTGCGCCTATGCCAATGGTGTAAATTTTTACCTTGGCGCGACGGGCCAGATCGGCGGCTTCCATAGGGTCTAGCTCACCGGCATTATTGGCGCCATCGGTCAGCAGAATAACCACGCGATGATTTTCTGGTCGGTCCTGCAGGCGTTTTACCGCTAACCCGATGGCGTCGCCAATGGCGGTACCGTTACTACCAGCAAATCCCAGCTGTGCTTCGTTTAATAACACCTGCATGGTTTTACGATCAAAGGTTAGAGGAGTTTGCAGATAGGCTTTTTCACCAAACAAAATAAGTCCTAGCCGATCACCTTCACGCTTTACCACAAAGTCACCCACCACCGCTTTTACCGCCACCAGTCTATTTACCTCGCGGCCGTTAATTTGCATATCTTCCTGCTGCATACTGCCGGAGATATCCACTGCCAGCAGAATATCGCGGCCATTGGTAGGCATGGCCACAGGCTCACCAATCCACACTGGACGCGACAATGCTATTACTGTGCACAGCCAGCAGATAGTCAACATGGCCAATAACAGATGACGCTGCCAGGTTGCTGTTTTTATTGAGGCGCCTGCGTCCATGGCGGCGTTGGCCAGCAGTGGCGCGCGCAGGGCGCGGCTGGTTAACGTAACCGGGCTGCGCAACCAGCGGTAGATAAAGGGCAGGGGTGCTAGTGCCAATGCCCAGGGCCACAGGAGGTTTAGCATTATTGCGGCACCTCGCGGCTGTGCTCGGCGATCCAGGTTTTAGCGCTGGCCAAGATGGTCAGGCTAAGTGCTTTGGCTTGTTGCTGATCATTAGAATAGAGTGCAGAATTCAGATTCTCTGGCAGGTCTGCAAAAACATCGGCCTTGCAGCTGCTCTGTAAGAATTCAATAAATTTACTGATACCCAGGCTGCTGAAGTGCTGGTTGGGGTAAGCGATATTGGCGGCCTGTTTTAGCGTTGCAAAAATGTCTGGCAGCGCTTCTGGGTCGGCGATCCTGGTCTCAATCTGTATCAATTTGGCTAATGCCTGGCGGCGGTATAGGTTAGCCCGATAGCGTTTCACCACATTACTTATGATCCAGCCAGCGGTCACAGCAAGCACAATAATGAGTAGCCACCAGCCCGGGGCCAATGGCCACCAAGAAATCTCTGCTGGTAAATGTATATCGCGAAGTTGCGCTAAAGGATCGGCTTCCATTAAAGCCCTCCGCTGCTATTGCGCGAGTTACTGCGTCGCTTGCCATAGGCTCTGCCCAGCACTGACATAACATTGTCGGCGGTACTAAAAGGCAGCAGGCCAGCCGAGAACTTTTCACTGATTTTGCGCAGGCGCTGGCTGCGGTCGGCAAAGGCCTGTTCAAAACGCTGGCGCAGTTGAATATTTCCAGTGTCGAGCAATGTCTGTTGCTGGCCATCGCTGACGGCATAGAGAGAGGGGTCGGGTAACACTGCTTCAATCTCGTCAAACACATGGCAGAGATTTAAGCTGCCGTGACGGGCTAGCTCAAACAGGTGACGCTCGCAGTCATCGTCCAGATCATGAAAGTCACTGATAATAAAGATACTGCTGCCGGTGGCGGTAAAACGACGCGACTCTTCGAGCATCGCCGCCAGGCTGTAGCGGTCAGGCTGGGGTTCGAGCAACTTGGCGCTGTATTCTTGCAGTGCATGAATAAACTGTAAAACCGCATGATGGCTGCGGCGGGCCTTAACATCTACCTGCTCCTGCTGGCCAAAGACTACGCCGCCAGCGCGGTCATTGGCACTGAGGCCAGCCCAGGCTAAAGCCGCTGATATTTCACAGGCAACTACTGACTTTAGCTGTGCGCTGCCAAAAAACATGGGTCCGCGCAGATCGGTAATAACCAAGATTGGGCGTTCACGCTCTTCGCTAAATATTTTCGTGTGCGGTGTTTGTGTGCGCGCGGTGACACGCCAGTCAATAGTGCGAACATCATCGCCAGGCTGGTACAAACGTACCTGATCAAAGTCCATGCCACGCCCGCGAAAGCTGGACCTATGGCCTCCGGCGAGCATCTGGCGCGCCTGTATTTTTGGAAAGCCGCTAAGTTCGCGGGCGCCATACCGCAGCCGCACCATCTCGGTAAGGCTAGCGATTGCCGGGTGCTGGTTAAGCTGTTCCTGACTGAGGCTGTCGATCATTGTGGGCGGTTCATGCAGAGGGCACGGTTGCCAATAATTTGTCGATTACCTGATTGGCGGTGACACCGCTAGCCTCGGCATCGAAGCTTAAAACTAAGCGGTGGCGCAACACATCATGAGCCACTGCGCGAACATCATCTGGGGTGACAAAGTCACGACCTTCCAACCAGGCCAGTGCCCGGCTGCAGCGATCCAGAGCAATGGTGGCTCTGGGGCTGGCGCCATAGTCCAGCCACTGGGCCAGAGCACCATCGTAAGCCTGGGTGTTTCTGGTGGCGAGAATTAACTGCACTAGATACTCTTCAACGGGCTCCGCCATGTGCACGGCAAGGGCTTGCTTGCGTGCCTCAAGCAATGTTGTCTGGCTAATTTGCTGAATAGTTTCCTCGGCCTGATGCAGTGCTTCCTGCCTGGACAGTGCGAGAATTTGACGCTCGGTTTCTGGTGCCGGGTAGTCGACCAGAATATGCATTAAGAAACGGTCCATCTGGGCCTCAGGTAAGGGGTAGGTGCCTTCCTGTTCTATCGGGTTTTGAGTGGCCATGACTAAAAAGAGCTCGGGCAGCTGGTAGGTGTTTTTACCTACAGATATCTGCCGTTCGGCCATGGCTTCGAGCAATGCAGACTGAACCTTGGCCGGGGCCCGGTTTATCTCGTCGGCCAAAACCAGATTATGAAACAGCGGGCCAGCTTGAAACTCAAAGGTGCCCTCTTGGGGGCGATAGATGTCACTGCCGGTAATATCGGCTGGCAATAGGTCCGGGGTAAATTGCACGCGGTGAAAGTCTGCCTCTATGCCCTCTGATAATGTTTTGATCGCCTTGGTCTTGGCGAGCCCCGGCGCGCCTTCAACAAGGAGGTGGCCGTCGGCTAAAAGCGCAATGATCAGGCGCTCAACTAGATGGTCCTGGCCGACGATTTTGCTGGCCAGCCACTGTTTAAGTTGGTTGATATTCTGCTGCAAAACTAATCCCTGCTAGTTGGTGTACACGATTGAATGGTCGGAGATTTTAGTGGCATTGTCGACAAGACTCAAACGCCAACTTTACCGCCTTGCATGTTGCGGTTTTTAGTAGCCTAAAGCGAATTATATTTGTTACCCTAAGTCGCAGGAAGCTAATAAAACCAAGTTACAGACTTATAAATTACCCAAAGGTTTCAAAACCCGCTCATGGATGCAAAAAATAGGGGTCAGCGAGCTGATTTAATTCAGTCCCTCAATAAAATCGCCGCTAAAAACCTCAGCAGATCCGAAGCCAAGCAGTTTGATAATTTCACTGCGAATGCCATGCACTTCTATCCCGATGCCGCCTACATAGCCAGACCACCAGAGGATATTTTCTGGAATCTCTGGGGCCTGTGCCGTTTTAGCGCTGAAGCAGGGAGCTCTCTGCGTTCGGACGGCGTTGTTAGCAGCGCCAAGGTCAAAGCGTTTAATCCTGAACTAGCGCGCGATGGTTGGTTGAGCAATCACACCACTATTTATATCAATCAGAGCGACATGCCGTTTTTGGTTGATTCGCTGCGCATTGTACTCAATCGCCGTGGGCTCAATATTTTCACCTTGCAGAGCAATCCTGTTTGGGTTGTGCGCGATGCTCAGGGTGGGATTGTGAGTATCCATGCAGACTATGCCGAAGGTGCCGAGCGCGAAGCCTTTATTACCATCGAAGTGGATATTCATGCACAGTCTGAGCTCGCCGATTTAAGCCGCGATCTGAGGTCGGTATTAGATGATGTTGAGGTGGTGGTCGATGCCTTTGACCCAATGCGGCAGCGCGTTGAAAACCTTATTGCCGAGCTGCAGAAAAACGCGCCCAAAGTAGAACAGTTAGAAGAGTCTCTGGAATTTTTACGCTGGATTTACAACGGCTACTTTACGTTTACTGGCTGTGCAGAATTTGACTTGCAGGTTGATGGCGAGCACATGTATTTGCGTGAAGTGGCCAATGGCCGCCACGGCTTACTGAAAAAATACAGCGGTGATCGTCGTGAGGAATTAGTTGAGGAGCTGGGCCCCGGTGTACGTGCGCTCTATGAGGGTGATGACCTGCTCACTCTAACCAAGTCTTCGCGGCGTTCCCGTGTGCATCGCGACGTGTATTCAGACTATGTAGTGGTAAAGCGCTTCGATGCGCAGGGTCAGCCCTGCGGTGAGGTTCGTTTTATGGGGCTGTACACCTCGCAGTTTTATTCCTATAGCCCACGCCGTATCCCGCTACTGCGCAATAAGGTTAACTGGGTCATGGATAACTCCGGCTTTAAGCAAACCAGCCATGATGGTAAGGCGCTGATGGCTATACTGGACTTTCATCCACGAGATGAGCTGTTTTTTGTCAGTCGTGAAACCCTGGCCGAGACGGCCATTGGTATCTGGCAAATTTATGAGCGTCGGGTCATTAAGGCATTTATGCACCCGGATCCATTTGATAAATTTGTCTCTTGCATTATCTACCTGCCGCGGGAGTCTTTTAGCACCCAGTCACGGATGGCAATTCAGCAAGCAATAGGACTTGAAGTCGATGCGGTGGAGACTGAATTTACGACTCAGTTCTTACCGGAATCTGTGCTGGTGCGAATCTATCTGGTGTATCAAATTCGCAATAAGAAATATCTCGACGTGAGTACTGACCAGCTTGAAAATATTGTTCGTCAGGTGACGCGCAACTGGGCCGATGAGTTTTCTGAAACCGCAATTAGTGCCGTTGGACAACATGAAGGTGCAAGTTTAGCGCGGCGTTTTCAGCGCGCATTTCCAGCGGCTTATCGAGAATGCTATAGCCCGCAGGCGGCGGTGGCCCATATCGCGTTATTTGATGCTCTCGAGAGTGCGGGTGAGTTGGCGATTGCGTTAGAGCATAAGCATGCAGACGAGAATAATCGCTTACAGCTAAAACTGTTTCACCGCGACCAGCCACTGCAGCTGTCAGATATGATTCCGATGTTGGAAAATCTCGGTTTTCGCGTAGTGATGGAGCACCCCTATCTGATTGAGCCCGATAACGAGAGTCAGGTGTGGTTGCAAGAGTTCGAGCTGTCATTCTCGCTAGATGTCAATGTGGATGTAGAGGCAGTGCAGGGCAATTTCAAAGAGGCATTGAGCACTGTATGGAAAGGCGAAGCCGAAAACGACAGTTTCAATCGGCTGGTGATTGGTGCGCGCCTTGATTGGCGCGCAGTGGCCATGTTGCGGCTCTATGCCCGTTACTTAAAGCAACTTGGTATTTCTTATAGCCAGTACTTTATTGCCGATACGTTATCGCGCTATCTAGATATTACTCGCAACCTGGTGGCCCTATTCAAAAGTTATTTTGATCCGCGCTATGCGGGTGATAGTCGCACTGAGCGTTCAGAAGGGCTGGTTAAAAAAATTCTTGAAGCACTTGATAGCGTGGCCAATATCAGTGAAGACAATGTCGTTCGCAGCTATTTGGAAGTGATTCAGGCCACCCTGCGCACTAACTTTTTTCAAACATTTGAAGACGGCACCAACAAGCCCTATATCTCGGTAAAACTTGAGTCGGGAAAAATTTCTCTGGCACCCAAACCGAGACCGGCATTTGAGATTTTTGTTTACTCGCCAAGAGTAGAAGGTGTGCATCTGCGCGGTGGCAAAGTTGCTCGCGGTGGTCTGCGTTGGTCAGATCGTTTGGAAGATTATCGCACCGAGGTGCTGGGCCTGGTAAAGGCGCAGCAGGTTAAAAATGCGGTAATCGTGCCCACCGGCGCGAAGGGAGGATTTGTTGCCAAACAGGCCTCTATGGCAGCTGGCCGCGAGGCTTGGCTGCAAGAGGGTATTGCCAGTTATATGCTCTATATACAGGCTCTTTTAGACATTACTGATAATCTTATTGAGGGTGAAGTGGTACCGCCGATAGATGTGGTGCGGCGCGACGGTGATGACCCCTATCTGGTCGTTGCCGCCGATAAGGGAACTGCGACGTTTTCCGATATTGCCAATGAGATTTCTGAGGCCAATAACTTCTGGATGGGCGATGCCTTTGCCTCTGGCGGCGGCAATGGCTACGACCATAAAGGTATGGGTATTACTGCCCGCGGTGCCTGGGTAGCTGTGCAGCGACATTTTCGTGAAATCGGCATGGATATACAAAAGCAAGATTTCACCGTGGTTGGTGTTGGCGATATGGGCGGCGATGTATTTGGCAATGGCATGCTTTTATCAGAGCATATTCAGCTAGTGGCCGCCTTTAACCATCTGCATATTTTTGTTGATCCCAATCCCGATTCAGCAGCTACCTTTGCAGAGCGCAAGCGACTTTTTGAAACGCCCAGAACAAGCTGGGATGATTTTGATAAATCGTTGATATCAAAGGGCGGGGCCGTTTATTCCCGATCAGCCAAGTCTTTAACGCTAACACCGCAGATTAAGGCACGCTTTAATATTGAGAAAACCGATGTCACGCCATGTGAATTAATGACCGCGCTATTAAAGTCTGAGGTCGATTTGATTTGGAATGGTGGTATCGGTACCTATGTAAAATCTGCCGCTGAAAATAATGCCGAAGTGGGTGACCGCGCCAACGATGGACTGCGCATTAATGGCAAAGAGCTACGCTGCAAAGTGTTTGGTGAAGGTGGCAATTTAGGCATGACTCAGCGCGGCCGTATTGAGTTTTGCTTAAGAGGCGGCCTGTGTAATACCGACTTTATTGATAATGCTGCCGGTGTTGACTGCTCAGACCATGAGGTGAATATTAAAATTCTCCTCAACAAAGAAGTCATGGCGGGCCGGTTGACTGTGGAAGCGAGAAATGAATTTCTCGCCTCGATGACCGACAGTGTGGCGGAATTGGTTCTGCATAATAATGTTCGTCAAACCCAAGCCATTAGTTTGGCCATGCACCGCAGCGATCAACAGCATGCGGAATATCAGCGCTTTATGGCATGGCTGGAAGAGAGCGGCCGACTGGATCGAGAGCTCGAATTTTTGCCGACGGACGATCAACTTAATGAACGCATTAATCGCAATCAGCCTGTATGGACAAGGCCTGAGCTATCAGTGCTGGTTTGCTATTCGAAGGTGATGCTTAAGGAAGCGCTGTTGCAAGCAGATTTGCTGTCAGAGTCCTGGTTGGCAAAATCGGTCGAGGAAGCATTTCCCGCAGAATTAATTAGCCGTTATAGCGAAGCGGTGACAGAACACCAGCTGCGCCAGGAGATTGTTGCTACGCAGCTAGCCAATGATCTGGTCGATAGAATGGGCTTTAGCTTCTTCTTTAGACAGATGGAGTCGACAGGTGCGTCCGCAGGTGAAGTGATTCGTGCCTACACTATGGTTATTAATATTTTAAACATTGACGATCTGTGGTTTCAGATTGAAACCGATACTGATTTGGCTGCGCGTGTACAGCTGGATCTGTTACATGTGTTGATTAGGCTGGTGCGCAGAACCACCAGATGGTTCCTGCGCAACAGGCGTCTGAACCTAAACTGTGGGCTTATTATTGAGCAGTTTGCTACACCTATGCTGGCCGTTATCAAGCATATGCCAACCCGCGATCAAGCAGAGTGGGTGACACTGTGGGGAATCGAGAAAGACGCATTGATTGCGCAGCAGGTCAAGCCCGAGCTGGCGGCCAGGTTAGCGGCCTCTGACAGTGCATTCTTAAGTTTGGGTATTGTAGAGATAGCAGTGAAACTGCAAAAACCCATAGAACTGACGGCCGAGCTTTACTTTACGCTGGGTGAGTATCTGTCGCTCGACTGGTTTATGGCCCAAATCGTTGGTCTGCGGCCTGATAATCGGTGGCAGGACTTAGCCAGAGAGTCCTATGTGGATGACCTGGAAAGTCAGCGTCGCCGTTTAACCTCGAGCCTGCTCAGGTCTGATGTCGAATCAGTGGTGCCTCTGTTAGAGGATTGGCAGGTGCAGCAGCAACCACTGATTCATCGCTGGCATTCCATGGTCAGAGACTTACGTCGCGGTGGCGCACCAGACTTTGCCATGATTTCTGTGGCTCTGCGTGAATTGTTGGATCTGGTGCAGTCATCGGTAGATAGCGTTTAGGTGAGCGCCCCGAGTGATAGCCACTAACACAAAAAAAGGCCGCAACGTCACATGAGTTGCGGCCTTTTGGGTGGCTCATCAAATGCTTTTTTCTGAGAGCCGGAAGCAGGATAAATGCCTGCTTAAGTTTGTTTTGGGATTTTCTAATGACGCTTGGGTTCTTGCCCAGTAATGAGTGAGAGAGTTGCTATAAGCTAGCGACTTTTTGTTGGAAAGAAGCCTGGTTAAATCCATTCCAGTAGTCCTCGCGTCCTTCGCGCCAACCTCTTGACCAGTGATACGCCATTATCGATTGTTCCTGATAGGGGCACATTGCCAGTGAACGTTGCTGAACTGCGGCTTGATAGCCTTTTATGTACGAGCGGTGGTCCTGATTTCTTTTATGTTTTTTCACATCATCTCCTAAGGGTTTATTTAGGAAACTGCCATTCAGCTTATAAAATCTGCCGAGAGCAGTTTTATCAAACAAAATTGTTTAAAGAGCGATAGAATGTGCGCTTTTTAGCACCTGGACCAGTTGACCAAAAACTGTGCTGTATGTCGAAGACCTAGATGGTCTATTAAGGGTGTGCTTTATTCCACAAAGTAATCAAAGGAAATACCTGTGTCGCAAACCCAGAAGCATCAAGACTGGCTAGCTACTTGCCCCAAAGGGCTAGAACTGCTGTTGGCTGAAGAACTACAGGCTTTGGGGGCCACTGGTTGCAAGGAAACTGTAGCCGCCGTGCATTTTCACGGTTCGCTGGAGTTGGCCTACCGCGCCTGCCTCTGGTCACGTTTAGCCAACCGTATTCTCATGCCGCTGCACAATTTTATGCTCAATGAAGCCGATGATCTATATCAACAATGTAACGATATTGCCTGGGAGAGCCACTTTACGTCAGAACAGAGTATTGCTATCGATTTTATTGGTACCTCCAGACTTATCGATAACACCATGTATGGCTCGCAGCGGGTCAAGGACGCCATTGTTGACCGTATTCGCCGGGTCGAAGGTGAGCGCCCCAATGTAGATACCAAGAATCCGGATATCCGTATTCAGGTGCGTCAGCACAAGGGGCGTGTCAGTGTTTCATTGGATATTTCCGGTGAAAGCCTGCATCGCCGAGGCTACAGAACAGGACAGGGCAGTGCACCGATCAAAGAAAATCTAGCCGTAGCACTGCTAATGCGCGCGGGCTGGCCCGAGATGGCTGCCGAGGGCGGTGCACTGCTCGACCCTATGTGCGGCAGTGGCACCCTAATAATTGAAGGGGCGATGATGGCGGCTGATATAGCGCCGGGCTTGCTGCGGGAACGCTACGGCTTTCATAACTGGTTGCAGCATGATGAAGCGCTCTGGGAGTCCATTGTTAGTGAAGCCGAGCAGCGCAAACTGAGCGGTTTAGATAGCCTTGAGCTAGATATTCGTGGCTACGATGCCAACCCTCGTGTACTTGAGTACACCACCGCCAATATAGAAAATGCTGGCCTGGATGCGCATATTCGCCTGGCCCATAAGCCCATTGATCAGTTCGGCAAGCCCACGGCCGAAAAAGGTTTGCTGCTAACCAACCCACCCTATGGTGAACGCTTAGGAGATGTGGATGAGCTAATACCGCTTTACCAAAAATTAGGAACCGTGCTACAAAAGAATTTTCAGGGTTGGCGAGCCGGCATTTTTACCGGCAATGTAGACTTGGCTCGTGAAACTGATCTGAGCCCACGTAAACAGTACAGTCTGTTTAACGGCACCCTCCCTTGCAAGCTATTAATTTTTGACGATATGGCCTCAAAGTCAGCGCAGATAGCCGCGCGACTGCAGCAGCCAGCACCGGCCCGTGAATTAAGCGACGGCACGCTGATGCTGGTAAATCGCCTAAAGAAAAATCAGCGTCGCCTGGACGGCTGGCTAAAGCGCAGCGGTATCAGCTGTTACCGACTCTATGATGCCGATATCCCCGAGTACTCAGTTGCCATTGATATGTATGAAGATGCCATTCATGTTCAGGAATATGCGCCACCGGCCACGATTCCCGAAAAGGATGCTCGCCAGCGCTTTGCTGAAGTTAAAGAAGCGGTTAAGGCCTTTGCGCCCAAAGCTGGCCGCAGGGTTTTTTACAAGGAGCGCCGCCGCCAGAAGGGTGATAACCAGTACCAACGCATGACTGAAGAACAGGGCGAATCAATGATTGTTGGCGAGGGTCGCGCCAGATTAGAGGTTACCCTGTCAGACTATCTGGATACCGGACTATTTTTGGATCATCGCCCGGTGCGCAAAATGCTGGGTGAAATGGCCAGAGGTAAAAAGTTTCTTAATCTGTTTTGTTACACCGCAGTGGCTACGGTTCAAGCCGCCCTTGGGGGTGCTAAAGAGTCTCTGAGTGTGGATATGTCCAACACCTATCTGGATTGGGCAGGACGCAACTTTGAGTTAAATCAGCTGGACCCGACTGCTCACGAAGTAGAGCGTGCCGACTGCCTGCAATGGTTAAAAGCAACCACCTACAACGACTATTTTGATTTGATACTGCTCGACCCGCCGACATTTTCAAACTCCAAGAAAATGGAATCTGTGCTAGATGTGCAGCGTGATCACGCCGAGTTGATTAGAGACACCATGACCAAGCTGGCCCCCAGCGGAGTACTGATTTTCTCCAACAACTTCCGCAAGTTTAAGATGGATGAGCTTATTACACGCCAGTTTGCCGTTGAGAATATAACCGCCCAGGCACTGGATATGGATTTTGAGAGAAATCCCAAGATTCATAATGTGTGGAAGATAACTCGGCGCAGTACCTTTGGTTAAGCAACTCGAAATCTATACGGGCCCCAACTGTCATCTCTGTGAGCAGGCCAAGGCTATTCTCTACCCGCTGTTGTTGGGAACAGACTGGGAACTAGTGGAAGTAAATATTCACAAGAGTGAAGACCTAAGGCAACAATATGCTATTCGCATTCCGGTGGTGGTGCTGCCCGATGGCAGGGAAAAGGGTTGGCCATTTACGGGAGCTCAGATCGCCAGGCTGTTGCGGCAGACTGCCAGCTAAATTTGTGGCTAGGCGCTGCTGGATGATTTGGATGAGTGCAATGGCGTTAAGGGTTATTTTATTGCCGGGCAGTTTCTCTTAGCCGCCGTGCTGGGCCACATATTTATCCAGCGCATTGGCAAAATCCATTCTGTCGCGCTGGGTCAATGGGGGTGGTCCGCCGCCCACTTGCACGCCACTGTTACGCATACTGTCCATAAAATCCCGCATATTGAGCCGCGCCTTGATATTGGTCTTGGTGTACAGCTCGCCTCTGGGATTAAGTGCTTTACCACCCTTATCAATGACTTCTGCTGCCAATGGAATATCGGCGGTGATGACCAGGTCATCTGTTTCGACCAATGCAACTATATGATCGTCAGCCACATCAAAACCCTGACTGACCTGAATGCTGCGCACTGTTGGAATTCTGGGTGTTGTAAGTGTCTGGTTGGCCACCAGAATCAGTTCAATGCCGGTACGCTGTGACACGCGGTAGAGAATATCTTTGATTACTGTGGGGCAGGCATCGGCGTCGACATAAATTTTCACGGAATAACGTAACTCATCAATTTTGATTTGCGCCATTGTAACCTATCTCAAAGTTCGGAAACGCTTGTATCTAGGGTCGTACAGGGTAAAATGCCCAACAATTAAATCAACGCAAGTGGCCCCTGGTATGGGTCACCACTGAAAAGGAAAACACTATGCCCGCGATTACCCTGCCTGACGGTTCCCAACGCATTTTTGATAATCCCGTTTCTGTTGCTGATGTAGCTGCTGATATTGGCGCTGGCCTGGCTAAAGCCACGCTTGCCGGTGTGGTCAATGGCGCTGTTGTCGATGCCTCCTATGTTATGGAGCAAGATGCGACCCTGGCTATTGTCACCGACCGTTCAGATGAAGCCTTGGATATTATCCGTCACTCTTCGGCCCACTTGTTGGCCATGGCTGTTAAGCAATTGTTTCCCTCGGCACAGGTCACCATCGGTCCTGTGATCGAAGACGGCTTCTACTATGATTTTGCCTTTGAGCGTGCCTTTACTCCGGAAGATTTAGAGGCCATTGAAAAACGTATGGCTGAGCTATCGAGTGAAGATTTTGTGGTTACCCGTGAAGAGTGGGATCGCGACGAAGCAGTTGAGTTTTTTAAAGGGATTGGCGAAGCCTACAAGGCCGAAATAATCGCCAGTATACCGGCTGATCAGGCCATTGGCCTCTATCGTCAGGGCGACTTTATTGATCTGTGCCGCGGCCCCCATGTGCCCTCGACCGGCAAGCTGTCGGCGTTCAAGTTAACCAAAGTTGCAGGCGCCTACTGGCGTGGCGATAGCAATAATGAAATGTTGCAGCGTATCTACGGCACTGCCTGGACCAATAAAAAAGAGCTTAAAGCTTATATCAATCGTCTGGCGGAAGCGGAAAAACGCGATCATCGCAAGATCGGCAAAAAGCTCGATTTGTACCATATGCAAGAAGAGGCGCCGGGTTCTATTTTTTGGCACCAGAAGGGCTGGAGTATTTACAAAGCCATTGAAGACTTTATGCGCAACAAGCAAATTGCGCGCAACTATCAGGAAATCAAAACCCCCCAGGTGGTGGACTTTAGCCTGTGGGAGAAGTCTGGCCATGCCGATAAGTTTGGTGATGATATGTTTACCGTCACCACAGAGGATCGCAACTACGCGATCAAACCAATGAATTGTCCCTGCCATGTGCAGGTATTTAATCAGGGCCTTAAAAGCTACAGAGACCTGCCCCTGCGATTGGCTGAGTTTGGCTCCTGTCACCGCAATGAGCCGTCTGGTTCATTGCACGGCATTATGCGCGTGCGCTCTTTTACTCAGGATGATGGCCATATCTTCTGCACTGAGGATCAGATCCAGTCCGAGGTGGCAGAGTTTATTGAATTCCTGCATGAAGTTTATGCTGACTTTGGCTTTGACGAGATTATCTATCGGCTGTCAACTCGCCCAGAGCAGCGTGTTGGTTCTGACCAAGACTGGGATCGCGCCGAAGAAGCATTGGCCAAGGCGCTGGATGCGAAAGCGTTACCTTGGCAGGAACTGCCGGGCGAGGGCGCCTTTTATGGGCCGAAGATTGAGTTTTCATTAAAAGACTGTATCGGCCGCGTGTGGCAGTGCGGCACCATCCAGGTCGATTTCTCTATGCCCGGGCGTCTGGATGCACAGTATGTGGCTGAGGATGGTTCGCGCAAAGTACCGGTGATGCTGCACCGGGCACTGCTGGGTTCTTTTGAGCGATTTATCGGTATTTTGATCGAGCAATACGAAGGTGCATTTCCGTTCTGGTTAGCGCCAGAACAGGCGGTCGTGATGAATATTACCGACTCTCAGGCCGATTATGCCCAAGAAGTTGCTAAATCATTGCAAAATAAAGGCTTTAGAGTCATTTGTGACTTGAGAAACGAGAAGATCGGCTTTAAAATCCGCGGTCATTCCATGCAGCGGGTTCCTTATATTCTCGTTGTGGGTGATAAAGAGAAAGAATCGCGCACTGTGGCGGTCCGAACTCGGGATGGAAAAGACCTTGGCAGCTTGCCACTAGAACAGGTTTTAACCCTATTTTCTGAGGATGCGGAGAAGCGCGGGCGTATTGGTATTGAAGAAACGGAGTAAAGCTTATTAAAAAAGACAGCAAGCGGGCGCGTCTAAACGACGATATAACCTCACCCGAAGTACGATTGGTCGCATCTGATGGCTCTCAGGTAGGCGTAGTTAGCCTAAAAGAGGCCTTGGAAGCAGCGCAGAAAGAGACCCTTGATCTGGTGGAGATTTCTCCAGATGCGGCGCCTCCGGTGTGCAAGATCATGGACTACGGCAAACATGTCTTTGATGCCAAGAAGAAAGTAGCTCTGCAGAAGAAAAAGCAGAAGCAGACCCAGGTTAAAGAAATGAAATTTCGCCCGGGAACGGATCAAGGTGATTACGAGATTAAGTTACGTAATCTGACTCGTTTCTTGGAAAATGGTGATAAAGCTAAGATTAGTCTGCGTTTTCGCGGACGTGAAATGGCTCATCAGCAGCTCGGTATGGACATGATGAAACGTATCGAAGCAGACCTCTCAGAGCTGGCTCAAGTAGAGCAGTATCCGAAGATGGAAGGCCGACAGATGATTATGGTCATGGCGCCCCGCAGTAAAAAGGGTTAATGACACAAAAGAGCAGTAGTAGTAAATAGTAGTACCAGCAACAGGATGTAGAAAGCGCGACCCGCGCTCAGCCAAATGTTTTTGGCAGGCTGTCCGGGCGTCTCTTGTTGATTTATAAACCTCTCAATATTGGAGAACAGCAATGCCAAAAGCAAAAGTACATAGTGGAGCGGCAAAACGCTTCAAGAAAACGGCTTCAGGCTACAAGCATAAGCATCAGCACAAGAGCCATATCCTTACCAAAATGACTACTAAGCGCAAGCGTCAACTTCGTGGCACCAGCATACTCAATGCTGCTGATAAACCACGTGTCGATCGTATGTTGCGAAACGTTTAAGTCACTTAACTAAATTTTGGTAGGAGAATAGTATGCCTAGAGTAAAACGCGGTGTTGAAGCAAATCGCCGACACAAGAAAATATTAAAGCAAGCCAAGGGTTATTACGGAGCGCGTAGTCGCGTTTATCGTGTAGCAGTTCAGGCCGTCACTAAAGCAGGTCAATATGCTTATCGTGACCGTCGTGTAAAGAAGCGCACTTTCCGTAGACTTTGGATTGCCCGAATCAATGCACAGTCTCGCATGGAAGGTTTGAGCTACAGCCGTTTAATTAACGGGCTGAGCAAAGCTGGCATCCAGCTTGACCGTCGTGTACTTGCAGACTTGGCAGTACATGATAAAGCAGCTTTTGGTGCGGTAGTAAATCAAGCCAAAGCCGCCCTAGCTTAAGAGAGAAAATTTAGTTAAGCGCTTAGATTCCCTGCTCTTGTGCAGGCAGTGTCAAAGCGAATCGAATAGGGAAGGGGCTATTGCTCTTTCCCTATTTTTTTATCAGTAATTAGATAGCCAACACAGCACAATGTGGTGACCAATAATGATTGAACTGGAACAGATTGCCAGCGAAGCCCGAGCCTCTATCGCAGCCGCGACAGAGTTGTCAGTGCTGGACGATTTGCGTGTCGAGTACCTGGGCAAAAAAGGCCGCCTTACCGGCTTGCTAAAAGGCCTGGGTGCACTTTCTAATGAAGAGCGGCCTGCAGCCGGCGCCAAGATTAACGAAGTAAAGCAGGCATTGCAGGCGCAGATCAATCAGCAAAAAGAGCTGCTTGAGCGCGCGGCGCTCAATGACAAACTGGCGGGTGAAACTATTGATGTCACATTGCCAGGCCGTGGTGAAGATGTGGGTGGCTTACACCCAGTGACACGGACGATGGAACGCATTGAAGCCTTCTTTGCGCGCATTGGTTACGATGTCGAGACCGGCCCGGAAATTGAGGATGACTACCACAACTTCGAAGCGCTAAATATTCCGAGCCACCACCCGGCTCGAGCCATGCACGATACCTTTTATATAGATCCCAGCACGGTACTGCGAACTCATACCTCGCCAGTGCAGGTGCGCACCATGGAAAAGCAGCAACCGCCGATTCGCATTATTTGCCCCGGCCGTGTCTATCGCTGTGATTCCGATATTACTCACACGCCGATGTTTCATCAGGTTGAAGGGTTGGTAGTTGATAAGAACATTAGTTTTGCTGACCTCAAAGGGGTGATCGACCAATTCTTAAAGGCCTTTTTCGAAGCCGACCTACCAGTGCGCTTTAGGCCGTCTTATTTCCCCTTTACAGAGCCCAGTGCCGAAGTTGATATACAGTGCACAAACTGTGGTGGCGCTGGCTGTCGAGTCTGCAGCCACACTGGCTGGCTAGAGGTAATGGGTTGCGGCATGGTGCACCCAAATGTATTTGAGAGTTGTAATGTAGACACAGATCAGTACACCGGCTTTGCCTTTGGCATGGGTGTCGAACGTCTGGCAATGCTGCGTTATGGCGTTAATGATTTGCGACTGTTCTTTGAAAACGATCTACGTTTTCTTAAACAATTTTAAACTGGGGTAACTTATGAAATTCAGTGAATCCTGGTTGCGACAATCAGTAGATCCTTCCATCACCACCGCCGACCTGGTCGCCCAGATCACTATGGCTGGACTTGAGGTTGATGGCGTAGAGCCAGCGGCACCGGCAATAACTGGCGTGATAGTGGGCGAAATTGTTGCCGTAGAACAGCATCCAGATGCCGACAAATTGCGCGTCTGTCAGGTTACAGGTGGCAGCGAGCAGGCACAGGTGGTCTGTGGTGCGCCGAATGCCCGTGTGGGTATCAAGGTGCCATTTGCCACCGTTGGTGCAAAATTGCCCGGGGACTTCAAAATAAAAAAAGCCAAGCTGCGCGGTGTTGAGTCCTTTGGCATGCTTTGTGCCCAGACCGAGTTGGAGCTGGGTGAGGATGATGACGGTCTGTGGGAGCTGCCAGCAGATGCTCCGGTAGGCACTGACCTGATTGAGTACCTAGTTCTCAACGATACTATTATTGAGGTAGATCTGACCCCTAATCGCGGCGACTGCCTAAGTATTCGTGGTTTGGCTCGAGAAGTAGGCGTGCTGAACAAGGCTGAGGTGCGAGAGCAGGTCTGTGCCCCGGTACCTGCGACTATCAATGATGCTGTGGCGGTTACCCTAGAAGCCAAAAACGCCTGCGCACGCTATGTGTGTAGGGTTATTCGTGGCCTTGATCTCAGCCAGCCAACACCCCAGTGGATGCAGGAAAAACTGCGTCGCAGTGGTGTGCGTAGCCTGGGCCCGGCGGTTGATATTACAAATTATGTATTACTTGAGTTGGGCCAGCCCATGCACGCTTTCGATCTGTCCAAGATTGACGGTGGCATTGTGGTACGAATGGGCCGCGACGAAAAGCTTAGACTGCTCGATGATTCTGAGGTAACTGTCGCCACAGATACTCTGGTCATTGCAGATCAAAGTAAAGCCTTGGCCATAGCGGGCATTATGGGCGGCGACGAGTCTGCTGTTGGTGACGATACCACTGAAATACTGTTTGAAAGTGCCTGGTTTAACCCGCTAGCAATCGCTGGTAAGGCGCGAAACTACGGCAAGCACACAGATTCCTCTCATCGCTTTGAGCGTGGTGTAGATGCTCAGTTGCAGGTTGCAGCTATAGAGCGAGCAACAGCATTAATGTTGGATATCTGTGGTGGTAGCGCCGGTCCTGTGGTCGTTGAAGAGTCCATTGAGCATGCGCCGCAGCCTGCCACAATTACATTGCGTGATAGCAGGTTAGCTCAGCAGTTAGGTGTGTCTATTGCGCCGGCTGATGTCGATGATATGTTAGTGCGACTCGGCCTGACACTGGTACAGCGCAATGAGTCTGTTGCAACCTGGACAGCCCCTAGCTGGCGCTTTGATTTAACCATTGAGCAAGACCTGGTTGAGGAAGTGGCGCGTATCTACGGCTACAACAACCTACCTACATCCACTCCCAGTATGGCTCTGGCGTTGGAAGCCAATCCAGAGACCATTCAGGGCCTTGCGGCCTTTAGAAATAACCTGGTTGCGCGAGGCTATCAAGAAGCGGTGACTTACAGCTTTGTTGATCCTGCAATGCAGAAGCTGATTGATCCCGATGTAGTACCCGTAGCACTGGCCAATCCGATCTCTGCAGATATGGCAGTCATGCGCACCAGTCTGTGGACGGGCCTGTTGCAGACGGCCGTCTACAATCTAAATCGTCAACAGAGTCGTGTACGCATTTTTGAAGCTGGGCAGTGTTTTGTTCCAGCTAATGATAACAGGGCCGATTCCGTATTGGGCCTGGCGCAGAATATGGCCCTGGCAGGATTGATCTGTGGCACCAGAACACCAATAGGTTGGACTGGCAGTAAAGACAAAGTTGATTTCTATGATATTAAAGGTGACCTTGAGTCCCTGTTAGAGATCACCGGGCTTACTGCCGAGTTCGCATTTATCTCCGGTGCACATCCCGCCTTACATCCGGGGCAATGTGCAGCGTTATTACGCAACGGTCAGCAGATCGGTTGGGTAGGGCAGCTGCATCCAAAACTGCAGGCTGATCTGGGCATAAGTACTGCCATTTATGTCTTTCAGGTAGATGTTGATAAAATAGCGCCAAGCAGGCTGCCAAAGCATCAAGAAGTCAGCAAGTTCCCCGAAGTTAATCGTGATTTAGCGTTTTTTGTCGACAGTTCCGTGGCGGCAGCGGATCTAGTGTCTGCTGCAACCGCAGTAGCCGGTGAGCAGCTAGCTAATTTAAAGTTGTTTGACGTGTATCACAGCAAAGATGTTGAAAACAAAGGGAAAAGTGTTGCGTTAGGCTTGACGTTTCAGCATAGTTCACGCACGCTTGCTGATGAAGAAATCAATCAGGCAATAGATCGAGTCGTTGCAGAACTCGGTAGTAAATTTAAGGCTGAACTCAGGGGCTGACTGGTTAACTAGTCGCGCTTAGAGTCTAAATTTAGGTAATAGTAAAATGGGCGCTTTGACCAAAGCAGATCTGGCAGAAATGTTATTCGAAGACCTTGGGCTCAATAAACGAGAAGCCAAGGAAATCGTTGAGATGTTTTACAGCGAAATTTGCGCTGCCCTAGAGAGCAACGATCAGGTCAAGCTATCTGGGTTTGGTAACTTTGAGCTTCGCGACAAGAAAAGCCGCCCCGGTAGAAACCCCAAAACCGGCGAGGAAATTCCCATATCTGCACGACGCGTAGTTACCTTTAAGCCAGGGCAGAAGTTAAAGGCACGAGTAGAGAGCTATGCTGGAACCAAGTAACAATAACCAACTTCCCACCATTCCGGGAAAACGCTATTTCACTATCGGTGAAGTCAGCGAACTATGCGGTGTAAAGCCGCATGTGTTACGTTATTGGGAGCAAGAATTTCCAAGCCTCAGCCCGGTTAAACGACGTGGTAATCGCCGTTACTATCAGCGCCAGGATGTCGTGCTAATTCGCCAGATTCGTTCACTGCTGTACGAAGAGGGCTTCACTATTACTGGTGCACGCCAGCGATTGGAAGGTGAAGCCAAGCAGGAACAAACCCCCTACAAACAGCTTCTTGATCAAACTATTATTGAGCTTGAAGACGTTTTAGCTGCATTGAATAACGACCAATAATTTCAGCCTGTATCCCTCTCACTATTGGTTGCAAAAAAAGGCCCGACCTGTATGATTGCGCCACATAAATCGGGGCGTAGCGCAGCCTGGTAGCGCACTACACTGGGGGTGTAGTGGTCGCAGGTTCAAATCCTGCCGTCCCGACCAATTAATTAAAAAAGGCCATCTATAATGACAGATGGCCTTTTTTATTTAGCCGCCGCAAAGGCGGGTTTTCGAGGGTTAAAGCGGCAGGCCGTCCTAGTATGACAGACTGGTTGTGTCTCAACGTCGTCCTATAAATAACCAACCAGCGGGTCGCCACCAGAATAGCTGGTCAAACTAGCCAGTGAATCAATAAATAAATAAAACAGCTCAGCCTGGGATGAGACATCTAGCTTGGAATAGCTATTTTTGCGATGCAGCTTTACTGTCTCGGGTGAAATTCCCAGGCGTTCGGCAATCGACTTAGTCGAGTGGCCATGCAAAAAAAGCTGTACCACCTGAGACTCCCGATCGGTTAAATACGCGGTGCCAAAATGTTTTAGTGCGCTGTCTAGCTGTTCCGGAAGTTGGTTATCCTGACTGGCGCCATTGGGCAGCTGGCCATCCCACTGCTGTTTGCAGATCGTCTCAATAACGGCACTTATATCATCAAGTATGCTGATTTGGGTGCGATTAAAGCGCTGAGTTAGGCTCATGCGGCTGAGGGAGATATTGATAAATTCAGTGGCCGATAGATGGATGATATAGCCAACTTCATCATTGATTTGGGTGTACTTGAAATAACTGCGATAGTATTCGGTTTTTTCAAACCCCTCTGGTGCTAGATCACTCAGGCGATGAAAACCAGATACGCCCTGATCAACTGCAGCGCGATAAAAAGGGTCCAGTACAAAGGCGCTGTTAATAAAGCCGTCTATCTGGGTTTCACGTTCTTGGGGTGGGATATCGTTGTAATAAACTACGGGGGTGACATCGCGGCGGTAATGCAGAATCACCGCGTTGTCGAAAGGCACCAGACTTTTTAGCATACTTAACAGCAGAGGTGGCAAACGATCACTGCCAATTTCAGGCATGATCGCTGCGAGTTTTTGGCTGAAGTCTAAAAGATGACGGCTCATCCAGCGTACTCGGCGGACTATGCCTGGAACTGCTCGGGATTCATAAACATCAGGCGTACCACCAGGCAGTCATCAAAGGGTTCGACTGACATCATAAGTACATTGATATCGTCGCCAATTTGAACGCCGCTAGGCAAATTAAATAACAGGCCGCCATTGGCTTCATTGGTTAAGGTGCGCAACTCTTTAAGTTCTTTGTCCTTGCGTACTTCGGTTTCAAATTTCTGCAAAAGAGACCTAAGCGAGATTTCGAAATTTGGGTAGTTGAACTGTCCGCGATATTCGCTGCGCTCCAATTCCAATTTAATGGGTATGGTGGCGCCGCTTTTCTCTGCTTTAAGCTCACCAGCGCGAACTCGGTTACCCTGTTTAAGTTCTTTAAATAGTTTTTTGGCCTCTTCTGGTTTCTGCTGGATAAATCCAGCAATCAGAAGATTGGAGCCTAAGTTAAATAATTTTCGTGAGTCGATATTAATTGTTTGTTGTTCAGTCATTGCTCTTCACATCAATCTGGATAAAAAGCCGACTCTACCGGAAAGCGCTAATAAATGTAATAGCTATGGGCTGTTTTGTTGTCTGGCCTGGTCGGTTATAGCCATACTGGCGTCGCTTTTAACTAGGTTGCACACTGTGCGAGTTAACTACTATTCTCACCTCGATTTAGCGTCTTGATTAGATTGACAAAGAAGCAGCTAAATTGCCTACAAAAGAGAGTATTTAGGTCTATAGTTTTGTCTGGATCCTGTCGTTTACTAATAGTGATTTAAGGAATAATTAGCAGCCATGGCCATTAGCGCATTTGATTTATTTAAGGTTGGTATAGGCCCATCCAGTTCCCATACTGTTGGGCCAATGTTGGCTGCCAATCAATTTTCCAGTGCGCTGAAGTCTTTTGGTCTATTGCCAAAGGTGGGTCGCATTAAGGCCGAGATGTTTGGCTCGCTGGGGGCAACCGGCAAAGGGCACGGTACGCCTAAGGCCGTGCTGTTGGGGTTGGAGGGGGAATTACCTGAGTCAGTTGATGTGCCTTCGATTGCCCGCCGCGTAGCAGCCATCCGTGACAATCGGCGGCTGCTGTTGTGCGGCAGTCACGGCATTGATTACAACCATGAGCAAGATTTCTTTTTACATCGACGCAAAGTATTGCCTTTCCACTCTAATGGTATGCTTTTTACTGCATTTGATCCTGCAGGTAATGTGCTGAGTGAGCGTACTTTTTACTCGGTAGGCGGCGGTTTCGTGGTGGATGATTCGGCCAAAGATGCAAACTGTATTATTGAGGATAGTCGCGTTACTGCTTACCCCTTTGATTCTGCAGCGGAGTTATTGGCACTGTGCGAGCAACACAGCTTAAGTATTGCTGAATTGATGCTGGAAAATGAAAAGGCCTGGCGTCCAGAACAGGAAACTCGTGATGGGCTGTTAAAGCTCTGGCATGTGATGCAGACCTGCGTGAGTAATGGCGTGGCCAATGGTGGTACCTTGCCCGGTGGGCTCAATGTGCCGCGCCGTGCGCGAGAGTTGCACCAACAGCTGTTGAGCCGGCCAGAAGCAGCGCTGTCGGACCCACTCTGTGTGTTGGATTGGGTTACGCTCTATGCGTTGGCTGTCAATGAAGAGAATGCCGCAGGTGGTAGGATTGTTACAGCCCCGACGAATGGCGCGGCAGGGATTATTCCGGCTGTTATGCATTACTTTATGCGGTTTGTACCAGGGGCCTCTGATGAGGCTGTGATTCGTTTTTTATTAACGGCAACGGCGATTGGCATCCTGTATAAAAAGAATGCTTCTATCAGCGGTGCTGAAGTCGGCTGCCAGGGTGAGGTGGGGTCAGCCTGCTCCATGGCAGCTGGGGCATTGGCTGAAGCCCTGGGTGGCACACCGGCACAGGTAGAGAATGCAGCTGAAATTGGTATGGAGCACAATCTGGGGCTGACCTGCGACCCTGTGGGGGGGCTAGTGCAGGTGCCCTGTATTGAACGCAATGCAATGGGTGCCGTTAAAGCCATTCATGCCGCGCGTATGGCTATGCGCGGTGATGGCTCTCACTTTGTGTCACTGGATAAGGTAATTCAAACCATGCGCAAGACCGGTGAGGATATGCACAGGCACTACAAGGAAACATCTCGTGGTGGCCTGGCAACCCATGTTTTAGAGGTACCGGTCAATATTATTGAGTGTTAGGGGTTTGAACCTTTAGTCAATCAACCCGTATTTTTCGCCCAGTATCTGAATAATTTCTGCTTTTGGATTATTAGAAATAGCCAGAGGCTCACCGGTAATCTTTTCTGCAAGGCTCACATAGGTATTGGACACTTCCATGATAACAGCCTCTGGCAGAGCATTGTCGGCTGCCAGTGCCAGCCGTTCTGGCATACGGTTTTTATCCAGCAAAATATCCGGATCGGGGAAATGATTGAGTAACAGCTGGCGAAAACCCTCTTTTGAGTTTTCGACAATTTTTCCTTCTCGGTAAGAGGGTCCGTCCCAAATGCGCGATGAATCTGGGGTACCTACTTCATCCATATAGATAAGCTTTTCGTTGCCAGCTTTGTCAGTGACATAGCCAAACTCAAATTTGGTATCAATAAATATCTGGTCGAGTTTTGCCAGTTCACTGCTAATGACGTCAAAGCCTTCGCTGAGCAGTTTTTCATAGACATCAATATCAGCCAGCGATTTAAACTGAAAACGCTGATAATTATTTTCGATATCGGCCCTTGATACATTGACGTCATCAATCTCGGGGACGCCGGGAATATCTTTTAGAATGCCTTTTGTGGACGGCGTAATAAGTAGCTCGGGTAACGGCTGATCTTTCTCCAAACCGTCGGGCAGACTAATACCGCAGAAGTTACGCTCGCCTTTTGCATAGGAGCGCCACATAGAGCCAGTAATGTACTGGCGGCAAATAGCCTCGATCATCACCGGCTTGGCTTTTTGTACGATCCAGACCAATGGGTGGGGCACATCCAGAATATGGCTGTCAGCTAGACCCTGTTCGCGAAACATTTTGAACCACTGATTAGAGATGGCGTTTAACGCAGCGCCTTTGCCTGGTACACCTTGAATGCCGCCTTCACCATGCCAGATGCATTCAAAAGCAGAGATACGGTCGCTGATGACCATAATCGCCAGCGGCGAATCAGGTGCAACATCATAGTTGTTCTCGATGATCAGGCGACGGCTATCGGCCTCTGTCAGCCAGTACACTGAGCGGACTTTACCGCTGTGCACGGGCGCATCGGTACGAATGGGAAGATCATTATTTACGGCCAATACTTTATCAGCAAGACTCATATTTGGGTGCCTTGGTTTGTTGAGTTAGATGGGGTTTTGGTCAAGACTGGAATATTACCAACTCGGGTTCGATGGAGCAAAGAAAAACTGTTGGCCCTAACGAGTTTATTTTGCGTAGAGAGTAGTAGATGATAGTGATAACAGGGAAATGGGATTGAGCATGGCAACTATTTTAATGACGGGTGGCAGTGGCTTTATTGGACGACATTTTTGTCGTCGGGCTCTGGATAAAGGCTGGAACGTGACAGTGTTAACGCGCAATGCCAAGGTGGCAGCTAAAAGACTACCTTCATCGGTTAAACTGATAGAGCAGCTGGCAGATCTGGATGAAAACCAAGCCATCGAGGTTGTTGTCAATTTGGCGGGTAAGCCGCTCGCTGAGGGGCGCTGGACCGAGGTGCGTAAGCGCAGCTTTATCGATAGCCGGGTGGGCATTACCCAACAGCTATTTGATTTCTTTAGCGTCCGAAATTTAAAGCCTAAGGTGGTCATCAGCGGCTCTGCTGTCGGATTTTATGGGTCGGGCGAGGCGGTAGTCGATGAGTCTGCGTCGGGTTTCGAGGGATTCTCTCATGACCTGTGCCAGCAATGGGAAGCTAGCGCTGCACAGTTTGAAAGCTTGGGTTGTCGCGTGTGTTATTTGCGCACCGGGATAGTGTTGGGCAATGAGGGTGCGCTGGCGAAAATGTTACCCGCCTTTAAGTTTGCTCTAGGCGGGCCAATGGGCACTGGCGAGCAATGGATGTCGTGGATACATATTGATGACATGGTAAGCCTGATAGAGCACTGTATTAATTGCGAAGACCTGGTCGGTGCGGTTAATGCTACAGCACCCAGCCCAGTGACTAATCGGCAATTTAGTAAAGCGCTGGCTAACGCGCTCAGGCGTCCAGCGGTTTTTCCCATGCCTGCGTTGATCGTCAAGTTATTGTTTGGTGAAATGGGAGAGGAGCTGCTACTAAAGGGCCAATCAGTTTTGCCTAAAAAACTTGAAGGCAGTGGGTTTAAGTTTCAGCATTCCCATTTGGACAGTGCGTTAAGCGAGATACTGGGTTGATTCAATTGAAAAAGAGTTGGGACATTTACGGAAGTACGTATAATTGGGGCTTCTGAAATTGGTTAATAAAATAATAGGAATTTGAAAATGAGCAGTACATTTGCCGGTAAAACCATAATTATTACAGGCGCTTCAGCCGGTGTAGGCGCAGCCTGTGCTCGAGCATTTGCCGCGCAAAATGCTAAATTAGTGCTATGCGCCCGCGGGCGTGCAGGACTAAATGCCATTGCCAAAGAGCTGCGTCCAATTTGTGAGGTGATGACCAGCGCGATGGATGTTGCAGATACAGCTCAGTGCCTGAAGCTACTTAAAAAAGCTGAAGCTAAATTCGGTGCTGTCCATGTCTTGGTCAACAATGCGGGTATGCATACCAGGGGCGATCTTGAAACTGTTGATCCCGAAGATGTGGCATCGATGGTAGATATTAATTTGCGTGCGCCGATGGTGTTGTCCTGCGCAGCTATTCCTTTTCTCCGTCGCGCTGGTTCTGGCGCCATTGTGAACATCGGTTCACTGGCCGGCCGCGCGCCATTGCAGGGTGCCGCGACCTATTCTGGTACCAAAGCCGGGCTGCGCGCCTTTAGCTATGCCCTGGCCGACGAATTAAAAGACGCAGGCATTAATGTTGGCGTGGTGTCACCCGGTCCGATTGACACCGGTTTTATTATGGATGAGATTGATAAAGTCGAAGATATTGTGTTCTCTCAGCCCATGAGTTCAGCAGAGCAGGTTGCAGATGCAGTGGTTAGTATTGCGGCAGGTGAACAAGTCGAAATCTCTCTGCCAGCGGCCAGTGGCAAGTTGACTACATTAAGCTATCTGTTCCCTCAGTTGCGTCGTCGTTTGCGTCCCAAGCTCTATGAACAGGGCCGTAAAAACAAAGAGAAGTACCGCAGTCGTCAAAGTCTTGGAGAGGCTTCCTAATCAGCCGATGAAATTAAACTTCACCGAGCAGGGCAGTGGTACAGCAGTTATTCTGATGCATGGTATGTTTGGTTCGCTCAGTAACCTGGGCAATTTGGCCAAGGTGTTGGCGCAGCGCTATCATGTTATCAGCGTAGATTTACGCAACCACGGCGATTCACCTCATGAAGATGATATGGATTTGCCGCTGATGGCGGCAGATATCGTTGAGCTAATCAATGACCTTGATCTGCGCAGTGCCATTCTGATCGGCCATTCTTTAGGTGGCAAGATCGCTATGCAGGTAGCGTTAAATAATCCCCACCTAGTGCAGCAGCTGGTGGTTGCTGATATATCACCAGTAGATTACCCGCAAACCAATAATGCGCCTGTGCTAGATGCCTTAGCGGCATTGGATGGAGTAGATGTTGCCAGCCGCCGCGCCGCGGATGAGGTCATGAGCCAATATGTACCTGATCAGATGACTAAGGCCTTCCTGCTTAAAAACCTGAGGCGCGAAGCCGATGGACATTTCAGTCTCAAACTCAATATGGGGTCAATCTTAAGAAGCTATGGCACCAGCCTGATTGCTGCGCCAACAGGGACGCCATTTGAAGGGCCCACATTATTTCTGAAAGGTGAGACCTCGGCCTATATTCAGGAAAAACACAGGCCTATTATTGACGAGCTGTTTCCCAGTGCCCAGCTACAGGTTGTTGCTGGT
Organism: uncultured Porticoccaceae bacterium; assembly: GCA_965662065.1. Taxonomy (GTDB): domain Bacteria; phylum Pseudomonadota; class Gammaproteobacteria; order Pseudomonadales; family Porticoccaceae; genus HTCC2207. Next base: position 11,221 of record CBFIGD010000036.1, on the reverse strand, counting down.
GTCGGTCATTGGTTGCATGCTGAAAAGCCAGACACCTTTAATAACCTGGTGAGCAGTTTTCTTATCGCAAACCGCTGAACAAATATTCAAAGCATAGTAGAATCGCGCTGAAAAAATCTATCCTTAGGAAAAAATAATGTTTGAAACGTTAAAGCCAGTTGGCATGGATCCAATTTTGGGATTAATGGCCGCATTTCGCGCCGATACCCGTCAGCAAAAAGTTGATCTGGGTGTGGGTGTTTATCAGGATGACCATGGTCGCACGCCAGTAATGACCTCGGTAAAGGAAGCAGAAGCCAGGCTAATGGAACTTGAACTGACTAAGTCCTACCAGGGCATAGCAGGTGATCCGGATTACAATCAGCGCATGCTGCAGCTGCTGTTTGGCGCTGATCACAGCATACTCAGTTCAGGTCGAATTAAAAGCATTCAGGCGCCTGGTGGTTCCGGTGCACTGCGTGTTGGCGCGGAAGTTATTCAACGCGCGACGCCAGATGCCAAACTTTGGGTGGGTGTGCCCACCTGGCCAAATCATATCCCATTGCTTGGCAGTGCCGGCTTTGAGATTAAAGAATATCCCTATTATGATATGGCGACCCATCAGATTAATAGCGATGCCATGATGGAAACATTGCGCCAGGTGCCTGCGGGCGACATGGTGCTTTTACATGGTTGCTGTCACAACCCAACTGGTGCTGACCTTACTTCTGAGCAGTGGGATCAGATTGCTGATCTGGCTCTGGAGCGCGGCTTTATTCCGTTTATTGACACGGCTTATCAGGGGCTGGGTAATGGCCTGGACGAAGATGCCTACGGAATGCGCATGATGGCTGAGCGGCTGCCTGAGTTGGTTATTGCCTCGTCTTGCTCCAAGAATTTTGGTCTGTATCGTGAGCGCACCGGATCAATTACCTTCATTGCCGAGAGTTCGGAGCAGGTAGAGATTGTGGCCAGTCAGGCGATGACTATTGCGCGACAAATGTACTCTATGCCGCCTGCCCACGGCGCACTTTTGGTGTCGCTAATACTGGGTGATGACCAATTGCGTTCTAATTGGCAGACTGAGTTGGAAGAGGTGCGTCTGCGGATCAAATCTATGCGCAGCTTGCTGACTAGTGGTATTCAGAGCAATTCGGCCGGCGTCGATTTCAGTCATATAGAGCAGCAAAATGGTATGTTTTCATTTTTGGGCATAACCACTCCTCAGTTGGATCGACTGCGTGAAGAATTTGGCATCTATATTGTTTCGTCGACGCGGGTTAATTTGGCGGGCATTAATTCGAGCAATATTGGCTACATCAGCGAGTCGATGAACACTGTATTAAAGTAAAGTTCAGCGCGTTGCTTGCAGCACCTTTTGGAGTACCTCATCAATAGGGAGGTTGCTGCAATCAACGCAGATATCAGCATAGCGTCTATACAATATAGAGCGCTCCTCAAATAGGTCTGCAAAGCTTTGGTTCGGGCGGCGGGCAATACCTCTGGTGCTAAAGTTTGAAATTCGCTGCTCCAGCTCGGTTAAGGGCACATCGAGAAACACCACAACCGAATTCTGTTTTAGATGCGCCATACCGGCTTCTGAGTAGACGGCACTGCCGCCGGTAGAGACAACCTTGCCAGTGATATTTTCGGTCACCAGCACCTGTTCCTCAATGTTCCGCAGTGCGAGATATCCCTGCTCGTCACTGATATTTTGCAATGTTTTGCCCTCACGTACCTGGATGCTGACATCGGTATCAATAAAGTCGAGGCCAAGCTCCTTGGCGAGCAGAATGCCGATGGTGCTTTTTCCCGCGCCGGGCATACCGATTAAAACAACAGCATCTGCCTGCATAACTCTCTCCTCTAAAATACAGTGCCGGATATCCCAGTCCAACGCCGTCATACCAGCCGGCGCAGGTATCCAATATAACCATCTGCCGCTATTATGCCTGAAAGTGAGTGAATTCATCTCACAGCAGGTATAATTATCGCCAAAGTTTTGGAAGCCCATGATATGTCACATTTTAAGCGCATAGGATTACTTGGCAGCCTCGATGTTGCAGAGGTCAAAGAGTCGCTACAGAAGCTAGAATCCTTTTTGGTCTCGCAGGGGCGTGAAGTGGTTTATGAAGAGCAGGCTGCCAAGTTAGTGGATTGGACAGTTGATAAGACGCTGCCCATCGAAGAGTTTGCAGGTGCCATTGATTTAGGCATTGTCGTTGGTGGCGATGGCAGTATGCTCAGCGCCGGCCGCAAGATGGCGGCCAATGGCATACCGCTGCTAGGCATTAATCGCGGACGTCTTGGCTTTCTTACTGATATATCTCCCGACGAAATCGAAGCTCGGGTAATGCCTGTACTCAATGGTGAATTTAAGCAGACCAGGCGCTTTATGCTCGAGACGACGGTTACGCGCAATGGTCAGCAGATTGGTACCGGCACGGCGCTTAACGACATAGTGCTGCATCCCGGTATGTCGGTACGCATGATGACTTTTGAGCTGTATGTCGATGGCGAATTTGTCTACAGCCAGCGCTCAGACGGGCTTATAGTGGCTACGCCCACAGGTTCTACAGCCTACGCACTGTCTGCTGGCGGACCATTATTGTTTCCCGAACTAGATGCGATTGTAGTGGTGCCACTAAACCCCCACACATTGAGTAGTCGACCTATTGCCCTGCATGGCGATGCGAAGATTGAGCTGCGGGTTAGCTCCAGAAATGAGTTACATCCGCTAATAACCTGTGACGGTCACAATGACTTCACTACCGAGCCCGGTGATGTGATTACCATCCAGAAGCATGCCAATGACATCCAACTTATTCATCCAAAGGATAATAATTTTTACGGTGTTTGTCGCTCAAAGTTGGGCTGGGGCAGCCGACTCGGCGTAAAACGATAAACCAACCGGACTATTTTGCACCATGTCGCAACCCCTTAATTGGCTTTTGGCCGCCAGACAGAACCCAGCTGTTTCGCTGTTAATTATCGCGAGTGCACTGGGCGGTCTGATAGGCTCGGTTTCTCCGCAACTGCAGCGGTCTCTTTTTTTTGGCAGCCTGGCTTCAGGAGAATACTGGCGTTTAATTACACCAATATTTTTACATTTTGGTTTAGTGCACCTGATATTTAATTGTCTGTGGTTAAGTATGCTCGGTAGCCGTATTGAGCAGCTGACTAGCTCAATACATCTAATCTTGCTGGTCCTCTTAAGTGGCATCATTTCCAATATGGCCCAGTTTGTCTGGTCTGGCACTGTGTATTTTGGTGGTATGTCGGGTGTGGTGTATGCACTGCTGGGCTACATCTGGATTAAACAAAAAATAGCACCTCATCCGCTGTTACAACTGCCAGCCGGCATTGTCGGTTTTATGATCGGCTGGCTGTTGGTGTGTATGACAGGCATCCTCGACTTGCTGCTGGGTGTCGGCGTGGCCAATGCCGCGCATTTGGGCGGGCTAGTGATTGGTATGTTACTGGGCTGTATATTTGGCCTTATCAGCAGTTTCAAAAAAGGGTAATTAGTATGGACTTAAAACAACTCCTGGACAGTATTACCCCAGAGATATATGAAAGCCTTAAACGCGCGATAGAAGTTGGCAAGTGGCCAGACGGCCGTGTATTAAGTGAGGGCCAGAAAGAGCTTTGCATTCAGGCTGTGATTGCCTATGACGAACGCAAGCCCCCAGAACAGCGCACCGGTTATGTGCCACCCAAAAACACGGCCTGTGCACCAGAAGAATCAGACGTAAACCCGATTAAATGGAAAAACTAATGTCAGTAGCAGCCTCGGGCCATCTATCCAAAATGGAAGCCAACCTGGATTCGCAGGGTAGGGTGGATTATGTGCTGCCGCTAGATGATCAGCGTATTGGCATGAATGCATTGATAGGGCAGCCTATTTCCATTGAGCATATAGGCGATATTCACTGTATCCACTGTGGGCGGCGGTCAAAGAAGAGTTTTAGTCAGGGTTATTGTTACCCATGCTTTACCAAGCTGCCTCAGTGCGATACCTGCATTATGAGTCCGGAGAAATGCCATTTTCATCATGGCACCTGCCGCGATCCAGCATGGGGCGAAAAGTATTGTTTTACCGATCATTTTGTCTACCTGTCGAATACCTCAGGTGTAAAAGTAGGTATCACTCGAGGGACACAGCTACCTACTCGCTGGATAGATCAGGGTGCCACTCAGGGGCTGCCTATTTTCAGAGTCCAGACGCGTTATCAGGCTGGTTTGATTGAAGACTGTTTACGTGAGCATGTTGCGGATAAAACCCATTGGCAGAAAATGTTAAAAGGTAACTCAGACGCCGTTGATTTAGGTGCCCTGCGTGATGAGTTAATGGCCAAGTCTGAGGAGGGTCTGGAATTTCTCGAACAGGAACACGGCCTGCAAGCACTTCAGCGTTTATACAATGAAGAAGTGACTGAAATTCGCTTTCCAGTGGCGCAGTTTCCGGAGACAGTAAAAAGTTTAAATCTCGACAAACAGCCCTTGGTAGAGGGGGTTTTGCAGGGCATAAAAGGCCAGTATCTTATTATGGATACCGGGGTCATCAATATACGTAAATTTACCGCTTACAATGTTAAATTCACCGCCTAGACAAACCAAGGATTTTTAGATGAGGGACCCAGCGCCACAAACAATCTATCTCAATGACTACAAAGTAAGCGCCTTTTTAATTGGAAAAACCGATTTGGTTTTTAATCTGGGCGAAGATAGTACAGAAGTCACCGCCAGCCTGACGATTACTAGAAACCCTGAGAGCGCGCAGCAGGATGCACCTTTGGTTTTACATGGCAGTGAAGGTTTAGATCTACAGTCAGTACACATTGATGGTCAGCTGCTATCAGCAGATGGCTATAGTCGGGATACAGATTCCCTGACAATAAGCGGCCTTCCGGATGGCTGTGTCTTGACGACTAAAGTACTTATAAAGCCCCAGTTAAACACCACTATGATGGGCCTTTACCGTTCGCGCACTATGTACTGTACCCAGTGTGAAGCAGAGGGTTTCCGTGATATTACCTATTACCTGGATCGCCCGGATGTCATGTCTGAATTCACCACTAAAGTGATCGCTGATAAAGCTACCTATCCTGTGCTGCTGTCTAATGGTAATCCAATTGAACGTGGGGATCTCGATGACGGTAAGCACTTTGTTACCTGGCATGATCCCTTTAAAAAACCCGCCTATTTATTTGCATTGGTGGCAGGCACCCTGGCAGTAATGGGCGATAGCTTCACCACTATGTCTGGTCGCGACATCAAGCTACAAATTTTTGTCGAAGAGAAAGACTTAGATAAATGTGCCCATGCCATGCTGTCGTTAAAAAACGCCATGCGCTGGGACGAAAAGATCTATGGCCGTGAATATGATCTTGATATTTTTATGATCGTTGCTGTCGATGATTTCAATATGGGGGCCATGGAAAATAAAGGGCTTAATATTTTTAATACGTCAGCAGTACTGGCTAACCCAAGAACGACAACCGATGCTTCTTTTCAGCGCGTTGAGGCTATCGTGGCTCACGAGTATTTTCATAACTGGTCTGGTAATCGAGTGACATGCCGCGACTGGTTTCAATTGAGTTTAAAAGAAGGGTTTACAGTTTATCGCGATTCACAATTTTCTGCGGATATGAATTCGGCTACCGTAAAGCGTATTGAAGATGCCTCTTATTTGCGCACCCATCAATTTGCTGAAGACGGCGGCCCTATGTCGCACCCAGTGCAGCCAGATTCGTATATGGAGATCAATAATTTCTACACCCTTACTGTGTATGAAAAGGGCTCGGAAGTCGTGGGTATGATCCGCACATTACTGGGACCCGAGATATTTCGAAAGGGTAGTGATCTATACTTTGATCGCCACGACGGTCAGGCTGTTACTATTGAAGAGTTCGTACGTGCCATGGAGGATGCCAGTGGTCGGGATCTTACCCAGTTCCGGCGTTGGTATAAGCAGTCAGGCACTCCAATACTAACGGTAACCTCGCGTCATAACGCCGAGACCCAGACTTTGACGCTAGACTTTAAACAGAGCTGCCCTGCAACACCGGGGCAGAGCGAAAAACAGCCTTTTGTGATTCCCGTCAAACTGGGTTTGGTTGGCGTCGATGGCCACGATCTGGCGCTCAATGCCGAGGGTGAAACAGAGGTCGTTTATGAGCTTGTTGATGCTAGGCAGACACTGGTGATTAATGGGGTCGATCAGCCTGCTGTGCCCTCATTACTGCGTGGCTTATCTGCTCCCGTAAAACTTGACTATGGTTATAAGGCCGCGCAATTAGCGCATTTAATGGCTAATGATAGCGATGGTTTTAACCGTTGGGATGCGAGTCAAACATTATGCCTTGGTGTGTTGAAGCAGCTGACAGAGGACAGCTTGCATGACCGTCCATTGACTCTGGGTAACCAGTTAATTGATGCCTACAGCGCGCTGTTGGCAGACGAGTCATTGGACCCAGCGATGGTTGCACTGATGCTACAGCTTCCCAGTGAGGCCTTGCTACATGAAGAGGCCGAGATCATCTATGCGGCTGCTATACATAATGCCCGTAGCTTTGTGCGCACGGCATTGGCTGGCGTATTGGCTGACCGTTTTATGGCCATCTACCAGCGCCATAATACACAGCCTGTCTATGCACCAGATGCTCGTCAAATTGGCAGTCGCAGCCTTAAAAATGCGGCCCTAAATTACCTTATGCTGGTTGGTGATAAAGGCATAGACTTAGCCTGGCAGCAGTTTAGGTCTGCCGATAATATGACAGATAAGGCCGCGGCGCTGAGTGCCTTGGTTAACTGTCCTGCGGCGGCTAGCTATGCCGATCAGGCGCTGGCTGAGTTTGAGTTGGAATATCGCGATGAAGCCTTGGTGATGAACCTATGGCTGCAGATACAGGCGACCAATAGTCAGCCTGATGGCCTTGCGCGAGTTTGCGAGCTGATGGATCACTCCGCCTTCACCATGAGCAACCCAAATAAAATCAGAAGTTTAATTGGTGCATTCTGCAGTGCCAATCTGGTTAATTTTCACAACCCAGACGGTTCTGGTTATGCTTTCTTGCAGCAACAGGTTATTGCCCTGAATAATCAAAATCCGCAGGTGGCTGCGAGGTTGGTAATACCATTGACCAGATGGAAACAATTTGCTGAACCCAATGCTGGATTCATGCGCACCGCATTGCAGGCGATTGTCGATGAGCCTGGTTTGGTTAAAGATGTTCTGGAAATCGCGACTAAGTCACTTTAATTAAAATCTATTTATTATTGATTAAGCCCGTTATTTAAAGGGCTTCAGGTTTGTTTTTGGGTTTTGCAGATGTTTTTTTGATATCAGTTAGCACAGAGGCCAATCTATGAACTAATCTTTAGGTATCAGTTTGATGATCTTGCACGATCTTAATTGAACTGATGCTCGGGTGGCCTAGTTGCTAAACTTTGAGTATTGATTCCCGTTGATACACTCCACCTGAGCGGTATCTAACCCTAAATTTTTGGAGGCTCTTTTGAGCCTCCTTTTTTTGGATTATCGAAAGTACCAAAATGCTTAGGGGTGGGGCGGATTATATGCCGCATAAATATGTTTCTAGCAGAACAGGAAGGTATAGTTTTAGTGCCCAGCCGGTGAGAATAAAGATTACCGCAATAAAAAATTTGGGTGCTATTTGTTGATGTAGTCGCTCAATAACATCCAGACGTATATTGCTGGCGTTTGCGATGACTGTTAGAACAACTTGGGGTGTACCTGCCTGGGTCCGTTTTGGGGGCAGTTCAAACAGCCCCTGTAGTAATCCGAGAATGATAAATACACAGGCAACCCAAGCAATATATTTGTCCTCACAGTCGGTTTTTACTTCTATATAGGTCAGGCCAGCACTGAGAATAAAGCCGACCAAGTAAACCGCTGCGACAATCTTTAGATAATGCAGTCGTTTGCCTTTATCTGGCCTATGCTGAGGGCGCTCAGTCATGTTTCATAGCCGGTTGAATAGGCTAGATGAAGCATCATTGCCATGCCGCGAGAACTGTAATTGTGTTCTCTAAACGACAGTGCCATATCGCCAGCTGTGCGTTCTACCCTGGCTTTATTAGCCTTTAAAAGGGCCTCTAACTTGGCCTTCTCTGGCCCGTGGCCGGAGAGTTGATCACGGATATCTTTAAAACCTTTGTTAATAAGATGGTCTGCTATAACAATAGAAAGATGTTCATTGATATAAAAACGGTTGGCCCGAGTTTTTTGCTCTTGGTAGTCTGCTTCGATCAGAGAAAGGTGTTTGTCTAGCTTAAGGACCTGAGCTAGCTGTTTAGAGAGCGTCGATGAGAACGAAAACGGGCGCAGTTTTAATATCCAAAATGTCAGATGCCCAATCTGTTTAATATGATTGGCAGGTCCACTGTTACCATGGAAGTTGCAGGAAAATTCGGCGTAGCTATGACATTCCTGTAGCAGGGGTTCATCAATCAAAATTTTTCCGAGACGCTTACCGGCATCATTGGCTAGTGTGCGTGCGGCTTTTAAAACTCGGTCATAGCCATCATCTTCAAATATCATTTGGGGCTCCTGCAAATAGTCTTGAGTCCATTTGTGTATAAGCGAGCAATGCGTATTAATCCAATTATCTTTGTAACGGTTGCCATCAGAAGGGTCCAATGCAGCGTTTAAAAAACGGTATTCTGCGAAAGGAAAAGTGAAGGGCTGGCTAGCGTTTAGATTTTTTACCTAGGGGTTTTGGGTATCAATAGCGGTTAGTGCTAATAGTTTTTTCTCTAATATCTCGGCAAGTTTCTTAGTTGATCTACTGACACGTGGATCTTTTTTTAATGCTCTGGTCACATTACCGCGACATTCGTTGTTGACCTCATTGAGGCGTCTTTTGATATTCGCTTTAACATCAGGCCGGTTGGCAGCGTCTGAATTAATAACTTCACTTTCGGCGCCGTAAATAGCCGACAAGAAAATCTGTTTTGCACTTTCAAGCTCTTCGGGAAGCTCTGAAGTTGGTTTGTTCACCTGTTTATTCCTTTATGGTTATGTATTAATCAATAGTCAGTCGTGGGGGCAAAATCCATATTGCTACTCACTATTTCACCTCTATCTACTCTTCGTCACTATAACGATGGCCACTGTACTGATGGTAGCCTTCTTAGGCGCTCGACCAATCGTGGTTTCACAACAGCTTTCAGGTACTGATTATCCTGTCTGTAGGTCTAAAATTTTGAGCTTTTTCCTAGTGTAGACGCAATATTCCGTGGCTGCCAAAAAATTATGGCCTGTTTAATATTGACGCTATGCTAGGGCTGGTAAACAGTAACACCACCAATAATGGTGCGCTCGACGTTAATATCTTTAATGGTTGTTGGATCAGCTAAAGGGCTGCGCTCAAGCACCACCAAATCAGCCAGCTTTCCTGCTTCGATCGAGCCAATATCCTTCTCTCTAAATATCTGCCAGGCAGCATCTATGGTTACGCTGCGCAGTGCCTGCATGCTGTCGATACGTTCATCCGTGCCTATGACCTGACCCGTTGCGGAGAGTCGGTTAACAACTGACCAGACCGACAGTAGGGGGCTCATGGGTACAATAGGAGTATCAAGGTGAGAGCTAAAGCGAACACTCTGTTCTAAAGCGGTGCGGGCCGGGCTTATTCTGCTGGCACGCTCTTCACCCATGGTCACATCGCGATGCATATCACCCCAATAATAGGTGTGAGCGGAAAAGAAGCTGGGTGTTACTCCAAGGGATTTCATGCGTGCCAACTGATCCTGCCGTGCCATTTGTGCATGAATCAAAATCAGCCGTGGATCCTCTTTCGGGGATTCGGCCTGGGCCTGTTCGAAGGCATCAAGTATATCGTCGATAGAGGCGTCACCATTGCCATGCACGGCTAATTGAAATCCTGCGTTGTGATACGTTTTGATCCACTTAGCCAACTCTGGGTAAGCCACCCTTGGGTAGCCTCTATAGTCAGCATCACCGTGAAAAGGCTGATGATAGGGTTCGCGCAGGTAACCGGTGTAGCCTTGGATACTGCCATCGGCAATGATTTTAATCGCGCCAATATTCAGTCTGTCACGATTGTAGTCACTGGGTTCACTAGTACCGTCGAGGAAGCCTTGGCCAAAGGTGTCAAACTGAGGCCATAGCTCAAGGCGCAGAGGCGTCAGATTAAGCGTTTTAGCAATACTCAACCCTTTGGCCATCTCTGCAGACGCTGCACCGTTTTGTGCGGTGGTAACGCCGACGTGCAAATAGTCATTATTCGAGTAACTCACCATGCGCAAAAAATCAATAATGCCAAAATCAAGCATCTGGTCCTGTAAAGGTGTTGCTGCGTATTCCTCAAGTAGCCCATTGAGACGCTCGTTTTCGTCCCGCGCATAGTGGCCACCTTCGGGGTCGCGGCTCTCCTCAGAAATATTTGCTTCGATTAGCCCCAGAGAATTGGTAACACCCATATGCCCAGAGACGTGCAAGATAAATACTGGGTGATCCGGCAGGGCTTGGTCGAGTTCATCGCGGGTTGGATGGCGGTTTTCATCCAGCATCAGGTTATCGTAACCAAAGCCATTGACCCATTCGCCTTTGGGTACATCTCTGGCCTTTTCTTGCAAGCGCTCTAGAAGGGACGGGATATTAGTAATAGGACCTACCGGAGGGCTGCGCAGGTCGGCCATAAACAGTGATATACCAGAAGCGGGAAAATGGCTGTGGGAGTCAATTAAACCAGGCAGCAATGTTTTTCCCTGCAGATCATGGACTATGGTGTCAGCGCTAATTAGTGCCTCAATTTTCGCATTGTCGCCCACAGCAACAATCCGGTTTTCTTGCACAAAAACAGCCTGAGAAATAGTGCTGTTGGCATCCATGGTAATAACTTCGCCATTAATGAAGGCTTGGCTGGCAGGGGGGGACTCCGGTCTTAGATAGGCGGCTAGACCAATTGCAATAAGGGCAATTATCCCAGTGACTTTTACTAGGCGAGTTATCCATTTGTTAGGTATTAAGGTCATATCTTTGGCCTATGATTTTTGTTTTTAGGGAGGCTGAATACTTGTTCAGCTTAGGATGACAGATTTTGTGTTTCTCGTCGAACCAGGAGGTTCTCACCGCCGTTGTGGGCAGATACGAAAAACCCGCTTAAAAAGAGTGCGGGTGAATTATTTTTTATGCTCATGAGCGGGGATCAGGAGGATTGACTTAAAACGGCCTTGGGGCTGTTTTAACCCC
>CBFIGD010000035.1:0-29322 GCA_965662065.1 uncultured Porticoccaceae bacterium | reverse complement strand
CAGTGCAGCAGAGAGTAGACCGCCGATGGTTCGTTCGCGAACACAGGTAAGGGTGAAAGGGTGCGGTAAGAGCGCACCGCGCTGCTGGTAACAGCAGTGGCATGGTAAACCCCACTCGGAGCAAGACCAAATAGGTTCCCGCATGGCGCGACCCGCGTTGGGAACGGGTAGGTTGCTTGAGGCAAGCGGCGACGTTTGTCCCAGATGAATGACTGTCCACGACAGAACCCGGCTTATCGGTCAACTCAACTTTTTATAGCGGTAAGTTATAGCAGTAAAATAAAAGGGCTAGCGCGAGATCGCTAGCCCTTTTTTATTCTCTTTAGATCTAAAAAAACAAAAAAATAAATATAATTATTCTTAAAACAGTACGAAGCTAGAAGTTACTTTAACTTACGCCGTTAGCCTTATGTTTTATATTGTTAAATATTTCTTGTGATCGGCGCCCGTCGAAGCAATCTTGTAACCATCACGGAACTTACTGATTTTATTCACTTTTTTGCCCTGCATCGCGCTTGACTTTGACCTGTGTGGGCAATAATCTGCACAGATGGGTAAAAGTGGCGAAAAGTGGCTAATCTTGGTTATTTTGAACCAGCTTATAACGAAAAAGGGATAAAAGTGTTTCGAGGTAGTGATCCAATCAATATGGACGCAAAGGGCCGGATGGCAATTCCGACTCGCTACCGCTCCCTGCTCGAAGATATTTGCTCGAATGACCTCGTTATAACCATAGATATGAAGTCTACCTGTCTAACGCTGTCACCGCTTCCGGAATGGAAAAAATTCGAAGAAAAAGTTGCGGCATTGCCCGCGATGGACGAGCTGGGCGAGATGCTGAGTCGTTTTGTTGTTGGCCAGGCGAAAGACTTGCAGGTTGATGGCAGTGGGCGAATTCTTATCCCTACTGAACTGCGTGGTTACGCGGAGCTAGAAAAGAAACTGGTATTGGTAGGTCGCACCCAGCGTTTGGAAATTTGGTCTGAAGATAACTGGAACGCTGAGCGTGAGAAATCTCAGGAAAACTATCGCGGCATGTTGTTGGACAAAGACAGCATGTCAGACGCTTTAAAAAATCTCTCCTGGTAGCTGAGAGTAATTGAGGGCAGTGACAGCGATGACTGAAGCAACGACAGAGCATACAACGGTGCTACTGCAGGAGGCTGTAGATGCATTGGTGATTGATCCGAACGGCTTCTATGTCGACGGCACCTTTGGTCGCGGCGGCCATACTGCCGAACTGCTGGCAAGGTTGTCGGCCAGGGCATCAGTCGTTGCCATAGATAAAGATCCCCAGGCTATTGCCGAGGGCGAGCGACGTTTTAGTGAAGATTCAAGGCTTCAACTGGTGCATGGCACCTTTGCAGATCTCAGTGACATAGTGGCGCAGATGGGTAAGGCCGGTGAGTTATCCGGAGTGCTACTTGATCTTGGGGTGTCGTCTCCGCAGTTAGATCAGGCTGAGCGCGGCTTTAGTTTTATGCGTGATGGGCCGCTCGATATGCGCATGGATACCAGCAAGGGTTTATCGGCAGCCGAGTGGATTGCAAGTGCTGATGAGCAGGAAATTGCTCGTGTGATTAAAGAGTATGGCGAAGAGCGTTTTGCACGGCGTATGGCCAGTGCCGTGGTTAAAGAGCGGGCTAAAACGCCGATAACACGCACTGTTCAACTGGCGGGAATTTTGGCCGCGGCGCACCCGGCATGGGAGCGCGGCAAGCATCCTGCGACCAAGGCATTTCAAGCGATTCGAATATTTATTAATCGTGAGCTGGATGATCTTGAGGCATTGCTGGCGCAGATAATAGACAGCTTAAAGGTGGGTGGCCGGCTGGTGATTATCAGCTTTCACTCATTGGAAGATCGGCGTGTTAAGCGTTTTATTCGCGATCAGGATCAGGGTATTAAGTTGCCGAAAAATCTACCCATTCGCGATATAGACCGAGGCGTTCGGTTAGTCAAAGTGGGTAAGGCAGTTAAGCCTGCAGGTACCGAAGTAGAGGGTAATATCAGATCGCGCAGTGCGGTAATGCGTATTGCTGAACGGGTTGCCTAGATGGCCGGTTCGCTGCGAATTGCGGTGCTCTGGGTAGTGGTTGTGGTCAGTGCACTGGCGGTGGCATTTGTCAGCCACCTATGTCGGGAGAAGTACTCTCAGTTGACCGCCATGGAACGCGAGGCAAATCAATTGCAGGTTGATTATGGCAAATACCTTCTTGAGCAGAGTGCCTGGGGGTCATTGCAAAGAATAGAAAATATGGCGGCAAAAAACTTGCAGATGCGCAGCCCGCAGCCGGAAGAGATTTTAATGATTAAGCGCCAATAGGCATTTAATCGGACGTGGTAATAAAGGGAATGGAAAGAGCGTTAAAAGCTCTCAATAGAATTAAAGGGTAAGCACCATCGTGGCCAAAAAATCGCTACAGACAGTTATACCGCGCTGGCGTTACTATTTCGTAATGCTTGTCTTGGTCTCTCTGCCGATTGTGGTTTTAGCCAAGATAGCGCAGTTACAGATTATGCCAGACGAAGAGCATGGCGTAGATTTTCTGCAAACCCAAGGCGATGCCCGGGCCATCCGCCAGGAGGTTATTCCAGCCTACCGTGGATTGATCACTGATAGAAATGGCGAGCCATTGGCGGTGAGTACGCCGGTGACCACATTGGTAGCCAATCCCAAGCATATTCAGCAGTTTGCCGAGCCACAGCACATTCAGCGGCTGGCGAAGGCGCTTAATATCTCAGGGGCACAGCTAAAGGCTCGTCTCAAGCGCTATCGCAACAAATCCTTTATGTATCTAGCGCGTCAGCTGCCAACCGCAGAGGCGGAGGCGATCCTTAGTCTGCAGATCCCTGGCGTCAGTGGTCGCCAAGAGTACAAGCGTTTTTATCCGGCGGGTGAAGTGACCGCCCAGCTGGTCGGCTTTACAGATATTAATGACGATGGCCAGGAGGGTATGGAGCTTGCCTACAATGCCTGGCTGACGGGTGAGCCTGGTGCCAAGAGGGTGGTTAAAGATTTGGCGGGGCGAGTTATCAAAGATATCGCGCTGGTAAAGCCTGCCCATGCCGGTGATTCTCTCCGTTTAAGTATTGATCTGCGAGTGCAATATGCAGCTTATCGCGCGCTCAAGGCGTCGGTGCAGAAGCATCAGGCTAAGTCAGGCTCCGTTGTGGTGCTTGATGTTGAGACCGGTGAAGTGCTGGCTATGGCCAATCAACCCTCTTTTAATCCCAATGATCGATCCGATTTGCAGGCCGATGCTGTGCGCAATCGTGCGATTACAGACATGATGGAACCGGGCTCCACAGTGAAGCCTTTTACTATATTGGCAGCTCTGGAAAGTGGCAAGTTCCAATCGGACTCCGTGATTGATACCAGCCCCGGTTATCTTAAGGTCTCCTATAAAACCTTTGTCGATCCATCCAATTATGGCGTTCTGGATTTGGCTGGCGTTCTGCGCAAATCCAGTCAGGTGGGAACCACAAAAGTAGCCCTGGCATTAAACCCGGATTCTACCCGCCAAGTATTTGAACGCATGGGTTTTGGTGAGCCTGTGGGCAGTGGCTTCCCGGGCGAGACTCTGGGTAATTTACCTGGTCATCGTAACTGGGATCCCGTCACACAGGCCACGTTTGCTTTCGGCTACGGGCTAAGTGTGTCTTCACTACAGCTAGCGAGAGCCTATGCGGTACTGGCTAATAATGGTTACCGTAAAGAGGTATCTCTGGTGGCTATTGATTCACAGCCTGAGAGCATCCAGGTGATTGATGCAGGTATGGTTGAGGCTGTTCGTAACATGTTGCAGGCGGCCAGTGGTGATACAGGTACCGGCAAGCGAGCCATGATTGACGGTTACTCGGTGGGCGGAAAAACGGGCACATTACATAAGGTTAAGGCGGGCGGCGGCTACGATGAAAATCGTTATATGTCAGCCTTTGCTGGACTGGCTCCAATTGAAAATCCGCGCCTGGTTACCATTGTGGTGATCGATGAACCCCGCGACGGTGATTATTTTGGTGGCCTGGTCGCTGCGCCAGTATTTTCAGAAGTGACAGGCAATGCGCTACGCCTACTCCAGGTTACACCAGATCAGCTCGATACCAATCGCACAGTTGCCAGCTTGCTGCGTGCGCCTAAAAAGCGAGGGGACTCATGATGAGCCTATCGCAGCAGTGCTCTATTGCCCTGTCAACGCTGATTGCAGACTTTGTCGATGCGACTAATAATTGCCCAGTCGTAGACATAAAGGGTATTGCGCTGGATAGCCGTCACGTTCAGGCCGGTGATCTGTTTATTGCACTAAAAGGCTATGAGTCCGATGGCACAGCCTTTATACCTGAGGCTATCGAGCATGGAGCGGTCGCCATACTGATTGATCAGAGTCAGGCGATTGAAAGCTCGATTAACGGCGACGTGCCTATTATTGGTATCGAAAACCTTTCCGAATATGTATCCGATATTGCTGGTGTTTTTTATGGGCACCCCTCAAAGCAAGTGGCCTTAACAGCGATAACTGGCACCAATGGTAAAACCACCTGCTCGCGCCTCTATGCGGAATTGGTGGAGAAATTAGGTAGTAGCCCTGCGGCGTTTATAGGAACCATGGGTTACGGCATGGCGGGCGCTCAGGCGGGGTCGGATATTCCTGCATTAGGTGAAACCGGGTTAACCACACCAGACGCAGTCGCTATGCAGCGTATTCTCGCTGAGCTTGAAAACAAAGGTGCGCGCACTGCTGCAGTAGAAGTCTCGTCGCACAGCCTGGTGCAACGCAGGGTAGCTGGTCTGCAAGTGGATACTGCAGTCTTTACAAATTTGAGTCGCGATCATCTCGACTACCATGGCGATCTGGCCAGCTATGCTGCGGCCAAGTCGCGATTATTTGCTATGAGCGGCTTAAAAAATGCCGTTATTAATATTGATGACAGTGTTGGTCGTATGATTTTGGCTAATCTAGACCCGCACATTCGCGCCATTACTTATAGTGTTGAAGATCAGGATAGTAGCGCCAGTGCTGATATTTACTGTCGTACCATAGGTCTTTCTCCTGAAGGTTTACGGGCGGCAATAAGCACGCCCTGGGGTGACGGCGAGCTAAGGTCACCACTGTTGGGCAAGTTTAATCTGGCCAATCTTCTCGCCGTGATTGGCGCAGCTATCGCTCAGGGTTTTGCCCTGCATGATATTTTGCAGGTGGTGCCAGAATTGCGTGCCGTACCTGGCCGCATGGAGTTAGTGGATGCGGCCGCTTCTCCCACAGTGGTGGTCGATTACGCCCATACCCCGGACGCATTGGAAAAAGCGCTGCAAGCGCTGCGTGTCCACTGCCAGGGCAAGTTATGGGTGGTGTTTGGCTGTGGCGGTGATCGTGATATCGGCAAACGTGCCGAAATGGGCGCTATAGCGCAAGGTAGTGCAGATCGAGTAGTCGTCACCAGTGACAATCCGCGCACTGAAGATCCACAACAGATTATTGACCAAATTATTCAGGGTACCAGTCGTGAGGTAATCGTCGAGTCAGACCGGCGCGCGGCTATCCGCCAGGCAATTCTTGAGGCGGATAAAAATGACGTGGTGTTAATTGCAGGGAAGGGCCACGAGGATTACCAAATCTTAGGTGCGCAGCGACTGCCTTTTAGTGATCAGGGTGAAGCAAGGTTGGCACTGCGCGCACGTGAAGCGCTGATGATAAAAGGGGAATTGCAATGATGCCCCAGCTGCGCCTCACTGATGCCGCTGTGCGCTTTGGCGGCACCTTGATCAACCCGGACTGCCATTTCGATACAGTGACTATTGATAGCCGCGCCATTAACGAAGGTGATCTATTTGTTGCCCTTACTGGTGAGCGTTTTGATGCGCATGTGTTTTTAAAAGAGGTGGCAGAAAAAGCCTCGGGTCTGGTGGTTACAAAGCCTGATAAGCGTTTGCCGCTGCCGCAATGGGTGGTTGCAGATACGACTCAGGCACTTGGCGATCTGGCTAAATTACGCCGTGACAGTTTTGCCGGCACAGTGATAGCTGTTACTGGCAGCACTGGTAAAACCTCCGTTAAAGAAGCGATAGCATCTATTTTGCGTCACTGCAGCTCAGTTCATGCCACCGCGGGCAATCTCAATAATCATATAGGTGTGCCGCTGACCCTACTGGCGATGGGCAGTGAAGCTGATCTGGCTGTGATAGAAATGGGTGCCAGTGCTGGCGGCGAGATTGCTTACCTCTGTGATATTGCCAGACCAGATATTGCCCTGATCAACAACGTACAAAATTCCCATATTGAAGGTTTCGGCAGTGTTGAGGGTATAGCCTCTGCCAAAGGTGAGATTTACAGCGGCTTGCAGGCCTCGGGCACTGCAATACTCAATCTTGATCAAGCATGGTGTGAGCAGTGGCGAGCATTGATTGCCGATAAAAATCTCATTACATACTCAGTTGCTGATACAGCCGCAGATCTGTCTGCGCGCAATATCCAGCTACTTGGCAATGGCTGTTATCAGTTTTTACTCTGTGTAGCCGCCAGAGCTGATCAGCCAGCCTCTGAGCAACCTATTGAGCTGTCTGTTCCCGGGGTGCATCAGGTGAATAATGCGCTTGCAGCCGCAGCCTGTGCCATCGCGGCGGGTGCCAACTTACAGCAGATCGCAGCAGGTTTGGCGTCGGTAAATGCCGTTGCCGGTCGCCTGGAAATCAAAGTGGCGCCCGGTGGAGCCGTGATCATCGATGACAGCTATAACGCCAGTCCCAGTTCTTTTGAAGTGGCTGTGGATGTATTGGCCAAGTATCCAGGTCGCCGTGTGCTGGTAATGGGCGACATGGCTGAGTTGGGTGACGACGCTGCCAGCCTCCACTATCAGGTCGGTCGCTATGTACACCAGGCCGGTATAGATGCGCTCTATAGTCTCGGCCAGCTAAGCGCCAATGCCAGTGAGGCATTTGGCGGCACACATTTTCAAGATCGCGATCTATTGACCGAGGCCCTGATCCAAGAGCTTCAGTCTGACTCCGTGACCTTTTTAGTAAAAGGATCCCGCAGCGCCCATATGGAACAAACCGTTGATATGTTACTAACTAGAGGAAATGCCTAATGTTGGTATGGCTAGCAGATTATTTGACCCAGTTTTATAGCCCGTTTGCGGTCTTTCAGTATCTGACACTGCGCGGCATTCTCGCCGTTATTACCTCTCTGGTTATCTCCTGGGTTGCCGGACCTATGGTTATCCGCCAGCTTAACCGTCTGCAGATGGGTCAGGCGATCCGCAGCGACGGGCCGCAGAGTCACCTCAGCAAGGCTGGAACACCGACCATGGGCGGGGCATTGATTTTGCTGTCTGTTTTTGTCAGCACCTTACTCTGGGGTGATCTGGATAATCGCTATGTCTGGATCGTGATAGGCACCACATTTGCCTTTGGCCTTATCGGCTGGGTCGATGACTACCGCAAAGTGGTTGAGAAAAATCCCCGTGGACTCCCTGCCCGATGGAAGTACCTGTGGCAATCAGTATTTGGTTTTGCAGCTGCCGGGGTGCTTTTCGCCACGGCGCAGAGCCCTGCTGAGTTAGAGCTGATTATCCCATTCTTCAAAAATTTCGCGCTCAATATGGGCCCGTTTTATATCCTTTTTACTTATTTGGTTATTGTTGGCAGCAGCAATGCGGTCAATCTTACCGACGGCCTTGATGGTCTCGCCATTTTACCCACTGTGCTGGTAAGTGGCGCGCTGGGTATCTTTGCTTATCTCACGGGCAATATTCAGTTTGCTACCTACTTAAATATTCCCTACATCAGCGGCGCGGGCGAACTCCTTATTTTCACCGCCGCCCTGTGCGGTGCTGGCCTCGGTTTTTTGTGGTTCAACACCTATCCCGCCATGGTCTTTATGGGCGATGTTGGGGCGCTGGCACTGGGTGCAGCGCTGGGTGTGGTGGCTGTGATTGTGCGCCAGGAAGTTGTGCTTTTTATTATGGGCGGTGTGTTTGTGATTGAAACAGTGTCGGTCATCTTGCAGGTCGCATCATTTAAGTTGACGGGCAAGCGCATCTTTCGCATGGCGCCGCTGCATCATCATTACGAATTGAAAGGTTGGCCAGAGCCGCGTGTGATTGTGCGCTTCTGGATTATTACCGTTGTATTGGTCTTGATTGGCCTGGCAACGTTGAAACTGCGCTAAGTAGATGGAATTGGCAATGACAGATGTAATCGCAACGAACCGCAGCACAGCGATCCTTGGCATGGGTGCCACGGGACTCTCTGTGGCGCGTTTTTTGTCGTCGATTGGCAAGCCATTTGTATTCGCGGATAGCCGCGCTACGCCGCCGCGTCTGCAAGAAGTAAAGCAGCAATATCCGCAGGTTCCACTGGTGCTGGGTGCCTTTGATGAGCAGCTGTTTGCTAATCTGGATCAGGTTATTGTAAGTCCCGGTATTTCTCTGCAAGAGCCGGCGCTGCTAGCTGCCCGTGCTGCTGGCGTTAATTTGATTGGCGATGTGGAGTTATTTCTGGAGCATGCCAAAGCCCCGGTTATTGCCATTACCGGCTCCAACGGTAAGAGCACCGTGACCACATTGTTGGGCGAGATGGCCGCAGCCAGTGAGTTGAATGTTGGTATTGGTGGTAATCTGGGAACGCCAATGTTGGATCTGCTCGATGACAAACATCAGCTCTATGTCCTTGAGCTTTCTAGCTTCCAGCTTGAGTTGCTCAACGACGCACGTGGCGCGATTACTACTTTGCTTAATATCAGCCCCGATCATATGGATCGCTATGCTGGGTTGCAGCAATATCACGCAGCAAAACACCGTATTTTCCGTGGCGCAGGCAAGGTTGTTATCAACCGCGAAGACCCATTGACCCGACCGCTTTTACCGACCCAAACCGCAATGATTAGCTTTGGTCTCAATCAGCCGGATCTCGGCGATTTTGGTCTACTACAGGGACCTGTTGATGGTTATCTGGCGCTGGGTGCCAAGCGTCTAATGCCGGTCAAAGATGTGGCTATCAAAGGTACTCATAACTTGGCCAATGCACTTGCTGCGTTGGCGTTGGGTCACTCCGCCGAGCTCCCTATGCAGGTCATGCTCGACACCTTAAAAGCCTATAGAGGCCTACCACATCGCTGCGAAAATATCGCCGAGATAAAGGGCGCGCTGTATATCGATGACTCCAAAGGCACCAATGTAGGTGCAACCCTTGCAGCGATCAAAGGTTTTGGTGCGGCAGACCACAAAAATCTGATTCTAATTGCCGGCGGTCAGGGCAAGGGGCAAGACTTCTCTGAGCTGCAAGCCGCCGCCAGCGACTTCGTAAAACACAGTATTTTATTTGGTGAAGATGCTGCGCAGATTGCTGAAACATTAAATACCGTCGTGGATACGCGCATTGTTGAATCGCTGGATGCCGCAGTAGAACAAGCTCATCAGCTGGCAGCAGCAGGCGATATCGTGCTGTTATCACCCGCCTGCGCCAGCTTCGATATGTTCAGTGGCTTTGAAGAGCGCGGTCGCAGCTTTCAAAAAGCCGTGCGCAGATTGGGAGGTGGCAGTGAATATTAGTCTGCCACTGCAGTATTTGCCGGTTAAGCGTCGGCAATGGTATCTGGATATGCCATTGCTGTTGCCGGTGTTAGCGTTAATCTCTATCGGGCTGATTATGATTGCCTCGGCCTCATTTAGCTTTGCCGAATACCGCTACAACAATGAGTTTTACTTTGTTGCTCGTCATCTGGCATACATGGTGGTCGGAGCTGGCGCACTCTGTGTGGGCTTTTTTGTTCCGCCGGCAATCTGGGCCCAGTATGGACGCCTGTGGATTCTACTCTCAGTGTTGCTGTTGGTTCTGGTATTAGTGCCGGGCATAGGTCGTGAAGTTAACGGCGCGCGACGCTGGTTAAATGTCGGCGGTTTCACCTTACAGGTATCGGAGCTGGTAAAAGTCGCGACGGTGGTTTTTCTTGCCGCTCACCTGCAGCAACACCGCGATACTCTGGCCGATAATTGGCGCGAGTTTGCCAAACTATTGGCTGTTATTGCACTGCTCTCGGTGCTCCTTATTTTAGAGCCTGACTTTGGTTCTGTGGTGGTTTTGGCTGCTACGTTTATGGCCATGCTATTTTTGGGCGGCACCAATCTGCGCCAGTATATCCTGGTGGTGTTAGTTGCCGGAGCTCTACTGTACTGGATGGCCGAGGCGGCACCTTATCGTGTGGCGCGACTCACGACTTATCTGGATCCCTGGTCAGATCAATTTAATTCAGGTTACCAGCTGACCCAATCATTGATCGCCTTCGGGCGTGGCGAATGGTTTGGCGTAGGTCTTGGCCAGTCAGTACAAAAAATGATGTATCTGCCCGAAGCACACACTGACTTTGTATTTGCTATCTATGCTGAAGAATTTGGTTTTATCGGTGTGACTGTTCTGCTCGGTCTGTATGTGTTGATGGTGCTGAGAATTTTGCAGCTGGGCAAGCTAGCGATTACCGAAAAGTACTGGTACGGCGCCTTTATTCTGCTGGGTTTTGGTTTGCTCATCAGCGGTCAAACTTTTATTAATCTTGGTGTGAATGCGGGTTTACTGCCCACCAAAGGGCTGACCTTGCCCTTTGTTAGCTACGGCGGCAGCAGCTTGATGGTGTGCTGCGCCATGGTCGGCATGATGCTGCGTATTAGTCACGAGCTACACACAGACAGTCCCCCAGTGCGGAGGCCTCGTTATGAGCGATAACTTGCGCGTCATGATTATGGCTGGCGGTACTGGCGGACATGTATTTCCCGCACTGGCTGTTGCTGAGCAACTGCAAGCAGCAAATGCTCGGATTTCCTGGTTGGGCACGCGCCGTGGCATTGAGTCCGAGCTGGTACCCAACCATGGTATCGCTATTAATTATATGGATATCGAAGGTATCCGCGGTCGCGGTCTGGGGGCACTTTTAAAAGCCCCCTTATTATTGTGGCGCTCTATCCGTCAGGCGCTAGCTGTATTGGCTGAGTTTAAGCCTCAGGTAGTACTGGGCATGGGTGGTTTTGCCTCAGGTCCGGGTGCAGTCGCCGCCAGACTCAAAGGTATTCCGGTGGTTATTCACGAGCAAAACTCTGTGGCCGGTACCACTAACCGGCTGTCTGCTCGTTTCGCCACCCGCGTTATGCAGGGTTTTCCGGAGACATTAAAAGGCGGTGAATGGTGCGGTAACCCCGTTCGTCCGGCAATTGCTGACTTAGCGCCACCGCAACAGCGTTTTGCTGGGCGTAAAGGCGCCACTAAGCTATTGATTCTAGGCGGCAGTCGCGGCGCACTGGCCATTAATAGCATGCTGCCAAAAGCTCTGGCCCAGATAGATAGCACTGCTCGCCCCGAGGTGATTCATCAGACTGGCAAGGCGCATTTACAGGCCACAGCCGATGAGTACCAAAATCTTGGGCTTAATATTAAAAACGGCAAGATCAATGTGGTCGCCTTTATCGACGCCATGGAAGACGCCTATAACTGGGCCGACTTTGTGATTTGCCGTGCCGGCGCACTGACGGTTGCCGAGCTGACCTCGGCAGGACTGGGTTCATTATTGATTCCATTCCCCTTTGCTATTGACGATCACCAGACCTCCAATGGCCAGTTATTGGTCGATCAGAGTGCGGCCCTGATGTATCAACAGTCCGAGCTAACACCAGAAATATTGGCCAACGAGATTAATAGTATCTGTAACCGGCCCGAACAGCGCCTCAACATGGCCATGTGCGCCCGTGAATTAGCTAAAAACGATGCGGCTCAAGTAGTAGCCAATGTGTGCCTGGAGGTGGCCAATGACTAACGGCCTAAATTTCCAGCCACCAGAGATGCGTCGTATTCGTCGCATCCACTTTGTTGGCATAGGTGGCAGTGGTATGTGTGGCATTGCCGAGGTATTGCTAAATCAGGGTTATGAAATTTCCGGTTCTGACATCAGTGCCAATGCCAATGTTAAGCGTCTTACCAATGCTGGTGCCATCGTATTTTTAGGCCATAGCGCCGCTAATATAGACGGTGCAGATGTGGTTGTTAAGTCCTCTGCGGTAACTGTCGAAAATCCAGAGATCGCCAGCGCCCACGAGCGCGGTATTCCAGTGGTTCGCCGCGCCGAAATGCTCGCGGAGCTGATGCGTTACCGGCATGGTATTGCCATAGCTGGCACCCATGGCAAAACCACTACCACCAGTTTAATTACCGCAATACTGGCCGAAGCTGGTCGAGATCCAACCTTTGTTGTTGGCGGTCGGGTCAATAGTGTTGGTACTAATGCCAAACTGGGTGGCAGTCGCTATCTGGTGGCCGAAGCCGACGAGAGTGATGCCTCATTCCTGCATCTGCAGCCGATGGTATCGGTGGTAACCAATATCGAAGCAGACCATATGGAAACCTATGGCTTTGACTTTGAAGTAATGAAAAAGACCTACATCGAGTTTTTGCACAATCTACCCTTTTACGGATTGGCCGTGATGTGTATAGACGATGAGGTTATTCGCGGCCTGCTGGTTGATGTGGCGCGACCATTGCTGACCTATGGCTTTAGCGATGATGCGGCATATCGTATCAGTGAGTTGCGCGCTGAAAAGCGTCAGAGCCACTTTGTTATTGATCGCCCGGATGGCTTGTCATCACTCAATATCAGCTTAAACATTCCCGGGCGACACAATGCCCTAAACGCCGCTGCAGCGATTGCCGTGGCCAGCGATGAGGGGATTTCTGATCAGGCCATTATTGATGGCCTATGCAAGTTCGGTGGCGTAGGTAGACGCTTTGAAATGATTGGTGATTACCCCGTCGAGGGCGGCAGCGCCATGTTGGTCGATGACTATGGTCATCACCCCACGGAAGTTAAGGCGACTATTCAGGCTGTTCGCGATGGCTGGCCAGAAAAGCGTCTGGTAATGGTATTCCAACCTCACAGATACACCAGAACCCGGGATCTCTACGAAGACTTTGTGCAGGTTCTGGCCGACGTTGATGTCCTGTTAGTCCTCGACGTGTATACGGCAGGTGAAGAAGCAATTCCTGGTGCGGGCAGCAAAAATCTCTGCGGCAGCATTCGTCAGCGTGGCGGTATCGACCCGATTTATGTGGAGTCTATTGAAGAGGTTCCACAGCTACTCGGTGAGCTAGTAAAGGGCGACGATTTGGTGATGACTCAGGGTGCTGGCAGTGTCAGCAAGCTAGTCGCTATGTTGGCTGAGAGCCGACTCCAGCGCCAACCGGAGGGCAACAAATGAGTGCCTCCACAATGTCTAAATTTGGTCGCGTTGGTCTGCTCTATGGCGGCACCTCCTCAGAGCGTGAAGTGTCGCTGATGAGCGGCGCTGCGGTGCACAAAGCGCTGCAGAATTTGGGTGTCGATGTGATCGCAATTGATGCGCAGGATGACCTGTTGCAGACATTGCCCAGCTATAACCTAGACCGAGTATTTATTGCCCTGCATGGCCCTGGTGGCGAAGACGGTACCTTGCAGGGTGCACTCGAATACTTGGGTCTGCCTTACACGGGTAGCGGGGTGCTGGCCTCGGCTCTGGCCATGGATAAATTGCGCTGCAAGCAAATGTGGCAGGGCATAGGTCTGGCCACTGCTGATTTTGCCGTGCTTGATGAGCAATCCAACTGGTCCGCCATAATGCATTCGCTGGGTGGTAAAGCCATGGTCAAGCCAGCCAGTGAAGGGTCGAGTATCGGTATGAGCCGCGCTGAAACCCCCGATCAACTGCAGCAAGCTTGGCAGCATGCCGCTGAGTTTGATATGACCGTGATCGCCGAGCCGTTATTAGAGGGTGCCGAGTATACCGTGGCTATCTTGGGCGAGCAGGTTCTCCCTTCTATCCGCATCCACACCGACGATGTCTTTTACGACTACCAGGCCAAGTACTTTTCTGATGACACCCAGTATCAATGTCCTAGCGATCTCTCGCCCGAGCGTGAGGCTGAAATACGCAAGCTGTCTATGGAGGCTTTTAAAACAGTGGGTTGCAGCGGCTGGGGTCGGGTCGATCTGATGGTCGACAGCAAGGATCAGTTTCAGCTATTGGAAGTCAATACATCGCCCGGTATGACCAGCCATAGTCTGGTGCCGATGGCGGCCAAGGTTGCGGGCCTGGATTTCGATCAGTTGGTGCTGGCGATATTAGAGGAGTCACTCTAATGGCCACACAGAATCGTCGCGGTGCTAATCGCAAGCAAAACAGCATGAACAAAGCTGCCGAGACCACAGCCAATGGCTGGATGGAAAATATATCGCGACTTTTGATGGTACTGCTATTCGCGGTGGTGATCTACGGTGGCAATTTGATGTACCAGCAGGTCGACAAACCTCTGACGCAGATAATGATTGGCGGCGATTTTAACTACCTGCAACAGCAGGAGCTAACGAGTCTGGTTAACAGCCAGATTGATGGCGGATTTTTAAGTGTCAACCTGGGTAATTTAAGCCGGGTTCTCGAAGCGCATCCCTGGGTTGATCAGGTCAGTATTAGACGCCAATGGCCATCCACCCTAAAAGTGGAGGTGCTAGAGGAAGTCCCCATCGCTCGATGGGGTAAAAAGGGCTTTCTCAACCGTCTCGGCGAAGAGCTAGTGATTGCAGACAACAGTAAGTTAGACGCACTGCCGGTGCTGCGAGCCAAATATGGTACTTCGCAAGAGATGATGCAGGAGTACCAGTCAATGGCTGAGCTACTTGTTCCCACCGGTATAAAGCTGGTCGAGTTACAGCGCGATAGTCTGGGTGCCTGGCGTGTAGATACCGCGTCTGGGATGCGCCTGGTGCTAGGTCGCGATCAGATTGCAGAAAAAATCAGGCGGTTTGCTCTGGTGTGGAACGCCGGACTGAATCAACAATTAAACAGTATTAAAACTATAGATCTGCGTTACCCCAATGGATTAGCCGTAGCTTGGAAAGACGGCGTATTAATTGGCGCGCAGCAAGACACTGAGGAAAATACAGCTCAATCTGTGCCGGGATAAGCAGGGGCTGCTGAGGAAAAATTATGGCTAATGCAAATGAAGAGAACATGATCGTCGCGCTGGATATTGGCACCTCAAAGGTGGTGGCCATTGTCGGTGCTGTAGGCGCTAATGGTGATCTAGAAATCGTCGGCACCGGGATGCATGAATCCTCCGGCCTCAAAAAGGGTGTGGTGGTCAATATTGAAGCCACTGTCAACTCGATACAGCGTGCTATTGAAGAGGCAGAGTTGATGGCTGGCTGTTCAATTCACTCAGTCTATGCAGGTATTGCAGGCAGTCATATTCGCAGTCTTAACTCCCACGGTATTGTTGCTATCCGCGATCGCGAAGTGCAGCAGCTGGATGTTGAGCGAGTTATTGATGCAGCCCGCGCGGTTGCAATTCCCGCAGACCAGGAAATTCTCCACGTGCTACCGCAGGAATACATTATCGACGATCAGGAAGGTGTTCATGAGCCCGTGGGTATGTCTGGAGTGCGCCTTGAGGCCAAGGTCCACCTTGTCACCTGCGCCGCCAATGCCGCGCAAAATATCAAAAAATCGATCCGTCGCTGCGGCCTCGATGTTGACGATGTGGTGTTAGAGCAGCTTGCGTCCAGTTATGCGGTACTGACTGAGGACGAAAAACAGCTCGGCGTTGCTCTGGTCGATATAGGTGGTGGAACCACCGATATTGCCATCTTTACCGAAGGCGCGATTCGCCACACCGGCGTGATTCCTATCGCCGGTGATCAGGTCACCAATGATATCGCGATGGCTCTGCGCACACCCACGCCGCACGCTGAGGAGCTGAAAATTAAATACGCCTGCGCTCTGGCCAAACTGGCCCGCCCAGAAGAGACCGTCAAGGTGCCCAGTGTCGGCGACCGCGAACCGCGGGATATGTCGCGCCAGTTGCTGGCAGAGGTGGTTGAACCGCGTTATGACGAGTTATTTACCCTGGTTCAGGCAGAACTTCGCCGCAGTGGTTTTGAAGAATTGATTGCTGCTGGTGTGGTACTGACCGGCGGCACATCAAAAATGGAAGGTGTTACCGAGCTGGCCGAAGAAATCTTCCATATGCCAGTGCGAATAGGTACGCCAGTCAATGTAAAAGGCCTGTCGGATATTGTTAACAATCCGATTTATTCGACGGGAGTTGGCCTGCTGCACTTCGGTGTTCAGGCGCAACGCAGGGAAGGTCTTGGCGATACTGGCAAGGCAAACACAGACAGTACCTGGGATAAGGTCAAAGGGTTTTTCCAGGGTGGACTGTAAGGGTCACATAACGTGGCTATGAAATTTAATTGTGAGGCGCAAATAAGGGGTTACCTATGTTCGAATTAGTAGACAGCATTCCAAAGAATGCAGAAATCAAAGTAGTAGGCGTTGGCGGGGGCGGTGGTAATGCTGTTCGTCACATGATGGCGAGCAATATTGATGGGGTGCATTTTATCTGCGCCAACACCGATGCTCAGTCACTCAATGACTTGGAAAATGCAACCATATTGCAGCTAGGCGGTACCCTCACCAAAGGTCTTGGCGCAGGTGCCAACCCTGAAGTGGGTCGTCAGGCAGCCCTTGAAGACAAAGAGCGCATAGCTCAGGTTCTTGAAGGTGCAGATATGGTCTTTATTACTGCTGGCATGGGCGGTGGCACAGGTACAGGTGGTGCTCCGGTGATCGCAGAAGTTGCCAAACAGATGGGTATTTTGACCGTCGGTGTAGTGACGCGTCCGTTTTCTTTTGAAGGCCGCAAGCGTATGGCAATTGCCGATGCCGGAATTGCCGCACTTAAGGACCGTGTCGATTCATTGATTATTGTGCCCAATGAAAAGCTGATGCAGGTACTCGGCAAAGAAATGACCGTGATCAACGCCTTTAAGCAGGCCAATGATGTGCTTTTCGGTGCAGTTCAGGGTATTACTGACCTGATAATGCTTGATGGTCTGATCAACGTCGATTTCGCCGATGTACGCACTGTCATGGCAGAGATGGGAATGGCCATGATGGGAACAGGTGAAGCGAGTGGTACAGATCGTGCCAAGGTCGCTGCCGAGGGCGCAATCAAATGTCCTCTCCTGGAAGATATCAACCTCCAGGGTGCCAAAGGTATTCTGGTAAATATCACCAGTGGCTATGACCTTACCCTGGGTGAGTTTGAAGATGTGGGTGACACCATTCGCAGCTTCGCTGACGAAGATGCCACCATTATTGTCGGCAGCGTATTTGAGCCAGAGTTGGAAGATCAGTTGCGTGTCACCGTTGTTGCTACAGGCTTGCGCGGTGTTGCCACCAAGACCGGCCCTCGGGGTGTTGTCGTAGATAATGCACCAGTGCGCAGATCAGCCAGTGGTGATATTGACTATGGCCGTCTGGATAAACCGACAATTAACCGTCGCAGCACAACCATGGCCGATGGCTCAACAGCACGTAAAATGGACATCAATGCTGATCCAGAGATGGACTATCTGGATGTACCAGCATTCTTGCGGAAGCAAGCGGACTAATTACCCTTAATTAGTCAATGGCAATAAGCCCTCTGTTGCCACGCCTCAGATTATAAAATCTTGGTGATGGAGGGCTTGTCTGTTAGAATTTACACCTTCTTCAACAAAGGTGTAGCCATGATTAGGCAGCGCACGTTAAAAAACGTAATACGTGCTACTGGCGTGGGATTACACACCGGTGAAAAAGTCTACCTGACTCTGCATCCCGCCGAGCCTGATACAGGTATCAAGTTCCGTCGCACAGACCTGGATCCCGTGGTCGAAATAGCCGCCACAGCAGAAAATGTTGGCGACACTACCCTCTCTACAACCCTTGTCAATGGTGACGTTCGCGTCTCTACCGTTGAGCATTTACTCTCCGCTTTGGCCGGTCTGGGTATCGACAATGTTATTATTGATGTGTCGGCACCAGAGATCCCCATTATGGATGGTAGCGCCGGTCCATTTGTGTTTTTACTGCAATCCGCAGGCATCTTCGAGCAGGATGCACCCAAGAAATTTATCCGTATCAAGCGCAATGTCACCGTAAAGCAAGACGATAAAAGCGCTACATTCAAGCCTTTCGAAGGATTTAAAGTAAATTTTGCTATTGACTTTGACCACCCAGTGTTCAAACATCAGGCCCTGAATGCGAGCATCGATTTTTCGAGTACCTCATTTGTTAAAGAAGTCAGCAGAGCCAGGACATTTGGCTTTATGCAAGAGTTTGAATATCTGCGCTCCAAAGGTTTAGCGCGGGGTGGCAGTTTAGAAAACGCCATCGTTGTTGACGAGTTTCAAATTTTGAACGAAGACGGCTTGCGTTATAACGATGAATTCGTCAAACATAAGATCCTGGACGCCATCGGCGACCTCTATTTGCTAGGAAACAGCCTGATAGGGGAGTTTGATGCGCATAAATCAGGGCATGGACTCAACAATGCGTCAGTTCGCGCATTAATCGCAGATACGGATGCCTGGGAAGTAGTCACTTTTATTGATAATCCGGAAGATGTGCCGATATCGTACATGCGACCGAATTAAATGTTTAATAGTGTTAGGTGAGAGAAGGCATTAACCAGTAGTGAAAATCATTCTTATCAGTAGTCGAGCGGAAAAGGTTAGAACACTTAGCCTTAATAGCTGGGCCAAAGGCATATTGTCAGTGCTGCTTCTGGGTATCCCAGTTGCTGCCGGCACCTTGCTGGGCGTCAAGATTGCTGATGGGCGCTGGGAGCTGCTGTTTGACAACAGCATCGGCGAAATGCAGCACCAGCTGGTGATCCAGCAGCAGGAGGTCGATGCTGGTCGAGACCAGGTCGCGAGTTCTCTCTCCGCAATGACGGTTAAATTAGCGCAGATGCGCTCCCGACTGGTTCGCCTTGACGCGCTCGGCGAACAACTTACTCAGATAGCTAGCCTTGAAGACGGTGAATTCGATTTCTCAGTAGCGCCAGGTTTAGGTGGTCCCGATACTACCCTGGTTAAAGAGACTGCGAGTGCCATAGATATTCAAGAAGAGTTGGCAACCCTGTTTGCGCGACTCGACAGTAGCCTCGATAGTCGCGAGTCCCAGCTGGAAGTCCTGCAGTCTATGCTGGCTGACAATCGTATTAAAAGTGAACGCATGGTGGCTGGACGTCCTATTATCAAAGGTTGGATGTCCTCCGAATACGGCATGCGTACCGACCCATTCCACGGTAAAAAACGCTGGCACGCCGGTGTTGATTTTGCCGGTAGGCAGGGTGCAGAGGTTATTGCCGTTGCCTCAGGTGTTGTCACCTGGTCAGGCGAACGCAGTGGTTATGGCAATATGGTTGAAATTAACCATAGCGACGGATTTGTCACGCGCTACGCGCACAACGAAAAGAATGTCGCCAAACTGGGCGCCATTGTTAAAAAAGGCGAACTTATCGCCACTATGGGTAGCTCAGGCCGCTCAACAGGTCCTCATGTCCACTTCGAAGTGTACAAAAATGGTCGCACAGTCGACCCAGCCTCCTATATAAAACGCACCAGCCGCTAAACCTCGATTGAAATCTGTTTGATCTTCTGGAGAGTAGGATAGCTCTCTGTTTCTCTCGTTTATATTTATGGAAAAGCACAATGTTTGGCAACATCCTGAAAAAAGTATTCGGCACTAGCAATGAGCGCGAATTGCGCGGCATGCGCAAAATAGTTAACAAAATTAATGCCCTGGAAGAGGGTCTCAAAGCGCTAAACGACGAAGATCTACGAGCCCAGACAGGGGTACTTAGAGAGCGTTTGGCCGCGGGTGAAACTCTAGAGCAGATATTACCTGACGCCTTTGCAGTGGTTCGAGAAACTGCCAGCCGCGTTATGGGCATGCGCCATTTTGACGTGCAGATGATCGGTGGAATTACATTGCACAGCGGCAAAATTGCCGAGATGCGCACCGGTGAGGGTAAGACCCTGGTTGCAACCCTGGCAGCCTATCTCAATGCACTGCCTGCCGCAGGCGTCCATGTGATTACCGTCAATGACTATCTGGCAAGACGAGATGCCCAGTGGATGGCACCGCTTTATCAAGCCCTGGGTATGTCAGTGGGTGTTATTCAGTCGTATCAGGGTCCAGATAGCCCCAATTCCTTCCGCCTCAATCCAGACGACGAAGGCGAGCTGCAGCCCAGCAGTAGAAAAGATGCCTATGCTGCCGACATCACCTACGGCACCAACAATGAATTTGGGTTTGACTACCTGCGAGATAATATGGCCCTGCGTCTGGATGATAAGTCTCAGCGTGGTCTGGCCTTTGCCATTATCGATGAAGTAGATTCGATCCTAATTGACGAAGCCAGAACCCCGCTAGTGATCTCAGGTGCCGCTCAGGATAGTTCAGCACTGTATCAAACCGTCAATGCACTGACACTCAACCTGACCGCACAGATTGAATCAGAGGACGTCGAGGGCACAGAGGCGCAAGCCGAAGAAGTTCTTGGCGATTTTGTGGTTGATGAAAAGACGCGCGGTGTTGAGCTGACCGAAAGCGGCCACCAAAAAGTCGAAGACATGTTAATCAGTGAAGGCCTGCTAGAGCCGGATCAAAGCCTGTACATGGCCAGTAATCTTGGCCTGCTCCATCATGTGCAGTCAGCGCTGAGAGCCCAGCATCTATTCCATAAAGATGTCGAATATATTGTCCAGGGTGGCCAGGCCGTACTCATTGATGAGCACACTGGACGCACCATGGCTGGCAGGCGTCTGTCTGAAGGCCTGCACCAGGCCATCGAAGCCAAAGAGGGCCTGGAGATACAGCAAGAGAGCCAGACACTGGCCTCGACCACCTTCCAGAACTACTTCCGCCTCTATGAAAAGCTCGCCGGTATGACCGGTACAGCGGACACCGAAGCCTACGAATTCCAGCAGATCTATGGCCTGCAGGTTATGGTTATTCCAACCAACGTCGATGTATTGCGAGTTGATCTCAATGACTTGGTCTTTCTCAGTCAGGAAGAAAAATTCGAAGCTGTGATTGACGATATTAATGAAATCGTCGAAAAAGGTGCCCCGGTATTGGTCGGCACAGCTTCAGTAGAAACATCCGAATTACTCTCAGGCATGCTCAAAAAAGCCAAGATCAAGCACAGTGTTCTCAACGCCAAACAGCATGAACTTGAAGCCAATATTATCGTCAATGCCGGGCGTCCAGGCGCAGTTACCATCGCCACCAATATGGCCGGTCGCGGCACAGATATTGTGCTGGGCGGTAATATCGACGCAGAACTTAAAGAGCTCAAAGAAAAGGGCAAAGACAGCGATAAAAAAGTCGCTGAAGTGAAAGCTGACTGGGAAGAGCGCCACGCGAAAGTTATTGAGGCTGGTGGCCTGCATATCGTCGCCACCGAACGCCACGAATCCCGTCGTATTGATAACCAGCTGCGCGGTCGTTCAGGTCGTCAGGGTGACCCAGGTGTCTCGCGTTTTTATCTCTCGCTAGAAGATCCACTGATGCGTCTGTTTGCCTCAGATCGAGTCAAAAACCTCATGCGCTCCATGGGTATGGAGCACGGGGAAGCTATCGAGCACCGCATGGTGACCAATGCCATTGTTAAAGCGCAGCGCAAAGTTGAGGGCCGCAACTTTGATATTCGTAAACACCTTCTTGAATATGATGATGTAGCCAACGATCAACGCCAGGTTATCTATCAACAGCGCAACGACCTCCTTCAAGATGGGGACATCTCGGATGTGATCACCAATGTGCGTGAAGATGTTATGTACCAGTGTATTAGCAACTTTATACCGCCACAGAGCCTCGAAGAACAGTGGGATATCAGAGGTCTGGAAAAAGCCCTGACGAATGAATTCACCACTGATGTGCCGGTGCAAGCGTGGCTCGATGAAGACTCACGCCTTGACGAAGAAACATTGCGCAACCGCATAATCGAATTGGTCCAGGCCAACTACGCCACCCGTTATGCCCATGTTGGTGAACAGATGCGCGAAGTCGAGCGCCAAGTAATGCTGCAGGTGCTAGATAACCTGTGGAAAGAGCACCTGGCCAGTATGGATCAGTTGCGACAGGGTATCGGTCTGCGTGCCTATGCCCAGAAAAACCCCAAACAGGAATATAAGCGCGAATCATTTGCCCTGTTTGAAAGCTTGCTCGATAATATTAAATACGAGACCATTCGCTACCTAAGTCATATTGAAGTTGCGACTCGAGAAGATATGGATCGCTTAGAGCAACAGCGTCGCGAAGAGCAAAAAGGCCGTGAGTATCAGCATGCCGACGCAGCCGGCATTGATGACGAAAGCCAATCGGCTGAACCAGCTCCGCAGCCCCAACGCCGCGGGCCCAAAGTAGGGCGCAACGATGCCTGTCCCTGTGGTTCAGGTAAAAAATACAAACAGTGTCACGGCAAAATCTAGGTTTTAGATAGAAGGCAATAACAATGGCAACAGGCAAAGGAAAGCTACCCATCATGCATCGGGTGTCTGGGTTTAAGCTAGGCACTGCCAGTGCGGGTATCAAAACACCAGGTCGCAAAGATCTGGTGGTGATGGAAATTGCCGAAGGCAGCACAGCGGCCGGATTATTTACTCAAAATACCTTTTGTGCCGCGCCAGTCTCGGTTGCCAAGCAGCATCTGGCCACTGTGAGCCCGAAATATTTATTGGTCAACACAGGCAATGCCAACGCCGGTACCGGCCAACAAGGGATGAACGATGCTCTGCAAAGCTGTGAAGCACTGGCTGCTGCTACCTCATCAAGCCCTGAGCAGATACTGCCATTTTCGACCGGTGTCATTGGCGAACCACTGCCCGTAGACAGACTCATAAGCGGCCTGCCAGCGGCGATTGCTGCACTGAGTGAAGCCGGTTGGGCCGATGCCGCCGAGGGCATATTAACCACGGATACCAGAGCCAAAGGTGCATCACTGCAATACGGCACAGACAACAAAATAACCATAACCGGTATCACCAAAGGGTCGGGCATGATCAAGCCCAATATGGCCACCATGCTAGGGTATGTGGCCACCGATGCCGTCGTGGATGCAGAGCTATTGCACCGTGCCCTGAGGCTAGCCAACGAAAAATCCTTCAACCGCATTACTGTCGACAGCGACACCTCAACCAATGACGCAGTGATTTTGGTCGCCACAGGTACTAGTGGTGTGACCATTGATGAAGAATCTTTCGATCAATTTGTCAGTCAGCTTAAAACCGTTTTTATTGATTTGGCCCAAGCTATTATTCGCGATGGTGAAGGCGCCAGTAAGTTTGTCTCAGTCGTGGTAGAGGGCGCCGAAGAGACAGACGAAGCCACGGCAGTGGCCTATACCATTGCTGAATCGCCACTGGTTAAAACAGCGCTGGCAGCGTCTGATCCCAACTGGGGCAGAATACTCGCAGCCATAGGCAGAGCCGGGGTGAACAACCTCGATGTTAATGCCGTGCAGGTGCATTTAAATTCAGTCTTAATCGCCGAGAATGGCGCCAGAGCGGCCAGTTACACCGAAGAGGCCGGGCAGGCTGCCATGCAGCCCGAAGATATTGAAATACGTGTTTCACTAAATCGCGGTCAAGTTAACGAGACCGTCTGGACCACCGACCTAACCTATGAATATGTGCGTATTAATGCCGAGTATAGAACCTAGGTAGCCGATGCACTCTCTAAAGCGCATCCATGTCGTTGCAGCGGTTATCTATGGCCACTCAGATCAAATTCTCATTGCACGCCGCCCACAGCATTTGCATCAGGGCGGGCTGTGGGAATTTCCCGGCGGTAAAATCGAAGCGGATGAAAGCGCCTATCAGGGCTTGCAGCGCGAGCTTCACGAAGAGTTAGGGATTAATGTCACCGCCGCAACCTCTTTTATGCAGGTCTCTCACGACTACAGCGACAAGCATGTGTTGTTAGATATATGGCAGGTCAGTGCCTTTACAGGCCAAGCCAGAGGCGTTGAAGGGCAGGAGTGCCGCTGGGTCCTGTTAAGTGATTTACTGGGTGAAAATAGTGCCTATGAGTTTCCCGAAGCCAATAAACCCATATTACAAAAACTGGCCGCTAGTCCTCCTCATAACCCTGCATAACCGCCTCGGAATCCAGTACGGGTTCACCGGCAATAGTAAAACTCTCCGTCGCCCAGTCGCCAAAATCAATCTGCTGGCAGCGCTTGGAACAGAAAGGCCGATAGACATTTTCTGCCGTCCATTCAACATCTTTTTTGCAGGTGCCGCACTGCACCACTGTAACCTTTGACGCTTTACTCATTGCTTGTCTGCCCTCGCTAAAAACTGTTGGTGCAGCGCCAGCACACGGCTGGCAATGCTGTCTTCAGTGCCTGAATTATCAAACACAACATCAGCTTTGTCGCGTTTATCATCTCGCGACATCTGCGCATTAATAATACGTTGTATTTGTTGCGGCGTATTGCCATCTCGTGCGGTGGCGCGCTCAATTTGCATCTCTACAGGCACATCCACCAGTAGCACAGTGCTCACTAGCCTGTGCTGATCCGTTTCAAATAGCAGTGGTGATTCCAAAATAACGTAGGGACAGTTGGCCAGTGAAGCCTGCAGCTGAGTCAAAATCCAATCCCGTATCAATGGGTGCAACAGCTTTTCAAGCCAGGCTTTTTGCTGTGCATCAGAAAAGACAATATCGCGAAGCGCGGCGCGGTTAAGCGTGCCATCGGGCAGAATAAGTTCGGCACCAAAATGCGCCTCAATGGCTTTTAATGCCGGCATACCAGGCTCAACAACCGCTCGTGAAGCATAGTCGGCATCAATGCAGTCAATACCCAGCGCCATAAACGCCTTGGCAACCGTGCTCTTGCCACTGCCAACACCACCAGTAAGGCCAACAATCAACGGGGCATTAATACTGTTTTTTGCGACCACAGGCGTTTACTCAGGTTTGAAAAGGATGCTTGTCTAAAGATTAAATAGGGCTAAATAACCGGACAGAATCTTATCACCCCAAACAAACGCAATCCAACCCGCCATGGCTAAAAAGGGCCCAAAGGCAATAGTGGTCTCGCGCTTACGGCCAGCAAACAAAATACCCGCAATACCAACAACAGCCCCCACAGCAGTAGACAGCAAAATCACCAGCGGCAGTATCTGCCAGCCCATCCAGGCACCCAGAGCAGCCAGTAGCTTAAAGTCACCATACCCCATGCCTTCTTTACCAGTGATAAGCTTAAACGCCCAGAACACCATCCACAGTGAAAGGTAGCCCGCAATCGCGCCAATCACCGCCTCAGTTAGAGGCACAAAGGTACCGCTGAGATTGGCAAACAACCCAACCCACAACAGTGGCAAGGTTATCTGGTCGGGCAGCAGTTTTTCATGCAGGTCGATGCCGGTAAGTACCAGCAGACAATAAGAGAGTATCAAGCTGTAAGCAGTAATCGCGCTCAACCCATACTGATAAAAAAAGAACCCTGCAATTAAACCTGACAGCAGTTCAACCAAGGGGTATTGAATTGATATAGGTGCCGCACAGGCCTTGCAACGACCGCGCAAAAACAGAAAACTTAGCACCGGAATATTATGATGGGGCTTTATGGGTACGCCACAGCCGGGGCAGCGCGAAGCAGGTTTAGAGAGCGTCACCGGCTCAGTAGATACAGGCTCCAAACCGAGAAAGTCTCTGGAATCTCGCTGCCAGCTGTCGTTAAGCTGTTGCGGCAAACGCAGAATAACCACATTTAAAAAGCTGCCAATCAGCAGCCCAAAAACCAAACCAGCCGCAGCCAGTGCAGCTGGTGATAAACCTGTTTCAATGATCATAGTTTCGAATCCCTGAAGAGTGCGTTGAGTATACTCAAATGCGCCTTTAAACGACATTGCCCATCTGGAAGATAGGCAGATACATCGCGATTAACAGGCCACCAATTAACACCCCCAATACAGACATAATTAAGGGTTCAAGTAAGCTGGTGAGATTATCGACACTATTATCTACCGCCTCCTCATAATGCAGCGCAGCTTTTTCCAGCATCTCGTCCAGTGCGCCGGACTCCTCGCCAATCGCAGCCATCTGTTGCAGTAATGTGGGAAACATATTGCGATTCTTAATCGCCTGCTGTAACTGAATACCTGTCATTACCTCTTCGCGTATTTTATAGATCGCGTCGGCATAGAGTCTATTGCCCGCAGCACCAGCCACAGATTCCAAAGCATCAACAATAGGGACACCGGCAGAGAAGGTGGTGGATAATGTGCGGGCAAAACGGGCAATAATCGAGTTATAGACAATCACACCAATAACTGGAAGTTTCAGCATGGCTCCATCAACCCCATAGGCAAATTTTTCACTTCTAAAACGCGCCTCTCGAAAGCCAATTAGCCCTGCGCCGATGCAAAATAATACGACGAGCCAGGCGCTTTGTAGCCATTCCGATATGCTCATAACAAATAATGTAAAGGCGGGCAGATCAGCCCCAAAACCCTCAAAGGTTTCGGCAAATACAGGCACTACTTTTATCAATAAAATTGCCGTAACCAGAATGGCAACCACGACCACTGCTATAGGATACGTTAATGCTTTCTTGATTTTTGCTTTCAGTTGTTCAGTTTTTTCTTTATAAGTGGCGACCCTATCAAGCATGGTTTCCAAAGCGCCAGCGGTTTCGCCAGATTCCACCAGGCTACAAAAAAGATCGTCAAACTGCCGTGGATGTTTGCGCAGTGCCGTTGCAAAACCACCACCGGAGGAAACATCGTCACGAATGCCGTAAATCAGTTCTCTCATGAGTGGTTTATCTGAGCCGTCTGCAACAATTTCAAAGCTCTGCACCAGTGGCACACCGGCCTTCATCATAGTGGCGAGCTGGCGGGTAAAAACGGCGATATCCGCCGGCACAATTTTTTTCTCTCGGCTAAACATGGGTTTGGGTTTCTTTCTAATTGAGGTAGAAATAACCCCCTGTTTGCGCAGCAGACTTTTAGCGCCAGCGAGGCTATCCGAGCGCAATTCGCCCGCAACCTTTTCGCCCTTGCGGTTTTTCCCCTTATAGCTAAATGTCAGTGTCTCGGCTGTCGTGGCCATAATTCATCCTTTGTTGTATCACTAACCAAAGTCTAGTCTTTGGTAATCCTGTTTGCTTCTTCAATACTAATCTGTCCCTGAGCGGCTTTACGCAGGGCAGAGATGCGCAAGGTTCTAAACCCTTCCGTCAGTGCCGTTTGCAAAATAGTTAATGAACTCCCGCCCTCCATAATAATTTTTGAAATAGCAGGAGAAATTTTTAAGGTCTCATAGACACCAACCCGACCCTTATAGCCATTGGTGCACTGCGCACAGCCAGCCGCTTTAAAAATAGTGAAGTCTTCCTTGGCAATGCCAATATCGTCAAAGCCCTCTTCGCTAAGCACCTTATCCGGAATATCGTCAAAGGGTTCACGGCATGCAGAGCAAAGCTTGCGCCCCAGGCGCTGGGCAATAATTAAATTAACTGAGGTAGCCACATTAAAAGAGGGCACACCCATATTAAGCAGCCGAGTTAAGGTTTCTGGCGCGCTATTCGTGTGCAGCGTGGATAACACCAGGTGACCAGTCTGTGCCGCCTTAATGGCAATTTCTGCCGTTTCAAGATCACGAATTTCACCGACCATAACAATATCCGGATCCTGACGTAAAAATGCCCGCAATGCCTCGGCAAAACTGAGACCCACACGCATATTAATCTGCGTCTGGTTAATGCCCTCCATATTGATTTCAATAGGGTCTTCTGCCGTAGAGATATTGCGCTCGGCGGTATTAAGAATATTAAGCCCGGTATACAGAGAGACAGTCTTGCCACTGCCGGTTGGACCAGTGACCAGTATCATGCCCTGTGGGCGGGCCAGAGCGTCCATATACAGCGCCTTTTGGTCCTCTTCATAACCTAGGGCATCAATACCCAGTTTGGCGCTGCTCGCATCCAGAATACGCAGTACAATTTTTTCGCCAAACTGTAATGGCAATGTATTAACCCGGAAGTCGATGGACTTGTTTTTCGACAGCTTCAATTTCACTCGGCCATCTTGAGGTATACGTCGCTCCGAGATATCCATCCGTGACATCACCTTTAAACGCGCCGCCAAACGCTGGGCAAGATTGGCGGGTGGCTTGGCCATCTCGCGCAATATACCGTCTACTCTGAAGCGCACCCTATAGCTTTTTTCGTAGGGCTCAAAATGAATATCCGATGCCCCCAGCTTAATCGCATCAATCAGCATCTTATTGATAAAGCGCACAATCGGCGCCTCGTCTTCGCCAGCTGCATCGCTAGTGCCAGTGTCATCCTCGTCAATGGCCTCCATATCCAGATCATCGAGATGCACATCATCGATGGTGCCCAGCACCTCACCCATATCCTGGTCAGCACTATCTTGCAGCCAGTTTTCAAGGGCTTCGGTAATGCTGGAGTACAGGGCAAGTACGGGCT
Organism: uncultured Porticoccaceae bacterium; assembly: GCA_965662065.1. Classification (GTDB taxonomy): domain Bacteria; phylum Pseudomonadota; class Gammaproteobacteria; order Pseudomonadales; family Porticoccaceae; genus HTCC2207. Next base: position 977 of record CBFIGD010000035.1, on the reverse strand, counting down.
CCACAGCAATGCCGGTCTGGAACTGAATTTCATTTAGTGCGCGATGATTAGTCGGATCTGCAACGGCAACAAACAGCCGGTTACCGCGCTGCACAAGAGGCATTACCTGGTGTTTCTTTAATAGCTTGCTATCAATCAGGTCTTTGGGAACGCTATCCGGGTGATGCTGCTCAAGGGCATAGATGGGAATGCCAAATTCCTTGGCGGCAGAATTGCCGATAGCCTTGTCAGAGACCAGGTTTTTTTCACAGAGATATTGGACAAGAGAGATTTTTGCAGTTTTTGCTGATGAGCTAGCGGCTTCGAGATCCTGAGGTTCTATTAGATGGTCATCAACCAGTCGTTTGGGTAAACCATGTAGCGCAATTGGAGCCATATTCATAGGGATTGACCTTCCTGTCTAAACCAACTTATCGAGCGATTCTACTTGGCACGATTAAAGTCTGATGTGAGAAAGCACACAGCTGAAAAAATAGTTTGTGATCGAACTAACACTTATTTTAAAAACAGTTGGCACCGCCAAGGCCATTAAGAATGCCATTATTTAAAGGCGCTATTTAAAAGCACTATTAATGGGTGGTTTAGTCTTATTTTTCTGTGTTTAAAAAATTAACAATAGAAAATCGGTCTGACGCTGTTTGGTTATTGAGGTGACAAAAAAAGTCACAAACTGACAACTAAAAGGTGCCCGATTGACCATAATCTCATGAATAAAAACACACAATTTATCTAACCCATTGAAATTGATAATAATAATAGTTTTGGCACGCAACTTGCGAACAGCTTGGGTAGTGCAAATATTTACTTTGCCAGTTAACGGGAATTAACGCTGCAGTTATCACGCAGTACTTACTTTGCTTTTTTGGAGATTTAAAAATGAACAAACGTCAATCAGGTTTTACCCTAATCGAATTAATGATCGTGGTCGCTATTATTGGTATTTTGGCTTCGGTCGCGCTTCCTGCTTATCAAACTTA
>CBFIGD010000034.1:0-50196 GCA_965662065.1 uncultured Porticoccaceae bacterium | reverse complement strand
TTTGGCGGAGAGAGAGGGATTCGAACCCTCGAAACGCTATAAACGCTTACACACTTTCCAGGCGTGCTCCTTCAGCCACTCGGACACCTCTCCATAAACTTCTACCGTTTTCTGTTCTATTAAATAGTCAGGAGCACGGCGTGCTCGTTGCTGCGAAACACGCTAAAGCTTGCTTCTTGTCTCTTCGAGATCGCCCTGCGGGCGCCCAAAACACAATGTGTTTTGTCAGCCACTCGGACACCTCTCCATAAACTTCTACCGTTTTCTGTTCTATTAAATAGTCAGGAGCACGGCGTGCTCGTTGCTGCGAAACAGGCTAAAGCTTGCTTCTTGTCTCTTCGAGATCGCCCAAATTCAGGCCCTTTTCAAGGGTCGCAACTGTACACAACCACTTCCGCAAAAGCAATGCACATGCAGTTTTCAAGCGATATCTGTAATCCGGTGCTAGACTGAAGTCATGACATGGAAAGAGATTGTATATCCGTCGCCAAAGTTGCAGGAGCTCTACAGGCTGGCGCTTTCGATTTGCGCTGCTACTATCCTGTTGGGCGCCTGGGGAGATATCGACTACCACCCTGCTCTGCTCGCCGTTCTACCGGCTCTGTTTATTTATCAATACAGCAGTTATGTTACCTCCAATGAATCGATACCATTGCGCAGAAGGCAGCGGCTAGCGGTAGTTATGGAACTCATTGACGGTCTAATTACTGGCTTTTTGTTAGCCTTTGTTGGCTTTGATCCCATTGTTGTTATAGGCCTCGGACTGATCTTTCTTGTCACTATTATCGGTTCATTAAAGCCCACCTCACCCTTGGATCTGTTTGCGCTGTTTATGGGAGCAGGGCTTACAACTTGGCTCTCGCCTATTAGCATTGGGCCCGGCTCTGGCACTCAGCTATGCATCCTTATTATTGGCGCTGGCTATGCGCTGCTGCAGACCAATATGGCCCGGCACACACACTTTTTACTAGCTGATCAACATGAGTCGGTACTGCGCCAAAATGACTGGCTTACCCTACGAACCTTTCGGTTATCCAAGTATCTGTCTCCCGCTCTACGCAAAGCCATTTTGACCGGCAAAGATGTGCGCGCTGAAACCCAGGAGAAAACACTGACGATCTTCTTCTCGGATATGGAGGGCTTTACCAAACTGGCTGAAGAGCTTGATCCAGAACAATTAACTGGCTTGCTCAACACCTATCTTACCGAGATGTCGGAAATTGCTTTTCGCTTTGGCGGCACCATAGATAAAGTGATTGGCGACTCCATTATGGTGTTCTTTGGTGACCCTGAAAGCCGCGGTGTTCAAGCTGATGCCATTACCTGCGTGTCTATGGCTATCGCCATGAGGCGCACGATGAAGGAACTGCAGGTGCGCTGGCGTGCCGATGGTATTGAGAATCCGCCGGCATTGCGCATGGGGATCAATAGCGGGGTCTGCAAGGTGGGCAACTTTGGCACTGAAAACCGCCTTGACTACACATTGCTTGGGCGTGCGGTAAATCTGGCTAGCCGCCTCGAATCCTCAGCTGAAAGTAATGAAATTCTTATTTCCAAAGACACCTTCGATCTGGTTAAAGATGCCGTGCACTGTGTTGATAAGGGCCAGATTCCGATCAAGGGCTTTGCCAGGGCAGTCGATGTTTACAGTGCTATTGACCTGCACAAACACCTAAAAACTGACTGCCCAGTCCAGAGGCAACGGCAAGCTATCGCTTAGCCGTTGCAGTGACTCCCAGAGTCAGCCCTACTCGTAGTCAGACATAGACGGGCACGAGCAAATCAGATTTCGATCGCCAAACACATTATCTAATCGGCCCACAGGTGGCCAGTATTTGTTGTCGCGCAACGAGTCCAACGGATACGCTGCCTGACTGCGGCTATAGGCCCGCGTCCATTCATCGCCAGCAGCAATCGCTGCCGTGTGAGGCGCGTTTACCAGCGGGTTATCATCCAGCTGGAACTGCCCATCGGCTACCTGATTAATCTCATCCTTAATCGCAATCATCGCATCACAGAAACGATCCAGCTCAGCTTTTGACTCGCTCTCTGTCGGTTCAATCATCAATGTGCCAGACACCGGGAACGACATAGTTGGAGCGTGGAAACCATAGTCGATAAGACGCTTGGCAATATCATCAACACTGATGCCTACATCGTCTTTAATCGGGCGCACATCGAGAATACATTCATGGGCTACGCGACCATTGGCGCCTGTGTACAGCACCTGATAATGCGCCTGCAATCGGTGGGCCATATAGTTGGCATTGAGAATAGCCACTTCGGTGGCCTGTTTGAGGCCTTGACGCCCCATCATGCGGATATACATCCAGGTGATCGGCAGAATGCTGGCACTGCCGAAGGGTGCCGCAGAAACCTGCGCGCCGCGGCGCGCGCCGCCCTCGCCTTCTTTAGGTAAAAATGGCACCAGATGCTCGCCCACACCTATAGGACCAACGCCAGGGCCGCCGCCACCATGGGGAATACAGAAGGTTTTGTGCAGATTAAGATGGGATACATCGCCACCAAATTTGCCCGGCTGGCAGACACCAACCATGGCATTGAGGTTGGCGCCATCGATATACACCTGCCCACCATGATCGTGAACGATCTGACAGACTTCCTTGATGCCCTCTTCAAACACGCCGTGTGTCGAGGGATAGGTCACCATAATGGCCGCCAGATTATCGCTGTGAACGGCGGCCTTATCTTGCAGGTCAGCAATATCGACATTGCCCTGATCATCACATTTGACCATTACTACCTGCATCCCGCACATCTGTGCTGAGGCTGGGTTCGTGCCATGAGCTGAACTTGGTATCAGGCACATTGTTCTATGGCTATCGCCGCGGCTCTCATGGTAACCGCGAATAGCCAGCAGTCCGGCATATTCACCCTGAGAACCTGCGTTGGGCTGCAGTGACATGGCGTCGTACCCTGTTGCAGCACAGAGCATCGACTCGAGCTGATCGATCATAATGCGGTACCCACCGGTTTGGTCGGTCGGCGCAAATGGATGCATATTAGAAAATTCAGGCCAGGTAATTGGCAACATCTCTGCGGTTGCATTTAGCTTCATGGTGCAGGAGCCGAGAGGAATCATAGCGCGATCAAGGGCGATATCTTTATCGGCCAAACGGCGCAGATAACGCAGCATTTCAGTTTCAGAATGGTAACTATTAAACGTTGGGTGGGTTAAAAAACCATCGGTGCGAATCAAATCATCGGGCAACGATGCAGTTACCTCTTCAGCCAGCTTATCCAGATTTAAGCTATGGTCACCGAGTAAAATATCCCATAGGGTAACAATATCATCGCCGCCTGTGGTCTCGTCTATCGACAGCCCAATATGCTGTGCATCAATCTGACGCAGGTTAATTTCGCGTGCCGCGGCAGCGGCAATGATCTCTTCGGTGCGGCTACCTGTATGCAGCGTTAATGTATCAAACCAATGTGTATTGGTTGGCACTACATCGTTTAAACGCAGACCTTCAGCCAGCACAGAGGTCAATAGATGAACCCGTTGAGCAATGCGCTGTAGCCCTTCAGGGCCATGGTAGACCGCGTACATGCCAGCAATTACTGCCAGTAACACCTGTGCAGTACAGATATTGGAGGTCGCCTTTTCACGACGAATATGTTGCTCGCGTGTTTGCAGGGCCAAACGATAGGCTGGGTCGCCATTGGCATCCTGAGACAGGCCAACCAAGCGACCGGGCAGATTGCGCTTGTACGCTTCTCTAGTCGCCATATAGCCAGCATGTGGGCCGCCAAAACCGAGCGGCACACCAAAGCGCTGGGTGGTGCCTATGGCGACATCCGCGCCTAATGATCCCGGTGATTCCAAAAGTACCAGGCTAAGAATATCGGCCGCCATAACCGCCAGACCCTTCTGTGCCTGGACCTTGCCGATAATCTCACGGTAATCACGAACCTCACCGCTGGCACCTGGATACTGCAGCAAAATACCAAAGGCTTCGCCGGAGAAATCTGCAGGGTCTGCAACCTCTACTTCAATACCCATTGGCTCGGCACGGGTTTTAATCACCTCAATGGTCTGAGGCAGGCAGTCACTATCAACAAAAAATCTTGAGGATTTTGATTTTGACATACGTTGACACAGCGCCATGGCTTCTGCAGCAGCAGTGCCCTCATCGAGCATCGAAGCGTTGGACATTTCCATGCCGGTTAGATCAGAAATCATGGTCTGGAAGTTAATCAGCGCCTCCAGGCGACCCTGAGAAATCTCTGGCTGATAAGGCGTATAGGCCGTGTACCAGGCTGGATTTTCCAGAATATTGCGCTGAATAACATTCGGCGTGATCGTGCCGTAGTAGCCCTGCCCAATAAACGACTTGAACAGCTTGTTGTGACTGGCAATTTCACGCAGCTCGGCCAGTGCCTGAGCCTCTGTGCAGCCGTCAATAATGGCTAAGTCATCGGCCATAGCAATAGCTTCAGGCACCACTTCTGCGGTCAGCTGCTGTAAATTTGTGCAATCCAGCGCGCGGAGCATCTGCTGTTGATCATCGGTGCTGGGACCAACATGGCGGGCAATAAATTCTGCGGCATTTTGCAGGTCAGTCAACGTGCGTTTCTTCTGTAACATCGGGTCGCTCCAAATACGTGCGTGGGCCTGGTTAATAGTGGTTTAGTCGTTACTGTCTAAAAGCTGCTGGTACTCATCGCTGCTCATAAATTTAGAGGCATCGAATTCATCAGTCAGGGATAGCTTAAACATCCAGCCATCGCTCTGGGGGGCACTGTTAAGTAGATCGGGGCTGTCTATCAGCGCGTCGTTAACAGCTGTGACTGTGCCGTTGAGCGGCGAATTAATCTCTCCCGCTGCCTTCACCGACTCCACAACGGCCGCTTCATCACCCTCGGTCAGTTCGGCACCAACCTCTGGTAGCTCAACAAAAACCACATCGCCGAGTTGCTCCTGAGCAAATTCGGTAACGCCAATGGTCGCTACCCCATCTTCAACCTGGAGCCACTCGTGATCTTCTGTGTAAACTGCTTCACTCATACCAAACACCTTTAAGTTTTAAATTAGCTGCAAACATTAACAACGAGCATTAACCACGAAAATAGCGCTGGGGAACGAGCGGCATTTTAGTCACAGTAATGGGCCGCGGTTTACCACGTACCAGAGCATTGAGCTGGGTGCCAACAGCAGACAACGCGACGGGCACATAACCCATGGCAATTGGCGCCTGCAGGGTCGGGCCAAAACCACCGCTGGTAACAACACCCACCACTGCGCCTGAGTCATCAATGATTTCAGCCCCTTCGCGAACGGGTGCGCGGCCGTCGACCAAGAAGCCCACACGTTTTTTATTCACGCCACTGGCAATCTGCGCAAGAATAACGTCGGCGCCCAAAAAGCCACCTTCATTAGCACCGCCTGCACGGCGTGATTTACTGATGCTCCACATAATACCGGCCTCAACTGGCGAGGTATTCTCGTCCATATCATGGCCGTACAGACATAGACCTGCCTCCAGGCGCAGTGAGTCCCGCGCGCCCAGACCAATCCAGTTAACTGACTCAAAGTCCAATAAAATATCGGCCAGTTGCAGTGCATCTGCAGGGTCAACCGATATCTCAAAACCATCTTCCCCTGTATACCCAGAGCGGGTGATATAAACATCTATACCTTCGATGCTGGCATGGCCACCATGCATAAACACCAGTGTATTAGCCTCTGGTACGAGCTCAGCCATCACCTCTTTGGCACGCAAACCCTGAAGGGCCAACAAACCGCGTTGAGCCAGATAGGTAATCTCAAAACCAGGTAAATGTTTGTGTAAATGGGCAATGTCTTGCTCCTTACATCCGGCATTCACCACCAGAAAAAAGCTGTCTTCAGTCCAACGTGTCACAATCAAATCGTCCAACACCCCGCCCTGCTCATTAGTGAGCGTGGCATAGGTCTGCTGGTTAATTCCCAGAGACTGCAAATCAACAGGCATAAGCCCTTCAAGCGCCTGCGCAGCACCCTCGCCCTTAACAATAACCTGGCCCATATGAGACACATCGAATAAGCCGACGTTATCCCTACAGTGTAGGTGCTCCTGCATAATGCCTTCGCTGTACTGCACAGGCATAAGGTAGCCTGCAAAGGGCACCATTTTGCCGCCAGCGGCAACATGATAGTCATGAAAAATGGTTTTGCTAACGTCGGCTTCCAATGTCATAAGAGTATTATCCAAGCAGTCGAACAAAGTTAGTAATCAATCGGCTATACAAGCTTTAGAGGCGTATTTTATGCCCATACTTATAATTTGTTAAATTAATAGATACAATACATGCATTAATAAAATAAATACTTAATTCAACACTAAATGGAGGCCACAATGAAGAACTTACCCATGGATTTGCTGCGCGCCTTTGTCTCGGTGGCCCAGCTAAATAGCTTTACCAAAGCTGGCGAAATACTGGGCCGATCACAGCCTGCCGTGAGCCTGCAAATACAGCGCTTAGAAGAGCTAGTGGATGAAGCGCTACTCAGCCGCATCGGTAAAAACCTGGAGTTAACCGAGGCTGGAGAAAGCCTCTATGACTATGCCAATCAGATACTGACACTAAATGATTTGGCTATTAGCCAGCTTTCAAAGAGCAGTATTAGTGGCAAGATCCGGCTTGGCATTCCCAGTGAATTTGCCACAGTATTGCTGCCAAAAATTGTTAGTCGTTTTGCCAAAGCTTATCCAAATGTGACCCTTGAGGTGAATTGCGAATTGAGTAAGCAACTGCTCTCTAAAGAGGGCAAGGCCAGCCATGATCTAATTCTAGCGTTGGAAGACAAGCCTTCTGAAACAGACTCAGACCTGGTTAAAACTGATGATCTGGTATGGGTGGCAAGTGCCGACCACAATGCCCAGAAGGTGTCGACAGTACCGCTTATCGCAGCAGCGGAAGGGTGTATCTACCGTCACCGTGCCATCAGTGTTCTAGATCGGACGCAACAGCCATGGCAAATTGTCTATACCAACCCCGACCTAACAGGCATTCAATACGCAATACAGGAAGGCTTGGGTGTCACTGTACTGGCGAAGAGCACAGTGCCAACAAATCTCAAAGTTTTAACCCCGTCGGCACGCTTTCCCGATCTAGGTAAGGTGGGAATTAGTCTAATATGTTCGAGTAGAAGCAAAAAAAATGAAGCCGTTAACCTGCTGATTGAGTTTTTAAAAACCAGTTTGGCTTAAGCGCTTGACTGCCATTACTGGCGGACCTGCCTAAACGTTGTGGGCAACCCATTGTTGCTACTGCGCCAAGGATTGATATCCAATCCACCACGACGCATATAACGAGCATATACTGTCAGCTCGGCGGGATTGCAGCGCGCCATAATATCCACAAATATTTTCTCCACACACTGCTCGTGAAAGTCCTGGTGCTGGCGAAACGACACTATATATTTAAGCAGCCCATCGGCATCAATCTGCCCACCCTTATAGCTAATATACACAGAGGCCCAATCTGGCTGGTCTGTCACTGGGCAGTTCGTTCTCAGCAGATGGGAATAAAGTGTCTCGCTGACTTGCGCACTGCTATCGGCCTGCAGAAATCCCGCGTCTGGCTGGTAAGTATCTATGCTTACAGACCGCTCATCAATAGAGGTGCCCTGTAACTCGGCAACTGGCCTGACCCTGTTATAGTCACTCACAGGATACAAAACCACCTCAGCCTGCGCCCCACAAGCCGCTGACACATCTGCCTGCATAACAGCTCGAACGGCGTCCATGGACGCATACTGGCTCTGGTTAAAAGAATTTAAATAAAGTTTAAACGACTTAGATTCAATAATGGCATCACTGGTGCAGGGAAAGATAAATTCACCAATAGCTACCTGAGGCAAACCCTGCTGGTTTAACCAGGATATTTCATAGGCGGTCCACAAGTCTGTACCAAAAAATGGCAGAGCGCCGGCCCCGGCACCTTCATCTATAGCCCGCGCCTTGCTGCGTGCAATGGGAAACAGCAGCCCCGCATCGTATTGGTCTGCATAGGCAGTGTCTTTGCCAAGGCCGGTATCTGAATGATCCACCATTAACTGCGCAACCTTGAGCCTTTTTCAAGCAGATTGAGTGCCACAAAAAACAGTAGGGCAGAAAATAGTCCGACCATCACAAATGACCAAACTATATTGATATCCGTAATGCCGACCATGCCGTAGCGAAACGCATTGACCATATAGAGTATTGGGTTCGCCAGTGAGACCGCGCCCCAGAAATCACCCAGCAACTGAATTGAATAAAATACGCCGCCCAGATAGATCAGAGGGGTTAGCACAAAGGTAGGAATAATCGAAATATCATCAAAGCTATTGGCGAACACCGCATTGATTAACCCGGCCAGAGAGAACATTAGCGACGTCATCAAAACTATGCCAATGGTTATCGGTAGGCTGTGTAAACTGAAGTCGGCAAAATACAGTGACAACAGGGTTACCAGTGCACCCACACCCAGCCCACGGCTCATACCACCGACAACATAGCCGAGCAAAATAATCCAATTAGGGGTTGGCGATACCAGCAGCTCTTCTATATTGCGTTGAAATTTAGAGCCATAAAATGATGACACCACATTGGAGTAGGAGTTGGTAATCACCGACATCATAATCAGTCCCGGCGCGACAAACTGAATATAGGGCAGCCCTGACATCTCGCCAATACGGCCACCAATAAGGCGCCCAAAAATGACAAAATACAGCACAATAGTGATAACCGGTGGCACCAGCGTCTGGGGCCAGATACGCATAAAGCGATGAATTTCGCGACGCACTATGGTGATAAAAGCAATCCATTTTTGGCGATTATCCATTAGCCTTCTCCTTTAAATTTTTCGCCACCAAATCGAAGAATAGCTCTTCCAGACGATTGGTTTTATTGCGCATACTCACCACATGGATTCCCTGACTGGTCAGTGCCGAAAATAGCTCATTGATCGATTGGGATTTCTCAACCTCTACCTCCAACGTGCTCTTGTCGACCTGTTTGAGGGGGTAACCCATAACATCAGGGCAGGCGTTGAGCGCCTCTCGGGTATCCAGTATAAAAGTCTCTTTATTGAGCTGTGATATCAGCTCGCGAATACTGGTATTTTGCACAATCTGGCCATGATCAATAATTGCCACATTGCGACATAGGCTCTCGGCCTCTTCCAGATAATGGGTGGTTAAAATAATGGTTGTGCCCTGCTTGTTTATCTCCTGCAGGAACGCCCACATGGAGCGACGCAATTCGATATCGACACCGGCAGTGGGCTCGTCGAGCACCAACAACTTTGGCTCATGCATCAGTGCCCGGGCGATCATCAAGCGGCGTTTCATACCGCCAGACAATGTGCGCGATGGTGTATGTGCCTTATCCCACAAGCCTAATTGCCTGAGGTATTTTTCGGCACGCTCGGCGGCAGTCTTGGCGGGAATACCAAAGTATCCGGCCTGATTGATCAGTATATCAATCGGCTTTTCAAACTGATTAAAGTTAAATTCCTGGGGCACCACGCCTACATATTGCTTGGCCGCAGAAAAATCTGTGTCGACATCACAACCAAATATACTGACGGTGCCCTCAGACTTGCGCACCAATGAGCAGATAATGCCTATGGTGGTAGATTTGCCGGCACCGTTGGGGCCCAGCAGCGCAAAGAAATCGCCTTCGGCGACATTAAGGTCAATACCTTTAAGGGCGACGAAGCCGTCTTCATAGACCTTGGTGAGATGGCTTATTTGCAGGGCTGACTGTGTATTTTGATTCAATTGGCTCTTTCCATTTTACTTGTCTCCGCGGGGACCTCTATTGTATATGCCGCGATAAAATAAGTCCGGTTTTAAGCACTTTTTTAGCTAGTTCATCGACACAGTTGCGGGCATAATATCGTCGACAATGACGAGACATTGAAAATTCATGCCACGTAAAACCATTCTCAGGTTTTTGCCGGATACAGGCCGCCTAATTCAACGCCCTTCGCTGCGCTGGATCACTACCCTGTCACATGATCCCAATTTGCTGCATCTCAATCGTCACTCTGTATCCCTGGCCGTCTTCATTGGCATCTTTTGCGCCTTTGTTCCACTGCCAGGGCAAACCATTATTTCCGCACTTATGTGCTTTTGGCTGGGCGCTAATTTGCCTATCGGCATGATGGTTATCTGGATCAGTAACCCGTTGACCATTCCACCTATGTTTTACCTGACCCACCAGCTGGGCAGTTTCCTGCTGGGCAGCGAGCCTGTCAGTTTTACTGTAGAGCTAAACTGGGAGTGGTTTTCGACAATTGGTCAGGGAATTTTACTGCCTCTACTAACGGGCAGCCTGCTATGCGGGATTATATTGGCCTCAATAGGGTACTTTTTGATTCTTAATCTTTGGCGTTGGAAAGTCATCAAGAATTGGCAACTGCGCAAAGATTTACGCCTTCAACAGCAGCAGCGCCAAGGTTAGAAACGCAGCTCTTCAGCTGGCACCATGCGGCTGGCACGCAGCGCTGGATAGATCGTCGCCAATGTATTTAAGCCTATGGCCACTGCCGCAATGGTGGCCACATCAGACCAGCGCATATCCACCGGAATATAATCAATTGGATACACCGCCGTATTGAGAAAGGTGGTACCCAATAGGGATTCGATCCAACCGACAAAATCTGCCACCCAGTAACAACCCAGTACGCCTAACAGTACGCCAATTGAAATACCGAAAACGCCAATCATGGTGCCCTGCACTAGAAATAGCTGAACAATTTTTCGTCGCGACAATCCTAGAGTCTGCAAAATAGCAATATCTGCGCGCCTGTCTACCACTGACATCATCAACATCGAAATAACATTAAACGCCGCAATAGCCACAATTAGGAAGATCAGCAGACCCACCATATTGCGCGACAGCTGGATAGCCTGATAGAGATTACCATGGGTCTGAAACCAGTCTCGAAAACCATAACCAAAAGGCAGGTCATCCAGCAGGTCATAACCAATACCACGTGCATTAAACTCGTCTGTCACCTGTAATCTAAAGCCCTGCACCATCTTGGGAATGCCGGCAATCTGTGCCACCTGCTCCAGGGAAGCCAGCGCCAACACCTGATCAAGTTCAGTATGCGTAGCAAAGATACCTACCACCTGAAAAGCATAGGCCGCCGCATTGCCGCCGCGGGCAGAGGGAATAATGACGCTGACGCGCTGATTTAGTGCCACATTGAGGTCTTCAGCAATAGATTCGGAAAGTAACAGCTGATTGGCTAGAGGCACGGTTAACCCCAGGGGCTGCAGCACAGAGGCCAATCCCTCAGGCACTGCATCAGCAGATAGCCCAAGCAATTGCACAGGCCGGGTCTGTTGGCGGCTGTGAATCAAACCTTCAACCTGATTGTAAGGCGTGACCTCAGCAACCTTCGGCAACTGCGCAATACGCTGTTGCTGCTGTTGCCAGCCGTCAACACCGGTGCTGTGAATAAGCTGCACATGGGGTACCACTGACAGGATGCGCTCACGCAGCTCGCGATCGAAACCATTCATCACCGACAACACCACTACCAGCAGTGCAACGCCCAGCACCAGACCGGCGATGGCCAACATAGAGATAAACGAGACCAGCAAATTAGAGCGGCCGCCAGATCTAAAATAACGCAGCCCGATAAATAGCGGAACCGGTTTAAACATTACTGCTGTCCACCAGATTTCCGTTCTCTAGCTTCACGGTTCTGTCCATACGTGCGGCAATAGCATGATCATGGGTAACCACCACAAAGCAGATACCGAGCAATGAATTAAGCTCGTCTAGCAGATCCAAAATAGACGCCGCAGTAGAGGGGTCAAGATTGCCCGTGGGCTCATCCATCAACACCAATGAGGGCGCAGTTACCAGAGCCCGGGCAATGGCGACACGCTGGCGCTCGCCACCAGACAGCTCGGCAGGCTGGTGATGCAAGCGCTCACCGAGGCCAACACGCACCAGCAGCTTGCTTGCTTTATCCCGTGCCTCGGCCACGGATGCGCCACCAATTAGGCAGGGCAATGCCACATTTTCCAGGGCTGAAAACTCACCCAACAGATGATGAAACTGATACACAAAGCCGACATGCTGATTTCGCCAGGCAGCTCGCTCAGATACACCGAGGTTATGCCAGTCATTGCCGCACACTGCCACAGAGCCCGCACTGGGATCATCCAGACCACCGAGTAAATTTAACAATGTGGTTTTACCGGAACCAGACACACCAATAATCGCCAGCTTCTCGCCTCTGTTTATCTCGAGGCTTACCCCCTCCAGCACCGACAACCTGGTGTCAGCCTGCTGATACTCACGGCACAGGCCATCGGCCAGCAATACAGAACTAGTGGTCATAGCGCAGGGCCTCCGCGGGCAATACTTGGCCGGCACGCCATGCCGGATAAAGAGTAGCTAAAAAACTGGTCATAAAGGCACTGCCCACAACCAGGGCAACATCAGTCACTAAAATCTTCGAGGGCAGCGCACTGATTAGATACACCGTAGGATCAAACAGATAGATACCCGCCACCCGCTCAATCAATCCGACAATATCGCCAATAAAATAGGCCAACAGACAACCCAAAACCGCACCGGCCACAATACCCAGGGCACCCACAGCCATACCCTGCACCATAAATATACGCATCACCAAACTGGAGGTGGCTCCCATGGTGCGCACCACAGCAATATCTTTGCGCTTGTCCGACACCATCAGCACCAGACTGGCGACAATATTAAAAGCCGCGACAGCAATGATCACCGACAGCAGCAGGCTCACCACCACCTTTTCCATGCGCATAGCCTGAAATAGCGTGCCCATAACCGCAGTCCAGGAGCGCCACCTCAGGTCGGGCAACAGCGCCCCACCCGTCTCGGCGATCCACTGGTCTGCCCCATAGGCATCGTTTAACTGGAGCTGCATGCCTTGAAACCTATCACCCAGCCGCAACAGTTTGCGCGCGTCCTGCTGATGTATAAAGGCCGCCGAAGAGTCCACCTGGGCGCCCACTTCAAAAATACCTGTCACGCTAAGCGCTTTCATACGTGGGAAAACACCCGCTGGTGTAACAGTTACCAGGGGCATGGTCACCTGAATGCGATCACCGATAAAAACCCCCAGCCTGCGTGCCACCTGACTGCCCAGCACAACCCCAAACTCACCCGGGGCCAATGCCTCCAGATAGCCACTGAGCATAGTCTCCTTAAGTAGCTCTACTGTAGGCCAGCTGGGATCAATGCCCTGCAACATAACCCCAGACTGCTCGGCCTCGTGGGACAGCATCACAAAGCTTTGCACCATAGGAACAGCCGAGCGAATATTGCTATCGGCCATAATCTGTGGCGTCAGAGCAGCAAGTTCATCTCCGCTAAAGCCCTGTGGCCGAGCGACAGTGATATGGGGCACTACGCGCAATAAGCGGTTTTTAATCTCGCGATCAAAGCCATTCATCACCGACAGCACCAGAATCAATGCCATTACACCCAGCGCCATGGCGCAGAGCGAAAACCCAGAGATAAAGGACACAAATCCTTCTCTGCGCTTGCTGCGGGTATAGCGCAGACCAATAAAGAGTGGGAGGTTTTTAAGCATGCAGGGATTAAACCCGAAAGGCTGGTGACAAACAAGATTGCGGGCTTTTAACAGGCAAAATGAAGCGTCAAAACTAAGGCTGGACAACGCCTTTGAGCTGCCCGACTGTCTTGTCGACCTTGATACCTTAAAGTATTCCCACCGCCCCTGTTTCTTTTTTAATGATAGTGATTTGATTACCGTGACGCAGAATTGCAACCGCATCATCAGCCTGTATACCCAGCTCGTCACAGCTGGCAACTGGTAGGATGATCTGTCGTTTCGCGACACCTTTCGGCACTGTTTGGCCGCCTCTACTATGACTCATTTCAACACAATAAAGATAAACCATTCCCTGTTTTACTCGGAACTATCACCTACAATTAGGGCGTTGCAGCTTAACCAAACAGGATTTTGGCAATGAAAAAGATGATATTAGGGATTTTTTTGATGGGCGTTAGTCTGGCGCTGACAGCCGAGCAAATCAGCCTGCCGATTGGCGAGCAAACACGCTCGTCTGAACTGAGCCTACCAGACCGCAGTATGACTAAAGATGGCGTACGACAAGCGTTTGGTGACCCACTTGAAATACATCAGGAGGTGGGCAAGCCGCCAATCACGGCTTGGGAGTATGAAGATTTTGTCGTCTATTTTGAACAGAGCTGGGTGCTTCACGCCGTGGTTAGGCACCCGAATATTGCACAGACTCAATAGCTAACCAGCACTAAGCCTGCCTGCCCTCGAAGGAACGACGATCACGACTAACTCGATTTAGACCATTCATCGACGCAATGCGATAGGCCTCGGCCATGGTTGGGTAGTTAAAGGTGGTGCGCAGGAAGTACTTGATGCTGTTGGCCTCGCCCTTCTGGCTCATAATTGCCTGGCCAATGTGAATAATCTCTGCCGCCTCGGCACCAAAGCAGTGAATGCCTAGAATTTCCAACGTATCCTGATGGAACAGAATCTTCAACATACCCACTTCTTCGCCAGAAATATGCGCACGTGCTGTGTCTTTAAAGTAGGCGCGGCCAATTTCATAGGGGATTTTCTGCGCTGTTAGCTCTGACTCATTTTTACCCACAAAGCTAATTTCTGGAATGGTCCAGATACCGGTGGCAACATCCTCTACCCGATACTGATCATCCATACCGCACATATGGGACGCGGCGAAACGGCCCTGATCATAGGCAGCGCCAGCCAGTGATGGCCAGCCAATCAAATCACCGGCGGCATAAATATGTGGCACAGCGGTCTGATAATCTTTATTAACCCTGAGCTGACCGCGTTCGTCTGCTTCAAGGCCCGTATGTTCCAGCCCCAAACCTTTGGTATTACCGGAGCGGCCGTTACACCAGAGCAGCGCTTCACCATGGATGCGCTTCCCTGATTTAAGCTCCAATGTGACACCATTTTCATTGCTGGTAACACGTTCATACTCTTCGTTGTGGCGCACCATTACGTTGAGGTCGCGCAGGTGATAACTCAGTGCATCTGAAATTTCGTCGTCGAGAAAATTCATCAACCATTCTCTAGTGTTAACCAGGTCTACCCTGGTATCCAGGCCCGAAAAGATCGACGCATATTCGCAGCCAATCACACCAGCACCATAAATAATAATATTTCGCGGGGTATTATCCAGTTTTAAAATACTGTCACTGTCAAAAATACAGGGGTCATTAAAATCGATATCGTCGGGTCTATAGGGACTGGACCCTGTGGCCAATAAAAACTTCTTGGCACTGATACGAACCACCTTGCCGTCTTTGCTGGTTACATCAATATCATGGGGGCCGGTGAATTTGGCACGACCAATATGCATCTGTATCCGATTGCGGGCATAGCCCTTAGTGCGGCCCTGAACCTGCTTGGTAATCACATCATCAGCTGCTTTCATCACCTCAGGGAAAGAGAACCAGCGCGGCTCACCCACAGCACGGAACATAGGCATGGTGTTGTACTGCATCATGCGCCTTACCGACTGCCGCAGCGCCTTGGAAGGAATGGTGCCCAGATGGGTACAGCTACCTCCAGCCATGGCGCGCTCATCAACAATAGCGACCCGCCAGCCCTGCTTTACCGCATTCATTGCGGCCCCTTCACCGGCAGGGCCACTGCCAATTACCACTAGGTCATAGGACAGATCGCCCATGATTGTTACTCCCCGCTTTTATCTACAGAACTGGACTCAGCGGCATTATAAGCAAGCGATGTCTCACTTGAATCAGACTGCTCGTCACATTTATTTGGATCACCGCCACAGATGTCGCAGTTATAATTTGCCTCGCCCAGTGCTGCACCAACACCACCACAGGAGCCAGAAATAGGTTTACCGCCCATAATTACGCCAATCGCCATGGCTGCAATCAGCAAGCCGAACATCACAATAGTCAGCAGTATTTCAGTCATTGTTAACTCTCATCTTGAACATCCAGGTACTGGTCAAATGCCCGGCTACTAATCGCTTTAAATTCAGCGCCATCCTTAACCAGCATATACATTGGAATGGCCAGCTGGTTAGCCAGTGCCAAACCCTCTTTATCACCCAGCACCATAAAGGCGGTAGCCCAGGCATCGGCATAGGCACATTGTTCAGCCAGCACGGTTACCGATGCCAGCCTGTGTGTAATAGGCCGGCCACTGCGCGGGTCTATAGTGTGCGAGTAGCGAACACCCTGCTGTTCAAAATAGTTACGATAATCACCAGAGGTAGCTACGGCTATATCCTCTAATGCAATGATACGCTCTACCTGGGGCATCAGGCTGGGCAGCTCTATGGCGACACGCCATGGATTGCCTTCCGGGTTAGAGCCGCTTACCCGCATTTCTCCACCCACCTCAACCAGATAGTCTGGCAGTGCCAGCATTTCCAGCAAGTCAGCGACCAGATCAACGCCATAGCCTTTGGCAACAGCTGACAGGTCTACCTGCACTGGCCTGCTTTTGGCTAATTCATTGTTATTATGACTCAGATATTCGAAGCCCAGCGCCTCTCTAGCTGCATCAATTTGCGCCTGCTCTGGCACTATATCCGAGGGCGTGGGGCCGAAGCCCCACAGGTCGACCAAGGGTCCCACAGTCGGATCAAAGGCACCACCGCTAAGCCGCCAAACATTTTCACTGACCGCCAGAACCTGAGCAAAGTCTGCCGAGATCTGTTGTTGACTGCCAACAGCCAAGCGATTGAACTGACTGAGCTCCGACTCGGTCTTGTAAGTCGACATAGACTGGTCGACAGTATCCAGCAGTGCGTCTATGCGCTCGGCTAAATCATCTGGCGCCGGTTGATCTGCCACTACAGTCACATGGTAACTGGTGCCCATTTTGGACCCGGAAATCGTGATAATTTCGGGGCCAGAATCACAGCCGACCAGCAATAAAATAGCGGTGATATAAACCAAAAACGAGGCTCTGGTAAGAAGCCCCGTTCTTGTCTTGCTCTGCGATAGCTTATCCACCGAAGTCATCGAGGAATATATTTTCCTGTTCAACACCCAGGTCAACCAAAAGTTTAACCACTGCCGCATTCATCATTGGCGGCCCACACATATAGAACTCACAGTCCTCTGGTGCTTCGTGATCCTTCAGATACTGTTCGTAGAGAACATTGTGGATAAAGCCGGTCAGACCATCCCAGTTATCTTCAGGCTGGGGGTCTGACAGTGCCAGATGCCAATCGAAGTTATCATTCTCTGCGGCCAAAATGTCATATTCGTCATCGTAGAAACATTCGCGCAATGAGCGAGCGCCGTACCAAAAACTAATTTTACGATCTGACTTGATGCGCTTAAGTTGATCGAAGATGTGCGAGCGCATAGGCGCCATACCAGCACCACCGCCAATAAACACCATCTCTGCATCTGTGTCCTTGGCAAAGAACTCACCAAAGGGACCATAGACAGAAATCTTGTCGCCTTCTTTAAGACTAAACACATAAGAAGACATCTGCCCAGGCACAATACCAGTAGAGCCTGGAGGTGGTGTAGCTATGCGAATATTAAACTTAACCACCCCTTTCTCATCTGGGTAGTTAGCCATAGAGTACGCGCGAATCACTGTTTCATTGACGATAGACTCATGCTTAAAGAAGTCAAAGCGCTCCCAGTCACCGCGATACTCTGGATCAATATCGAAATCAGAATACTTGATGTGATGAGGCGGACATTCCAACTGCACATAGCCACCGGCGCGGAAGTCAACGTCTTCACCCTCTGGCAGCTTCAGCGTCAGCTCTTTAATGAAGGTCGCTACATTGGGATTGGAGACAACCTCACATTCCCATCGTTTAACACCAAATACCTCTTCAGGCACCTCAACTTTCATATCTTGCTTGACAGGTGTCTGGCAGGATAGTCTCCAGCCTTCAGACGCTTCGCGACGGTTGAAGTGAGCCTCTTCGGTGGGCAGCATAGATCCGCCACCTTCCGTGATAACACATTTACACTGGGCACAGCTACCGCCGCCGCCACAAGCTGAGGGTAGGAACAACCCCGCGTTGGATAAGGTCTGCAACAGTTTGTCGCCCGCAGGTACGGTGATGGTTTTCTCGCCGTTAATGAGAATATTAACGTCACCAGAGGACACCAGCTTGCTGCGCGCAGCCAGGATAAAGGCGACCAACGCCAATATCACGGTGGTAAACATACCGACGCCAAGAATAATTTCAGTATTCATACTTTTTTACTTCTCCGTTATTACAGGGTAGTAATTCGATGTTCTAAATTAGATCGCGCTTTATCAAATATCTATGCCACCAAAGGACATAAAGCCAAGGGAAATCAAACCCACGGTAATGAATACGATACCCAGGCCCTGCAGGCCTTCTGGAATATCACTATATTTCAACTTTTCACGAATGCCTGCCAGCACAGCAATTGCCAGTGCCCAGGAAGTACCGGAGCCCAAGCCATAAACCACAGACTCGGAAAAATTAAGGCCCCTCTCTGCCATCAGCAATGAACCACCCAGAATGGCACAGTTTACGGTAATCAGAGGTAGAAATACGCCAAGCGCGTTGTACAGTGCAGGCACGTATTTATCCAGCACCATCTCTAGTATCTGCACCATGGCGGCGATAACACCGATAAAACACAGATACATCAGAAAGCTCAGATCCACATCCGGCAGTCCCGCCCAGGCTAGCGCACCATCGGCCAAAAGATAGTTCAACAGTAGATTGTTGACCGGCACAGTAATCGTTTGAACCACAATAACCGCGACACCCAGACCAACAGCTGCATCAATTTTCTTAGACAGGGCAATAAAGGTACACATACCCAAGAACATGCTCAGGGCGATATTGTCGATAAAAATCGAGCGTACAAATAAACTCAGATAATGTTCCATCATGCCACCTCGCTCGGACGACTGTTGGCGGTGATCTTAAAGTCAGGCGCTTCCACCTGTTTCTTGTCGCGGATACGAATAACCCAAATTAACAGGCCAATCAAGAAGAACGCACTGGGCGGCATCAGCATCATACCATTGGCAACATACCAGCCACCGTCCGTCGTTAACGCAAAAACTTCGTAACCCCAAAGTTTGCCCGCACCAAACAGTTCACGGAAAAAGGCCACCAGCATTAACACCATGCTGTAGCCCAAACCATTGCCTATACCGTCGTAAAAGCTGGCCATAGGCGGGTTTTTCATTGCAAAGGCTTCGGCGCGACCCATCACAATACAGTTAGTAATAATCAGTCCGACAAAAACCGACAGCTGTTTGCTGATGTCATAAGCCACCGCTTTAAGTACCTGATCTACCATAATTACCAGAGAGGCAATAATAGTCATCTGTACAATGATACGGATGCTGTTAGGGATATGGTTTCGAATAATCGAAACGAATAGATTGGCAAAAGCCGTTACCGTAGTCAGTGCCAGACACATAACAAAGGCAACTTTCATGCTGGAGGTTACTGCCAGCGCCGAACAGATGCCTAAAATCTGCAGAGCGATTGGATTATTGCTTACAACCGGCTCGAGTAAGATATCTTTAATCTTCGCCATGGTTTAGGCCTCCCCTGCTTTTAAATGATTGATCAGTGGTCTAAAGCCCTGATCGCCAAGCCAGTAACGCACCAGATTATCAACGCCTCTGGTGGTCAGTGTGGCACCAGCCAGTCCGTCAATCTGCGACTCGGAGCCTGCACGGCTCAGGTCAGCCTTACCTTTAAGTACATTGATGGCTAGCTCGCCCTGATTGTAGGCTTGCTTGCCAATCCAGCTAGACTTCCATCTGGGGTTGTCAATCTCACCACCCAGACCCGGTGTCTCGGCATGCTCGTAAAACCCGATACCTGCCACTGTCTGCAAATCAGACTCAAGCGCCAAAAAACCATAAAGCGTTGACCACAGACCATAGCCTTTAATCGGCAGAATTATCTTGTCGATACCCTGGTCACCCTCAACTACATAGACAGTAGCGTAGTTGACTCGGCGCTTAATTTTGGCTGGGTCCTGTTTGGGGTCCAGAGCTACTGACATAGCAGGATCTTTAGAAGCTTTGCGCTGATCATAAGTCGCATTATCAACCGCATCAGTAAAGCGACCTGTATCCAGATCTACTACCCGCGTAGTGATTTGCTCGAACTGGGTTTCAATAGAGACGCCCTCTTGCAGCAGACCTGCTGAAGCCAAAATGTTGGTTTTCAGATCGAGCAGCTTGTTCACTTCCTGTGTGGGACGCAAAATAACCGCAGCGCTGGAAACCACCACAGCACAGACCACACAGAGAGCGAGTGCTACGCCAAATGTTTTAGACATACTGTCATTAACCACGAGCCAGTCTCCTTTTAATATTGCCCTGAACAACCCAGTGGTCGAACAGCGGCGCAAATAGATTAGCAAATAGAATTGCCAGCATCATACCCTCTGGGAATGCGGGATTAACCACACGAATCAAAATCACCATGACGCCAATTAGAATGCCATACCAGAACTTGCCAGTGTTGGTCATAGCTGCAGACACAGGGTCCGTCGCCATAAAGATTGCACCAAAGGCAAAACTACCAATCACCCAGTGCCAGTAGAATGGCATCGCAAACATCGGGTTGGTTGACTCAATGTTATTAAACAGCATGGACAGAGCCGCAGAGCCAATTAGCACACCGGCAATAATTCGCCAGGAGGCAATTCGCATGACTAACAGTAACAATGCGCCCATTAGAATGGCCAGTGTGGAAGTCTCACCAATAGACCCCTGAATAGTACCGATAAAGGCCTCCATCCAGGTCACACTCTGCTGCAGAGCAGCCATACCATCGGCGGCCGCCACAGACAACATGGTAGCGCCCGTGTAGCCATCAACCGCTGACCATACTGCATCACCAGACATATAGGCTGGATAGGCAAAGTACAGAAAAGCACGGCCGGTAAGCGCCGGGTTAAGGAAGTTCTTACCTGTACCACCAAATATTTCTTTACCAATCACAATACCAAAGCTAATACCTACGGCGACCATCCACAGAGGTAGATCTGGCGGGCAGGTCAGTGCAAAGAGTATGGACGTAACAAAGAAACCCTCGTTTACTTCATGACCGCGAACTGAGGCAAATAAAACCTCCCAGATACCGCCAACAATAAAGGTAGTCATGTAGATCGGCAGGAAGTACGCCGCGCCATGCACTATATTATCCCAGACACTCGTGGCGTCATAGCCAGCTAGCAGGCCAATAAATAGCCCGCGCAGCCCCTCTTGGGAAACCATTCCCATATCAGCCATAATATTGTTGGCTTGAAAACCAATATTCCACATACCAAAGAACATGGTTGGAAAAGTCGCCACCCAGACGGTGATCATGACACGCTTAAGATCAATACCATCGCGAACATGGGCGCTATTCTTGGTGATGTCCGACGGCTTGAAGAGTGCCGTGTCCACTGCTTCGAAAAGCGCATACCACTTTTCCCACTTGCCGCCCTTGTGAAAGTTGGGCTCAACTTTGTCGAGAAGATTACGCAGCATTGGCTTAACCCTCCTTTTCAATTCTAGTTAGGTTGTCACGAAGAATCGGGCCGTACTCGTACTTGCCCACACAGCAGTAGGTGTATAGACCCACATCATCTTCGTCCAATTCCAAACAGCCCAGCTTTTGAGCCATTTCGGTATCGCCTACAATCAGCGACCGCAGCAATTGCACTGGCAGTAGATCCAGCGCAGTAACATTTTCATAACCGCCCACTGGCACCATGGCGCGTTCGCTACCATTAGTACTGGAGGTCATATTAAATAGTTTCTTGGTCAGCGAAGAGATAAAGATAGGCAGTGCAGAATGCTTGTCGACGCCAGCGCGCAGGTAATGCAAAAACTGGCGCTCGCGCCCTTCGCGAATCACCGAAACCTGTGCATGGTAACGGCCCAAAAAGGCAAAGGCGCCGGCCGCTTTGCGACCGGAGAGAACAGATCCAGAGATCACACGATTTTCATCATTGGCCAGTTCGCCAATCACCATCTGATTGAGGTTGGCACCCAGTTGGGTCTTGAGCAAGCGTGGCTGATTAACCTGAGGGCCCGCCAGAGCAACAATGCGGCTGGTATCAATGCGTCCAGTGGTGAACAGCGCACCAAAGGCAATAACATCCTGATAACCAATGGTCCACACAGTTTTATTGGCGCTCACCGGATCAAGATAGTGGATATGTGTGCCCGCCAGGCCCGCAGGATGAGGGCCGCTAAAGGCCACTTCGCGAACACCGTCGACTTCATCACCGGCAACACCCGACTGAGGGGCAACACAGAGATTAACTGGCCCTTCAGTGAGGCCAGTCAGTATTTTCAAGCCATTGACGAACTCTTCGCTGCGCTGCGCAATAATTAACGCCGGATCCGCAGCCAGAGGATTGGTATCCATGGCAGTAACAAAAATCGATGCAGGGGTTGAATCAATCGCCGGAACCTTTGAATAAGGACGGGTGCGCAATGCTACCCATTGGCCAGAATTGACCAGATTTTCAACAATGTCAGCGCGCTTCAATGAACCCAGCTGGTCAGCCTTGAACGAGGCAAATTTCTCAGCCTTGTCGCCATCAATATCTATAACCACAGATTGAAAAACGCGGCGCTCACCACGGTTGACAGCAACCACTGTGCCGGCCGCAGGCGCAGTATACCGCACCCCCGGATTTTTCTTATCGGTAAACAATACCTGGCCCAGCTTGACGCGATCACCTTCGCGCACAGCCATGGTGGGTTTCATCCCCGGGTAATCGAACCCGACAATCGCCACCTGACTTATTGCTGGACCATCGTGAATAACCTGCTC
The DNA here is from genome assembly GCA_965662065.1 of uncultured Porticoccaceae bacterium. Lineage (GTDB taxonomy): Bacteria > Pseudomonadota > Gammaproteobacteria > Pseudomonadales > Porticoccaceae > HTCC2207. The sequence continues at coordinate 27,362 of CBFIGD010000034.1, read as the reverse complement.
TGGCGTACCAGAAATAGGCAGGTCTAATCCGCGACGAACTTTAATCATAGAAATACCACTACTCAAATTTAAATTACGGTCGATGGGCTCTGAGCCCAGCCTGACCCCGTTTAAAGGTCAGAAATTTCGGTGTTTTGCGCTGTAAGTTCGCCGATCAGACTTAAAATACGTCAGGCGATTAAGAATTGCGCGGGATTATAAAGGTCTAGGGCTTTTGATTCCAGTCTGGCAGACCTTATAAAACCCAATCTGAAGGATTTTTTTTGACCCCTGACATGATTGTTGAACATAGACTGTAGCCGCCGATGAGATTGACCAAAAAAGGAACAATAAAAAAGCCCCTTAATGGGGCTTTTTTATTGTATTTCTGTCGGCGCCTAAACGCCACATGCCAGGAATTATCTAGCCTTCCTGAGGGTAACTGGGCCACACCACCCCGGCAAACTTCTCTAGGCAGCGCACTACCTGACAGCTGTAACCAAATTCATTGTCGTACCAGCAGTAAAGCACACAGCTATTGCCATCGACGATAGTAGCTTGAGAATCCAGCACACAGGCCTGACGCGAACCCACAAAGTCGGTCGACACCGCTTCCGTAGATACTGTATAACCAATTTGCTGCTGTAGCGGCGAATGCAGCGCTTGCTGACGCAAAAATTCGTTAATCTCGTCAACAGTAGTCTCACGACCCAGCTGCAAGTTGAGTATCGCCATAGAAACATTGGGTGTAGGCACACGAATGGCATTGCCCGTAAGCTTGCCCTGCAATTCAGGAATAGCTTTGGCCACAGCCTTGGCTGCACCGGTCGAGGTTAACACCATATTGAGTGCCGCACTGCGCCCACGACGATCACCCTTGTGGTAGTTATCAATCAGGTTTTGGTCATTGGTGTAAGCATGCACAGTTTCAACATGACCGCTGTTGACACCAAACTCATCGAGCAGGCACTTAAGCACAGGCACGATAGCATTTGTGGTACAGGATGCGGCAGAGATAATAGTGCGCTCTGGCGTGATTTGGTCGTGATTAACGCCGTAAACAATGTTCGGAATATCATCGCCAGCGGGGGCGGTTAACAGCACCTTTGAAGCACCGGGTCGCAGATGTCCACCCAGGCCTGCATTGTCTTTCCACACACCGGTGTTGTCGACAATCAAGGCATTGTTAATACCGTAATCGGTGTAATCAATTTCATCGGGAGAATTGGCATAGATTACCTTGATCGGATTGCCATTAACCACTAGCGTGCTCTCCTCATGCAGCACACGAATGGTACCTTTAAACGAGCCATGCACCGAGTCGCGGCGCAACAGTGCGGCACGCTTCTCAAGATCATTTTCAACTTTGCCTTTGCGAATAACGATAGCGCGCAGCCTCAGCACATCGCCACCACCCGCCTTGTCTATAAGAATCCGAGCAACCAGGCGCCCAATTCGTCCAAAACCATACAGCACGATATCCTGAGGCTGCGGCAGTGGTTTGGTATGAGACCCAATAATAGTGCTCAACTCATGATTGAGAAACTCTTCTATCGAGCGACCATTGCCAACTGTCTGATACTTGACCACCATTTTGCCAATATCCAGATGGGCTGGGCCGAGCTGTAAGTTTCCGATGGCCGCGAGCATCGGTGCCGAATCAAATTCGGACAGCTCGTTTTGCTCTACCTGCCGGACGCGACGATGGGCTTTCATCAAGTCAGTCACTGACTTGTTGACCATACTATTGCCGTACATATAAGTGGAGACATTAAATTCGCGATAGAGCCGACCGATAAGAGGGATCATACCCTCGGCAAGCGCCTCTCTTTGCTTCCAATCCTTGAAGAAATCGTCTGGTAAGGGTCGTTGCTGTTGATCCACGTAATAGTCCTTTTTAGTGTTAGCTAATTTGCGCCATATTATGGTGCACTCAGCCTATTCAAACAACTGCGGGTTAAGAGTAAAAAGCTAAAATTAAATGATAGAGAATATTCCTATAATCAATAGCCCGAGATCAGTAGAATAGCCAGCTTTAAAATTAACATGGACCGACCCTCAAGCACTGATGAACATTTTTAACCAAGCTCCTGCGTCCGTATCTGGTGACAGAAAAACCTGGGGAGAACTGCGTGGGTGCGGGCGCGCGCTGGCAGTTGCAGACTCAGCGCTCAACTATGATGGCCTGACCCTGCTAATTACCGAGACAGCGCGGGAGGCAGCCGCACAGAGCCGCGCGCTTTCGTTCTTCACCAAAGGTCTGGACCTGCCCATATTCACCTTTCCCGACTGGGAAACTCTGCCCTATGATATTTTTTCACCGCACCAGGACATTGTCTCCGCACGCCTGCAAACACTAGCCAGCCTGCCCAATACCAAGCGGGGCATATTGATTGTGCCCATGCCGACCCTGATGCACCGCATTGCCCCCACCGACTTTGTCGCCTCACGCACCTTTAGTTACAAAGTCGGCGAAGACCTAGATCGAGCGCAGCTACAGGATCAACTTAGCCGGGCGGGTTATCTGCGTGTCGAGACTGTTTTTGAGCATGGTGAGTTTGCCTTTCGCGGTTCGTTGATCGATATCTTCCCTATGGGCGCCAAAAATCCATTTCGCATTGACTTGCTGGATGATGAAATAGAATCCCTGCGTCTGTTTGATGCCGAATCCCAGCGCACATTGGAGGCGGTCAATCAGGTACAGTTATTGCCCGCGCGCGAGTTTCCGATCGATAAAGAGGCCACCAATCAGTTTCTCAATAACTGGCATGATCACTTCGATAATGACCCGGCCAAATGCCCCGTGTACCGGGACATCAAAGATGGCATTGCACCCCAGGGCATTGAGTATTACCTGACGTTGTTTTTTGCCGAGACAGCCACCCTGTTCGACTACCTTCCACCCCAGGTACAGCTGTTTACCCACAGCGCAATTGAGGGCGCAGCACAACACTTTTGGCAGGATATCGCTAGCCGCTATGAAGAGTATGGAGTTGATCCCGAGCGCCCTTTATTGCCACCGGCTGAAGTATTTGTGCCCTTCGACCGAATATTCGCGCAACTCAAGCAACTGCCGCGCACTATACTCAGCGGCGATTTCCTCGACGAGTCTGCCGGCTACAGTAACCACGGCATCCATGGGGTGCCCGATATTGCAGTCAATGCCAAACAGACCAACCCCCTGTCCCAGCTAGATGAGTTTGTCTCCTCTGGCACCTCTATCTCTGGGGACTGCCGCGTGCTTTTTTGTGCTGAATCCGCCGGCCGCCGTGAAGTGCTTACCGACCTGCTAAAAACCATCCACATCTTCCCTGAAGAAGTCGATAGCTGGCAGCAATTTAATGATTCCAGCCATGTGCACTGTATTACCACCTATCCCATTGATCAGGGCCTGTATATCCCGGGTCACAATATCTGTCTGATCACCGAAGGTGAACTATTTGGTCAGCAGGTGATGCAGCGTCGCCGTCGCTCCAAGGCATCCGAATCGCCGGATTACATCTTTAAGAACCTTGCCGAGTTAAAGGTGGGCGCGCCTGTTGTGCACATTGAGCATGGCGTTGGCCGCTACCAGGGACTGGTAATACTGGATGTGGACAAAGCCAAACAAGAATTTTTAATGCTCACCTATGCCGACGAAGCCAAGCTCTATGTCCCGGTTTCCTCACTGCATCTCATCAGTCGTTTTGGCGGCGGCGATCAAGTTGCCGCGCCACTCAATAGACTGGGCACCGATAAATGGGACAAGGCCAAAGAAAAAGCCGCCAAGCAGGTGCGCGATACTGCGGTGGAATTGCTGGATATCTATTCACGCCGGGCGGCACGCAAGGGCTTTGCCTGCGACAATAATGAAGAAGACTACCGCAAATTCAGCAGTGACTTTGCGTTTGAGGAAACCGCCGATCAGCAGGAAGCCATAGATGCCGTTCGCCGTGACCTGCTAAGCGCTCAGCCCATGGATCGACTTGTCTGTGGCGACGTTGGCTTCGGTAAAACAGAGGTCGCCATGCGCGCAGCCTTTACTGTCGTTTCCAGCGGAAAACAGGTGGTTATCTTAGTACCCACCACATTACTCGCTCATCAGCATCTGCAAAACTTTCGCGATCGTTTTGCCAACTGGCCAGTGCGCGTTGAGGAGCTATCACGCTTCCGCACCAACAAAGAACAGGACGATGTGATTGCTGCCACCGAGGCTGGCAAGGTCGACATTCTTATCAGCACCCATAAGTTGCTGCATGCCAATATTGACTTCGGCCGTCTGGGGCTAATGATTATTGATGAAGAGCATCGCTTTGGTGTGCGTCAAAAAGAAAAAATTAAATCCCTGCGCAGTGAAGTAGATATTCTCACCATGACTGCAACACCCATTCCTCGCACATTAAATATGTCGATGCACAGTATTCGCGATCTCTCCATTATTGCCACCCCCCCTGCCAAGCGCCTATCAGTAAAAACCTTTGTGCGCGAGCAGGAATCACGAGTGGTTCGAGAAGCTATATTGCGGGAAATACTGCGCGGTGGTCAGGTCTACTACTTGCACAATGATGTAAAAAGCATTCAGCGAGTCGCCGACGAACTTGGCGAGCTGGTGCCAGAGGCACGTATTAATATTGCTCACGGCCAGATGCGCGAGCGTGGTCTGGAGCAGATAATGTCAGACTTTTATCACCAGCGTTTCAATGTCTTAGTGTGCACCACTATTATTGAGACGGGCATTGATATTCCGAGCGCCAACACCATTCTTATTGATCGTGCTGACAAATTTGGCCTGGCTCAGTTGCACCAGCTGCGCGGCCGCGTAGGGCGTTCTCATCACCAGGCCTATGCCTATCTGATGCTTCCTCAAGAGAAGAAGATCACCTCAGACGCCACCAAACGTCTCGAGGCCATCGCCGCTGCAGACCATCTGGGGTCCGGCTTTACCCTGGCCACCAATGACCTTGAAATTCGCGGCGCGGGTGAACTCCTCGGCGAAGAACAGAGCGGGCATATCCAAGCCATCGGTTTTACCCTATACCTGGAAATGCTCGACCGCGCCGTTAATGCAATTCGCAAAGGTGGCAAACCTGATCTTGACGCGGCCCTCAATACAGGCATAGATGTCAATCTGCATCTGCCTGCCCTGATACCAGATGACTACCTGCCCGACGTCAATATGCGCCTGACGCTCTACAAGCGCCTGTCTAATTGTGAAACCAAGCAACACCTGCACGAACTGCAGGTCGAGATGATTGACCGCTTTGGCCTGCTGCCAGAACCCGTCAAGACCTTGTTTCAGCTCGCTGAACTGCGACAAATTGGCGAACAGATCGGTCTTAAAAAAATCGAAGCTGGCCCCAATGGTGGCCGCCTGCAGTTCACTGCCAATACCATTGTCGAACCCCTTACCATTGTTAAAATGGTACAGAGTGACCCCGCGACATTCCGCTTGCAAAACAATGACCAACTGAGTTTCACTATGGCCATGGAGACTCCCGAGCTGCGCTTTGGGTTGGTTAATGAGATTTTGCAGAAACTGCTGACTGAGGCTTAAAAAGGATGGGGACAAACAGGGAACAGGCACCATGTAACCAATCGGCAAAATCACTGCTGTACGCCCTGCTGTTATTGATACTTCCATTAAGCATCCATGCAGCCGATAGCGAAGAGCCCGCACCAGAGATAGAAGCGCCAGACAACTGGTATCAGGTTGAAGTAATACTTTTTACCCAAAACGGCAATATTGGTGGTGAAGCACCCCCACAAGACTATCAGCTTAACTTCCCGGAAAACTGGGTGCAGCTGGTCGATCCCAATATGCCTCTCGAGCAAGATGGCTTTCCCTTGGCTCGCGGGTCATTGCTTTACCCCTCCAACCCAGATGATTCAGAGCGCGTGATTCCACTGATTGTTGTCGCTGACCCCCTGACCACAGAGAGTGAGACTGCCGATCGCATGCTCCCCAGTGGCAGCGAGGGCATTGAACAGGCCCCAGAATCCGACGCACCAGAAGACCAGTACGCGCCAGAGTATGAGGCGCCCTTTGTGCTGTTAGACCGCGAGTTTCGCGACCTCAATGACAGCGCAGCAGCCCTAGATCGCCGCCAGTACAATGTAGTGTTTCATGAAGCCTGGCGCTTTGCCGCTGAGCAGGATACCGTCGAACAAGACGCAGCCGATCCATGGGTAATCATTAAAGCAGGACAGAGCCTTGAGGGACGTTTTCAGCTGGAAGGTTCATTGCGTTTTTACAAATCTCGCTTTTTACATTTTGAATCGGACCTATGGTTGCTGCAATTTGCCAATGCCAGCAAAAATGAGTCCGTCAAGCGCATCGAACTGCCCGACTTCCCTAGGCTGCCAGACATTACTGAAGATCAACTGGCGCCAGATTATGTCGCGACCGACCTAAAACAGGCAATAGGCGCACAGACGCCGGCGTTCGTCATAGACGACTTAGAGGACCCGGCAATACAGAGAGTCGAATTAACAAACATCCAAGACTCAGTCCCACAGGATCCTGATGTGGCTGTGATCGACGCTCTCGAAGTGGCCGCAACACAGACCCTTAACACCTCTGTACTAGCGATTGACGAAGCGAAAAAATATCCCGTCGAAACTGTCTGGGTTTTAAAAAAATCAAAGCGTCTCGAAGAAAACAGCGTCTACTATATCGACCATCCTGAGATGGGCATTATGCTAACAATTAAGGCCTTTACCCCGGAACTGCTCAACCCGCCAGAGCAGGAATCCCAGACTCTGGAGTTTGCTGAGGATATTATTCCCCAGCCTCTTGCCCAGTAGGATGCTGCACAAAAATGAGTTCGTCCGTAGCAAATCCCAGTGCCGCTGACTTTGCAATAAAACGTGCCATCACTTCATCACTAACCTCTGGTGTGCGCGCTAAAAGCCACAGGTAGTTGGTGTTGTTCCCGGCAATAAACGCATATTCATAGCCTACAGTGTCCAGTTCAAAGACAATATAGGCGCCAAAAAACGGGCCAAAGAACGACACTTTTAAATAACCCTGACCGGGTCCCTCTACAAAATAGGCCCTGCCCTCTGCTTCACTGCGCTCGCCAGTGTCAGCGGAAAAACCGGTATTAATAACTCGCACACCACCATCATCGCGCAGCGAATACTCTGCAGTAACAGCCGACAGACCGCGCTCAAAAGAATGATCGAGCCGGGCAATCTCATACCATTTACCCAGATAGCGGTCGATACTAAAATCTTGAACTGGCCTTACCCCATCAGGCGCCCCAAGACAGCCCATCAGGCCCCAGCAAAATACAATAATAGGAACAATACGCACGAGATAAAGCCTGTATGAAAATTTTAAAGGACATAGTATAGAGTAAATAGACGCTGTCTATCAGAAGCTTGGCCTTGTAATCAGACCCAGTGTGGCAATAATTAGGGCGCGCGCCGCCAAAGACCCGACAATAGATACTGCACATCACCGCTTAATGCGGGTTCGTTATCCAGAGCTGACTTCCAGAAAAAATCCATAAGGCCTATCGCAATAGCGGCAAAAAACAGATGTATATTGAACATATCAATCAGACTATTTATGGACAGCAAAAAAACTAGCAACACAGGCACCAACACAGCAACGAAAAATACCCTGCCCGCAACCATCGGGCGATCTAATTTGGTCCTTATAATATTGAAGCTGCGCCTTATAAAATGCTCTTGTATCCTGCCTGAGCGGCACAAGCTGGCCGCCGAAGATCGGGCCAAATAAAGCAGCAGGCAGAGTACCCCAAACACCACCAGCAGCGCTCCCCCAGACTCGGCAAGCATGGCATCAACGTTTTGTTGAACGCGCATGGGCGCCGCGAACGGATAGGACAGCCAATCTGGCGTAATAACCCAGTAACCCATAAAATAGGCCAAAGACAGCATTCGAACGGCATTGCTATAGATACCGATGACACTGATAGCCAGCAACAGGCATAGGTAAAGCACCATGCACATAAGGCCGACCTCTTCAATCAACCACCAGCCCACCAAGGCGGTGACAACCAGCATGGGCAGGCCAATACAAAATAGAACATCTGCGGTGAAGTAGAGATGTCGGTAGAGCATATGCGCGAGCCTCCCAGCCCGATTAAAGCCCCGCGCTACCAAGCCCAACAATGGGCTGCGCTTTTTTAATCTGAGCCAGCAGTGCCTAAACGGATTTCGTCGCCAATACACCGTTTGGTAAGTTGAGAGCGTAAGCCCCAAAGCCACTCCCCAGACCTCGCCGCTTTTAGATGGGGTAAACAAGGCGCAGAGATTACCCAACAGATAATCAGCGCTGGCCAGTCCCGTCAAACCCCAGCCAACAAACATTAATACTACGAGTGTCCAGCGCCCCATAACGACTAACATGGCCGGGCCCAGACTGATGATTTACGGTGTTTTATGTGATGGTGAGTGATTAACGCTTGTGCTGAAAAATCCGCTACTAAAAAATCCGCTACAAAAAAGCCCCCAGTTAGACGAGGCAGCACAAAATAAGCCTGCACTGAAACAGCTGTCAACTCCATGACATGATTTCCTTATCAAATTACCAGACAACGCGCCCCAAAATAGCGCTGGTATCACATCTCCCTGATAACATCCATGTTACTAACAGGGGACTTCTACTGAGAAGTAAAACTTCAACTCCGCTTATCCGATTGACTGTAGACGCAATTTTGACATTATTCCAACTTTTATCGCCTCGCCATCATGGACTTTTGCTTAACTACTCAGCAGGCTCGGGGGGTTGCTGACTAGCAATATGCAGCGTTGATGTGGGGAACGCTATCTCAGCACTATTAGCGGTCACAATATTGGCAATCTTCAATAGCACATCCTGTTTGATCTTATGGAAATCAATCCAATTGGTGGTCTTGGTAAACGTGTAGACAAAGAAATCGACCGAGCTCGCCGAGAACTTATTAAAGTTCACAATCATAGTTTGGTTGGTATCAATATCCGGATGCTCCAGCAACATTGCAGTGACCTGCGCAACAATGGCATCCATACTGCTGATATCCTCGTAGCGAATACCCACAGTTTCATAGATTCGCCGATTGCTCATACGCGAAGGATTTTCAACCGAGATACTGGCAAATGCCGAGTTGGGAATATACAGCGGGCGCTTATCAAAGGTTCTGATTCTAGTCAGGCGCCAGCCAATATCTTCCACCGTGCCCTCAATCTCTCTATCTGGCGAACGTATCCACTCGCCGACAGAAAAGGGACGATCCAGATAGATCATCAGACCGCCAAAGAAATTCGCCAGCAGGTCTTTTGCCGCAAAACCTACTGCAATACCACCTATGCCACCAAACGCGAGCAAGCCAGAAATACTGTAACCAAACAGCTGCATAGCCACTAGCATACCGGTGATAATCACCGACGCGCGCAGTAACTTACCCACAGCGCGCACCGTCGTTGCATCCATGGGCTTGGCCATATAATCGGGGTGAATCAGGTTGCGTTCGGCGCGCTTAATAAAACTAGTCATAAACAGCGTGCCGAGAAAAATAAGCGCCAGACGGTTAATTGGATCGATTAATGTCTGTAGCGGCGAGTCCATTTTTTGGGCGGCAATACCAGCGGCAAAATTAACACCCAAAATCCATATCAACCAGATTGCCGGTCGGCGACAGGCCTCGATAAACGCATCGTCCCATACGGTTTTAGTCTTGGCTGCCTGCACCTCTAACCTGTCAATGACAAGGTTGAGGACAAACCCGAGGCTCAGAGCAATCAGCACAATGATAAATAATTCGAATACCCACAGGTATTGCTCACCGGTTAAATTCACCAACCAACTTTCAATGCGATTCATGTTGCGCCCTATTGTGTATTCAAGTGTTTTAGTTTTTCTATGGTTTCCAGTCGTCGTGGATGATTCTCAAGCTCACCCCAGCTTATAGATTTGCGCGCGCGCATCAGTACAATTTTGTCGCTGCCATCAACCGCGGCGCTGGCCATAAAGTCTAACACCTCAACCGCGCCTGACGGGCAGTTACACACCAGAATCATGTCACAGCCAGCATCCAGGGCAAGCTTGGCCTTGTCGACATAGCCTCCGGCAATATCTGCACCTTTCATGGTTAGATCATCGCTAAAGATAACCCCGTTAAAACCCAGCCTGTCGCGCAATATGGTCTGCAGCCAAAATGACGAGAAGCCAACCGAATCAGGATCAATAGTAGGAAAAGTAATATGCGCCGGCATAATGGCATCCAGAGACTCAGACAGCGCATCAAAAGGCTTTAAATCATGTGCTTCTAGCGCTTCCCAGCTACGACTGTCAATCGGTGCCTCCAGATGACTATCGGCAACAATGCCACCATGCCCTGGAAAATGTTTGCCCGTGGCTGCCATACCAGCTTCATGCATGCCGTCGATAAAAGCCCGGGCGACAGAGATAACCGCCTCGGGTAGATCAGAGAAAGCGCGATCACCAATAATACTGCTGGTATCCCGGTCTACATCCAGTACTGGCGCAAAGCTAATATCCAGACCACAGGCAATAACCTCTGCAGCCATCAGCCAGCCAGCATCTCTGCTCAAAGCCACACCAGCAGCTGGATTTTGCGCGGCCAAATCGCCTAAATGCTGCATTGGTGGGAAGCGGGTAAAGCCATCTTTAAAACGCTGTACCCTACCACCCTCCTGGTCTACAGCAATTAACACCTTCGCCGAAGCAGCTCTGATTTGGCCTACCAACGCGCTGATCTGATCGCGACTTTCAACATTGCGTGCAAATAGAATAACACCGCCAATATGGGGATTTTGCAACTGCTCGCGCTCAGCCTCAGTGAGGCTGGTTCCCGCCAGATCGAGCATCAGGCGTCCGTAATGCTCATGTTGTTTAGTCGTCATACTGTTCCCTATCAGTCATAGACATTAGCCGTTGTTTAGACGGATTTATTTTTAAGGACAGGCCCGCTATTCCATTAAAGCATTTTACCCATTTATAAAATTTCAGCACCAAAAAAATAATTCTATGTTTTATCGATAGTTAAGTAATCTATGTAAAAGTCTACGTCACATTTGTTCGCCAACTGACCTATCAAAGGCTTACAGCATACCCAGTGCAACCCATCCCAGATAATGATAGGTTTAATACCATCATCGACTATCAGGAGAACAATCATGGCTATTCATGTTCCATCGATTGGTATGTGGTATCAAGATGTTGCCGTCAACCGACTGTTTGAAATCATCGCAATCGATGACTACACCGCTACTATCGATATTCGGTATGAAGATGGCGAATATGACGACATCGATCTCGACAGCTGGTCGCAGATGGCGACTCTGCAATGTAATCCACCTGAGGACTGGCGCAGCTCAATGAACCTCAGCGAAGATGAGCGACTATTCGCCGATACGGTTTTTGTTCCCACCTCCAGCACTGACCCTCTAACTGGCATAGAGCCGGATTCGCAATTTGGTTGGGATGAGTTTTAGATTTCAGTGGCAAGATTGGAATTACCGTTACGAATATGCCTGAGTATAATCTCGGCGGCCTGCGCGCTGCTGTCCACAAGCTCAAATAGGCCAAGCTCCTCTTCAGAAATGCAGTTTTCGTCAAGCATCCGTTGCTTGATCCAGTCCACTAGCCCTGCCCAGTAGGCCACACCGACCAGCACAATTGGAAACGGCGCGACCTTGCCCGTCTGCACCAGCGTCAGAGCCTCAAACAACTCATCCAATGTGCCATAGCCCCCAGGGAAAATGACAAAGCCTACCGCATGCTTAACAAAGAGATACTTGCGCACAAAAAAGTAGCGGAAATCCAAGGATAAATTCTGATAGGGATTGCTGGTCTGCTCAAATGGCAGCTCAATATTCAACCCCACCGAGGTTGCATGAGTCGCAAAACAGCCTCTATTGGCCCCCTCCATAATGCCTGGACCGCCGCCAGTAATAACCGGCACCCCCTCGCGGCCGAGCAATTCCCCCAGTATCTGAGCCTCCTGATAGGGCTGCGAATCTGGCGTAAAGCGTGCCCCGCCAAATACGGTCACCGCCGCCCCTGTTTTAAGTAATCTATCTGTTCCATCGACTAATTCTGACTGGATACGTAGTACGCGCCACGCTTCTTGGACCTTTGCTTCGAGCATATTTTTTAATCCTGTTTTTGTTTAAATATAGTAGAGGTTGCCAAACATTGAATACTGTATATAATTACAGGCATTCGAAACGAGGATAAACTTATGGAACGTCTTACCGCTCGGCAGCAACAAATCTTTGACCTGATCAAAGACAATCTCGACGAAACCGGCTATCCGCCGACCAGGGCAGAAATCGCCCAGACACTGGGGTTTCGCTCAGCTAATGCTGCAGAAGATCACTTGCGAGCACTGGCTCGCAAAGGCGTGATTGAAATGATTCCCGGTGCCTCAAGAGGCATTCGTGTGGTTGAACAGTACAATGGCATCCCCATTGTAGGCCGCGTTGCCGCTGGCGAACCCATACTGGCAGAGCAGAATATTGAAGACTACCAGGAGGTTCCCTCAAGCACCTTCCACCCTCATGCCGATTACTTTTTGCGCGTACAGGGCCAGAGCATGGTCGACGTGGGTATTATGGACGGCGACCTACTAGCCGTGCACCAGCAGCCTACAGCAGACAATCAACAGATTGTCGTTGCGCGTGTCGACGGTGAAGTGACGGTTAAACGCCTGAAGCGCACGCGCAGTAAACATGAGATACAACTACTACCTGAAAATCGTGATTACTCTCCGATAATAGTCGATTTGCGCGCTCAGGAGTTTGCTATTGAAGGGCTGGCTGTGGGTGTTGTTAGAGTTGCAATCTAAGGCGTAGGCGCAAACGCCTTTCAGCTTAGTGCCCCGCCACTAAGCTGATAGTTCAAAGGGATGAATTGGCAAAACGATAATCTTCTACTGGATTACCCTCAAGCACATGCTCCTGCAAAATGCGCTCAATGACCTCAGGTGTGCAGCTGTGATACCAGGTTCCATCTGGGTAGCTGAGCATAATCGGCCCCTGGCGGCAAATTCTCAGGCAGTCTACCTTCGAGCGATAAACGCCGGAATCAACATCCAAAAGACCCATCTCACGAATACGCCGTTTCAGATACTCCCATGACTCGCCGGCCTGATTATCAGGCGCACATTTGCCTGCAGTACAGACCATTAGATGTTGTCGGTAGGTGGAGACCTTGCGCTGTTCGGCAAGCTTTTCAAGCAGGGATGTATCCAATTTACTCAACGCCTTGATCTAAGAGTTTTTACTTAATGGAGGGTGTGGCGTTCTTCATCCACATCAGTCGCTGCAGGTGCACGTTCTTCATTGATATCAAACACTGTCTGAATACCCGCATCCATCATACTTTTGGCCACATCAACATGCTTGCCATCGAGATATTCAAGTACTTCTGGTGAAAAAGTAATGCGCACCAATGGCTCATCAGCACCAGAGCGCTGCAGTGCAACTTCTCCGTCATCCAACATAATGAGTTCAAATTCTGTAAGAGCCATACTTTGCTTCCAATGATGAGTGCGTCTGGCGCGTAGTCTAGCAGCTACGCCGCTGACTGTTAACCTCGATATAGCGCAATTAAAATTCGATCATCATATCGCGGTGACGCTCGATTAATTCTTGCATCTGCGCTAACCAGTCACGAGCTTGCTGTATATCCCAGACCATAGAATCACCGCTGATGTCCACCGCTATCATCGGCAATCTATCCGCATCCATCTCGGCTTTTCGCGCGACAGGCACAGTGTAAAGATGCCGATGCGCATCTAATAGCTGTGCTACCCAAGAGTTTTTATCTGCTTCCAGATCATTTAATTCAATGGCTTCACCCGGGGTTTTACCCTCTGCATCAAGCAGCGCCAGCAACGAGGCTGCACTTACCACTGCTTCCGGATCTTGCATTTTGTAGTTAGACGCCACGTCTTGAAGATGCCAGCACCAGGCCCGCTGCAAATGCAGCGCCACTGACTGAGCAATAGCCGTAGCCTGATGGCTGTCCTGCTGACCGCGCACTGACATCTTGACGTCTATCGCCAGCAACTGCCCAGCAAACAGTAATTTTTGATTGACCGCAGACAGATACACCGAGAGCGCCATCGCCTTTACTTACCTTTTTCAGCAGCCTTCCAGCTACCACCGCTGTAAAAAGCACTCCACCCCGTTGGCTTGCCATCGTCTTCACTGCGCACATATTGCTCTTTCGTTTTGCGACTGTAGCGAATCACTGTGGTTTTACCCTCGGGATCCGTCACTGGCGCAGTCAGCAAAAACTGATACTTTTCGTCAATCTGATCTTTGTAAGGTAACAGTTCACTAACGGTCGGTGCTCGCGTCTCACGATGACGCGGGAACTGACTGGCGGCAAGGAAAATACCTGAGGCGCCATCACGGAGTACGTAGTGATCTTCAACTTTTTCACAGCGCAGTTCCGGCATAGAGATTGGGTCAACCTTAGGCGGCGCGGCCTCACCATTGCGCAGCAATTTACGTGTGTTTTTGCACGGCTCGCCCTCAGCATTTTCGCCAGTACAGCCAAAGTACTTACCAAACCGGCCAGTCTTAAGCTGCATTTCATTGGTGCATTTATCGCACTCGATGACTGGGCCTTCATAGCCTTTAATCACATATTGGCCTATCTCAACCTCATAGCCGATGCAGTCCGGGTTATTACCGCATACGTGTAGCTTGCGTGTTTCATCGAGCAGGTAGCTATCCATAGAGGTGTTGCACAGCTTGCAGCGATGCTTATGCATCAAGAGCTTAGATTCAGCCTCGTCATCCTCTTCAATGTTAATCGCCTCATCACCGGCCGTTAGGTTAACCGTATGCTTGCAGCGTTCTTTAGGCGGCAGCGCATACCCAGAGCAGCCCAGAAATACGCCTGTACCAGCGGTTCTAATCATCATTGGGCGGTCGCACTTGGCACAGGCAATGTCGGTCTCAGAGGGCATATTGGGGCGCATACCTGCATCGGTATCCTTCGCCATGCCAACCTGTGTGCTGAACCCTTTATAAAAGGTATTGAGCAACTGCTTCCAGTTAAGCTTGCCATCGGCTACCTCATCCAACCGCTCTTCCATGGTAGCGGTGAAACTGTAATCCATCAGGTCAGTAAAGCTTTCAGACAGGCGATCAGTAACGATATCACCAATCTTCTCGGCAAAAATTCGCTTGTTCTCAATACGCACATAGCCGCGATCTTGAATCGTAGAGATGATCGAAGCGTAAGTTGAGGGACGGCCGATACCACGCTTTTCTAATTCTTTAACCAGCGCCGCTTCAGAAAAACGCGCGGTGGGTTTAGTAAAGTGCTGCTGGGGAATCAATAGCAACATACTCATCAGGTCACCCTGCTGTAAATCTGGCAATTCGCCATCTTCGTCTTTGCTCGCCTTGGGCGGCATAACGGCAAGATAACCGTCAAAGCGCGTCACTCTGCCCTTGGCTGTTAAGTCATAATCGCCAGCAGACACAGTAATCGTGGTGGCAGTAAACTCTGCATTGGTCATCTGGCAGGCGACAAATTGCTGCCAAATAAGTTGATAGAGTCTGCGCGCATCCACTTCCATATCATCGAGACTGCCGGGGCGAATATCGATATTGGATGGCCTGACAGCTTCGTGCGCCTCTTGGGCCCCCGACTTACTGCTGTAACTGATTGCCTCTTCAGGCAGATACTTGGCACCATGATGTTGCTGAATATACTCACGACAGGCCGCGACAGCGTCGGCACTTAGATTCGTCGAGTCAGTTCGCATATAAGTGATGTAGCCTGCTTCATAGAGACGCTGAGCCATCATCATAGTTTTCTTTACACCAAAGCCCAGGCGCGTGCTCGCTGCCTGTTGCAATGTTGAGGTGATAAATGGCGCTGAAGGCTTGGACTTGGTAGGTTTATCTTCACGCTTGCTAACCACATAATCCGCTTCGCGCAGGGCCGCCAGAGCTTTATCGGCCTGCTCTTTGTTAGCTGGGCGGAAGGCTTTCCCAAGCTGCCGCTTAACATCAAAGCGAACCTTTATCTCGTCGCCCTCGCCCTGTTCTCGCTCTTCCAGGTCGGCCTGAACAGTCCAGTACTCCTCGGGAATAAAGGCGCGAATCTCACGCTCGCGCTCGACAATCATCTTTAGGGCAACCGACTGCACTCTGCCGGCAGACAGGCCGCGGCCGACTTTTTCCCACAGCAACGGCGACACCATAAAACCCACGACGCGATCAAGAAACCGCCGCGCCTGCTGGGCGTCGACTCGGGCGGTATTCAATTCACCCGGATCCTCGAACGCTTTACGAATAGCCTTCTTGGTAATTTCATTAAATACAACGCGCTTATAGCGGCTGTCATCACCACCAATCACCTGAGTCAGGTGCCAGGCAATGGCTTCTCCCTCGCGATCCAAATCCGTCGCCAGATAGACGGTGTCAGCATTTTTTGCCAACTTCTTGAGCTCTGCGACCACCTTCTCTTTGCCGGGGAGTGTTGCATATTCGGCTTTCCAGTCATTGTCTGGGTCTATGCCCATACTATTTATAAGCTGAGATTTGGCTTTTTTCTCGCGGTGAATAATCTTGTCTTCAGGCGATAATTTGCGCGTGATCGCAGCCTGACGGGCGCGTTCCTTAGGATCAGTCGTGGTGCGATTAGCGCCGGTCGGCAAGTCGCGAATATGGCCAACACTGGACTTAACAATAAAGTCATCGCCCAAATATCGATTGATAGTTTTGGCTTTGGCTGGTGACTCTACAATAACTAAAGACTTACCCATAGTAGGATTCAATTCCTTCAATACGGCCCCGTTTTTACCTGAAAAACGATGCGACAGTTCAGTAACCTGATTAAGTTGATCAACACAAGGGGCGCATATATACGTGCTTGGTTACCCATTGGTCAAGCTTCAATGACAAATTTCTTTTGCTTTCTCTCTCAGCTCCTGCAAATTATCACCAATTTTTTGCAGTGCCTGCGCATCGCCGCGCTCATCCCAGATCACACCAATACCTGCTCTATTGGCGATTACCGCGCTGACTCCAGACGGCATTTGCGGGATTAATTGAGCCAGTAGCACATCCCATTGCGGATCCGCCTGATGCTGGGTCCAGCGCCACCCTGCACAGTTAGAATCCCAGCCACGCTGGCTAAAGCGCTGTAAAACCCAGTTCTGATCACAGTCTCTATCTAACCAAGCCATCCGATAACAGACGGCCTCTAGTGCCGTTTCCTCATCACGCGCATCGGGACGGCGATGCAGGCTGACCTGGATTGATAAGCTATTAGCCAGGCCTCTCAGCTCGGTCATACGCTTTGCATGTGGCGATTGTTTGAGCCACATCAATGGTGAAATCACCGCAGCGATGATAAATAGTATTAACAACCAGCTCATTTCCGACTACTCTTACTCTCTATACGGTCAATGCCGTTATAATTACATTTTCAGCTTGCGAGGCTTAATAACATGTCTGTTTACAAACATATCCTAATTGGCTTGGATCTCTCTCCAGAATCACAGCAAGTGATAGACCGCGTCAAGTTTCTTTTTGCCAACAGCGATACAAAAATCTCAATTTGCCATGTTCTAGAGCCTCTAGCCTTTACCTACGGTGGCGACATACCGGTAGATCTATCCGACGTTCAGACGCAATTGCAAACTCAGGCCACAGAGCGGCTCTCTGCGCTAGCCGTGCAACTGAGCGTGCCTGAGGAAGATCGACATATTATTCTGGGCCACCCTGCTCAGGAAATGCACAACATGGCCAAACGAGATGCCGTTGATTTAATTGTTGTTGGCAGTCATGGCCGCCATGGTTTGGCGCTTATTTTTGGCTCGACCAGCAATTCAGTATTGCATGGTGCCAGCTGTGATGTGCTGGCGGTGAGAATCTCCGAGTAACTCCCCGCGCATACTCGTAATTTGATTCCTTAACTGGTAACTTTGAAACCAGTGGCAATATCATCAGTAAGGAACCCCATGATCAGTACAAATCGCGCCCTGGCCTCAACGTCACTGTTGCTGATCGGACTATTTTTGATCCTGCTAGCTGTGGCGCCCCAGTCGTATGCTCAGCAACAATCATTGGCGCCTGCACTGGATCATAAAAAAGGGATCCTTGACCAGCAGCGCAAACTCTACAGCCAATCGCTCCAACTGATTGGACGTGGCGATTGGCGGGCACTGCGCGAACAACGTAAGCAGCTTGTCGACTATCCGCTCTATCCCTATCTTCTCTATGCAGAACTTCTCGCCGACCTGCGCTATTCGAAACGCATTGCCATTACGAACTATTTAGCGAGCTATGAAGGAACCGTCAAAGCGCAGTTTCTGCAGGGTAAGTGGTTGGACTATTTAGCGCGCCGTGGCCACTGGCAACGCTATATTGATGTGTTCGGCAAGCATTCGTATGTTGCCAACACCAGCCGTCAATGCAACTTTCATCTTGCCCAGTATCGCCTCGGCGATAAATCTGTGGCCCTGCAATCTGGTCTACAATTATGGGCTCAAGGAAAATCACAGCCTAAAACCTGCGACAAATTATTTGGCATTTTGATTAGTGGAGGGCATATCAGCGAGAAGCTGGCCTGGCAGCGTTTTAATGAGGCTATGCTCAATCATAGATATCAGCTTGCCCGCTATTTAAAGCGCTTCTTTGTAAGTCCCGGCTACAAAAAACGCTATGCTATTTACTACAATGTTGATCGCGACCCTCATCGTGTCGGCCAACACAGCAACTTTGTTGAGCACAGTGTGGATGAACTCAACATCCTTGAACATGCCCTCAAGCACCTGGCGCGCAAAGACCCCAATAAGGCCCTTAAATATTGGAGTCGCTACCAACAGACCCATGAATTTAGCCATCGTGCACGCGCCACTGTGGTCAGCGCAATTGTTAAGGCGCTCTACCGCGATGGCCATACTGCTGCCGCCGACAGTTACTTTGTCGATCATCTGCAGCTGCTCAATCAAACAATGCAAGGCACCTTGACCGAATGGCGTATCCGTGAGGCACTGCGAGAACTTGACTGGCCCGCTGTGCGCAAATGGTTGGCCCGACTGCCCCAGGAAAACCAACAACAGAGTATCTGGCGCTACTGGGCTATTCGCAGTATGGAGGGTGATCCAGCCAGCACAATGAACCCGCATATCGACACTCTGACCAGAAGTCTCGCTCGGGAACGAGACTTTTACGGCTTTCTGGCCAGTGAAAAATTAGCGCTGGATTACAGCCTTAATCACAACCCTTTACCCATTGATGAGGTGCGCATCAATAGCCTGAAAGCTATGCCAGCCTTACAGCGAGCACAAGAACTGCTATTTCATGGTGACAGCCTCAACGCTAACCGTGAATGGAATTATGCGACGAGAAATTTCACTAGCTCCGACTGGCTCGCCGCCGCAGTGCTGGCCAGTCAATGGCAGTGGCACAACAAGGCAATTGCCAGTTTAGGCACTGTAAAATATTGGGATGACGTCGAAATACGCTTCCCCCTGGCCTACGTCGACCTGATTAACAAAGCTGCTAAAAATACTAACATAGCAAACTATTTACTGTTTTCTCTGGTTCGCCAGGAAAGTGCTTTTAATGCCAGCGCAACCTCCTCTGCTGGCGCCATGGGACTTATCCAGGTAATGCCAGCCACGGCAAAATCTACCGCCCGAAAATATAAAATACCCTACCGAAATAAAAAACAGCTCCATGATCCAGCGACAAACATACCCATTGGCTCAAACTACTATAAGAGTATGCTCGAACGCTTTGATAATAACCGAATACTCGCCAGCGCTGCCTATAATGCTGGGCCCCACCGGGTGGACCAGTGGCTAAAAAAGACTGACGGCAAACTGCCCTTTGATGTCTGGATGACATTAATTCCGTTCAAAGAAACTCGCAGCTATGTCAGTAACATCCTTATGTATTCGGTAATATATTCTCGCAAGTTGGGATTAAAGCCTCCTATGCTGAAACCACATGAACGCGACACATTATTATAAAAACAAACCATTTATTTGGGTCTAAACATGCTTATTGATATTGGTGTCAATCTTTCCAACTCACGCTTTGAAAAGGATATTGAAGCAGTACTAGAGCGGGCCCAGGAGGCTGGTGTAGAGAGACTTATCCTGACGGGCACCTCCATTGAGGACAGTCAGGCTGTGATCGAAATCTGTGCTCAATATGGCCAGCAATTTCCAGACATGCTCTATGCTACAGCTGGCATACATCCTCATGATGCCAACACCTATAATCGCGAAAATGCAACGCTATTGCGCGAGTTGGCGCAGCATTCCTCAGTCGTGGCTATTGGCGAAACCGGCCTGGATTTTAATCGCAACTTTTCTTCACAAAAAGATCAGCAGCTATCTTTTGAAGCGCATATTGAACTGGCTATTGAATTGCAGCTGCCACTTTTTTTGCATGAGCGCGATGCATCTCAGCGACAGATTGAAATATTAAACAGTTACCGCGACAGCATTTGCGGTGCTGTTGTACATTGTTTTACCGGCGATAAAAATACTCTTTTTAGTTATTTAGATATGGACTTACATATTGGTATAACAGGCTGGATTTGTGATGAGCGACGCGGCATTGAATTAAAAAAAATCGTCTCTAATATTCCACTTGACCGCCTAATGATTGAGACAGATGCACCTTATCTAACGCCGAGAAATATGCCCAAAAAGCCTAAAAATGGACGCAATGAGCCCGCATTTTTAACCTCGGTTTTAGCCGGCATTGGTGCCGCAAGAAATGAGTCTGAAGCGGATATAGCCGCCGCAACCACGGCCACAGCGATCAAGTTTTTTCGTTTACCAAAGTAGCTTTATCGTTTGGATTCAATGGGTTAGCTGGATATGCTGTCACCCACAGCAATCAGGCCATTGCCGCGAATCTGGGCACGCAGACCTCCCTTGCCAATTAGGTCTGGAATTATGTTGACCGCCATACGTCTCTGCAGGCCCGCACAGGGTTCACAAAGCTGTACGCCATAATAGCTAACGCCATTAATCTGGAAGGTTTTACCCACCAGGTCATTGAGGCGGATCCCCTCAGTGATTAAATTGCGGCGAAAATCACTTTCATGGAATGTATGTCCAGTGTCCTGATTAAAGGCAGCGATCACTTCAGACTCAATAAGGGTAATTTCCCAATCTGGCTGACCTTTGTAATTGGATCTGTTTTTGCCTGTATTAGAAAAATAACGATCACCTTCAATACCTTTGCCAGCGCGGACAGACACCGTCTGGTGGCCGCTGACATTAGACCCCTTTGCGGCAGCAATATAGATTCCTTTAATACGCCCTGCAGTCATGGTCCGCTCCTAACTCTCGCTCATAGCGTCTTTATAGAGACTATTCTTAGGCTCCGCAAAGACGCGGCGCACATGGTCTTCAAATAGGGATAGCGCCATCTTTGGCATTGCCGGATCAAAGGCTGGATCGTCATATTTGGCAATAAAGCGCGCGGTACGCTTAAAGTTATCGCTCTCGCGAAACTGATCACGCATATTGCGATCAGCACCCAGAAAGTGGAAAAAGTTATAGCCCTGAAAAATGGCGTGATGCTTGATCATCCAGTGATTTTCTTCTGACACAAATGGCTGCAGAATGGCGGCGGCGACATCAGCATGGTTAGCACTACCCAGAGTGTCACCAATATCATGTAATAGCGCGCAGACAATATATTCATCATCTTCCCCAGCCTCAGCAGCCCGGTGTGCGGTCTGTAATGAGTGCTGCAGGCGATCTATGGCAAATCCGCCATAGTCACCATCAAGTAACGCCATGTGGCTAAGAATGCGATCTGGGAGCTTTTTAAAAAAGGCTATTTGCTCTGGCATAATGATCTGCCAGTCCTCAGCGGTACTCTGAGACATTTTGGTGAATGTTGCTTGCATGATTTACCCCGCCTACAAATCCAGTGGTTTATGCCACTAGTAGAATTATGGTTTATTGATTGCGGAATATTAGCAGTACATCGGTTAATTTGCACTGCCGGGAAGCTTAGGCGTTAATTCACCAATGGAAACGTTTTAAGGCTACCACTACAGATAGCCTCAGAGTGACCTGGCAATGCAGATCACCCTGGGAATAGCTGGCGTTACTGACATCCAACAATCGTGTTTTTGGCTACATCAGCAGTTAAACGTACATCCAGAATAGTAAGGCCGAATGGCTTATCTGTGGATATTAGCAGCGGAGCATTGACGCGACTGAGGTCAACGCCATTTTTCGCGAAGCAGCTCAACTCGATCGAGGCAGTAACCCACTTGTCTTCAGGTAGCACACCGAACAGCCGCGTTAAATCTACACCGCCAGAACAGGGGTAGCCACAGTCCATGCGCTGAGTAACACGACCCTCAGGGCGTTTATCTACTTTGAAGGTCATTGACAGTGCGCCACCTTCTCCAGCAAGGCCGCTTAGATCCATCGGCACTTCGGTTTGAAAGAAAAACTGACTCATATGACCACCAGTCCAGGCCACGGCACGTGAATCTTCCTGAACATTGCCATCCACGGTGGTTACGCTCAGCGCACCAAATGCAGAATTCGTTTTGGCGCCGCTTACTTTAAGGCTCCAATTACTGGAATCACCAACAAAGGCACTCCAAGGAGCCTTTGTGCTACCACTAAATATAACTTCCTCAGTAGCAGATTTCTCAGCCATAGGCTCTTCATTAAGATCATTGGAGACAATGCTTGATTTACCATAGCTCAGGCCCTGCCCTCTTTTAAGCAGCAATGAGGAAACCGGCTGAGAACTGTCGTCTGCGTTGAGTTCGGCATTAGGCCAATCAAAGGACAGGCGACCAGTAAAATCGTAGCGTGGTCGATCCTTTTTATCCGCCACCAAGACATCGGCAATACCACCACCTTCGGTACCAGGCAGCCAGGCAACGACAAATGCATCAGAACTATTGATTTCAGCATTGACCCACAGCGGGCGGCCTGTAAGGAAAACTGCTACCACTGGAATATTTTTACTCTTAAGCTTCTGGAGCAATTCCAGGTCAGTTTTCAAGCCATTGCGATAGTACAGTGCGTCTATATCGCCCTGTCCTTCGGCATAGGGCTCCTCACCAAAAACAACCACTGCAACATCTGGTTTTTTCGTCCAGCTGTCATCAGTGCTCAACTCGGCAGAGCCGCCAATCTCGGTCATCGCCTGATCAATACCCGCATAGATTGAGGTGGCGCCAGGAAAGTCTGAGTTCTTGTTCTCTGTCCCTTGCCAGGTAATAGTCCAGCCACCGTTTTGCTTACCAATATTGTCGGCGCCATCACCGGTGACCAAAATATGCTGGCCCGACTTTAACGGCAATGTGCGGTTGTTATTTTTTAGCAGTACCAAGGATTTTCTAACGGCTTCACGGGCCACTGCACGGTGCTCTGGCGAGCCAATCAGCGCTTCATTGCCCGCCACTTCGCGGCTCGATGGGGCACCTTTTTCAAACAGGCCTGCACGCAATTTAACTCGCAAGATTCGGCTGACGGCATCATCAATTCGCGCCATAGGTATCTCGCCACTACGCACCTGAAGCAGCGTATTTTCTAACAGCTTCTTCCAGTCATTGGGCACCATGATCATATCTATACCAGCATTAATGGCCTGCGGGCATGTCTCATTGTTACAGCCAGCCACCTGACCAATACCATCCCAGTCACTCACTACAAAGCCATCAAAGTTCATCTGATCTTTGAGCACATCGGTCAATAGTTGCTTGTGTCCATGAATTTTTAGGCCATTCCAGCGGTTAAAAGATGCCATCACTGTCTGCACATCAGCGTCCAGGGCCGTTATGTAGCCCTGCCCATGTTCTGCGATCAAGGTATCTAAATCGAGGCGAGTATCACCCTGATCAATGCCACGGAAGGTACCGCCATCACCGATGAAGTGCTTTGCCGTAGCAATCACACGCTGGTGGTTGGTACGCAGCTCTCCGGGAACACCCTGAACGCCAGTAACCACTTCACCGGCATAGGATTTAACAATAGGCGCCTCACTACTGTAGCCTTCATAGGTGCGGCCCCAACGATTATCCTTAACCACGGCAACAGTCGGCGCAAACAACCAGTCGATGCCTGTTACAGCAACTTCACGGGCGGTAATCTCACCGATCTTACGCATTAGCTTGGGGTCATTGGCAGCGCCTAAACCAATATTGTGTGGAAATAACGTGGCGCCGATAACATTGTTGTGGCCATGCACTGCATCGGTACCCCATAAAATGGGAATACCCGCGCCGCCTTCACTGGTATCCAGTGACGCGTTGTAGTATTTGTCCGCCAGTTCTAACCACTCGCTTACTTCAGCGTTTTTATTGCCATTGGGAAAAGAGCCGCCACCGTTAAGAATAGAACCAAGATGATATTTGGTCACATCTGCCGGTGTCACCGACTTGATTTCACCCTGCACCATTTGACCCACTTTTTGTTCCAGAGTCATGGATTCAAGAATAGTCTTGACGCGCATTTCTACGTCAGCATTTACATCGCTCTTGGCAATAGCCGCTGGTGCAGCCACAACCAGCCCTAAAGCGACTAAAATGACTGCCCCAAATTTGAGTAAATCGTGACGAAGATATGCAGGTTTATGTCCAACTGGCATTTTTTACTTTCCCCTAGCTAAATTTGTTTTAATCGCGAATCAAAGCATCACCGATTTAATTCAAACACTTATCTATAATCGATTAGGGCGTAGGGTGTCATGGCTGGAGGAGGTTAGGAAGTACAGATGCGATAGGCGGTTTTTCCACTGCGACAAGCGGGATTCAGCCTGCCATTGGCGGTATTATTTTGGCTGGAACTACTGGAAAAGACTGCGAATTGAATCGCGATAATTACGGCTTACCTTAAGGGTTTCCCCCTCCTTAAGGTGCAGTAAGCTACCGCCCTTTTGCAATGGTGTAATGCTTACCACACGTTCAATATTTACAATTGTTGAGCGGTGAATGCGGGCAAACCGCTTATCGTCGAGCTTACTCATGAGCTCACGCAAGGTACTGCGAATAACATGGGTTTCACCCGCTGCATGCACACACATGTAATCTCCTGCGGCATCCACCCAGTCAATATCCTCAAAGGGGATAACTTTCACCACCCCAGAATCACGCACGAGCAGCTTTGTCTTCATGCCGTCAGAAAGATTATCTGAGCTTTGCTGCTGGGGATTATCAGCCTGTATGCGCTCAGAGATATCGTTAATAGCGCCAATCAATGGCGTTTTGAAACTCAAATCAAGGCCGGACTTCAGGCGATCCAAGGCACGTTCCACCGCGCGCCCAATGCGCTCTGCATCTAGCGGTTTGAGCACATAGTCCACCGCATGGAGATCAAAAGCATCGACTGCATACTGGTCAAACGCAGTGACAAATACCACCATCGGCATCACCTCTGCCTGGAGAGCCTTAACCACTTCGAACCCATTGACACCGGGCATTTGAATATCAAGAAATAATAACTCGACATTTAATTCTGAGGCTGCAGCTATCGCCTCTCGGCCATTGCTGCATTCCGCGACAATTTCGATATCGGCAACGTCAGCCAAAATGGACCTCAAAAGGTCCAGTGCCAGCGGCTCATCATCAACAATTATGGTGCGTAACTTTTGCATAGTGCTTATCTTATCTGTTTTTCTAGAGGTAAGCGCATGTAAACCCTAGTGCCCTGAGTATCGGTATTTTCAAGCCTAAAGCTACAGTCGTCTCCATAGAAGGTGTGCAGACGGTCTATTGTATTTCGCAAACCCACGCCAGAACTGGGAATCTGAGCATTTTGTGATGTTATACTTGCTCCTGTGTCTAACATTTCCAGCTCTAAAAAATCGCCATCCAGTCTCGCTTTAACAGTTATCTTACCACCCTGCTCCATGGGTGCAATTGCATACTTAATGGCGTTTTCAGCCAACGGTTGCAGAATCAAGCTAGGTATTTTCACTGCTTCAGCGGCGGCAGCTATGTCGAACTCCAACGCCAGACGGCTGCCAAAACGCGTCTGTTCAATATTCAGATACAGCTTAAGCGCCTTTAACTCCTCGCTCAGACTCACTCTCTGAATAGGGTCATTGTCCAGGGAGTAACGCAAGAAATCACTCAGCTGCACAATCATGCTGTTGGCTCTATTTGCATCCTTAGACTGCACCAGCGCAGAAATCGCATTGAGCGTATTAAACAAAAAATGGGGATTGAGCTGATAGCGTAGCATTTTTAGCTGTGCCTCATGAGCCACCGTCTCAGCCTTAGAGCGCTTGAGCTGCTCTTCTTTATTCTCTGCAGCGACCTTTAATAAGGTTTCGTGCTCCTGTTGCAGAAGCTGATAATATTTAATGCCATAATAAAAGGCTGCCCAGCAACTAAAAATAAAGATCGAACCGAATAGCCAACCACCAAAGTCGGACCATAGCCCCTCTTCATCCGTCAGCGCCATAAAAGTCGAGATACGCAGTACTGTCCAAATCCCCGAGCAGACGAGCACCCCGAACGCAGTGCTCATTAGCCTCGGTAGTGGGCGCATATTCCACAGGTAATGGAATAGCGGGCGCAATGGCCATGCCACTAGAATCCCGAGTAACGATTGCAATAATGTGTGAGCGATATAGTTAAATTCCTGCTGGTCATACCACAGGGTTAAACTGAGAAAGCTAATCAGTGCAAGACCGAACCAGCCTACCAACTGTAACAGCCAAAATTGGTAGTTGGTATTGCGATATAACGCTTGCACCGAAGGATGAATATTGGTTTCGACCATAAATGGTATCAGTTTTATTTTTGCACTTTCGGGTCGGTAAAATAGCATGAATACTGGGTCAACAGTTAGCTTCTTTACCCTCGGCTAGGATCAGTATTACTGGTAGAATCCGCGTTTTAATTGGAACCTGATATCTATGCCTGACACCAATAGTACTCACTGGATTGACTATTTAGGCATCAAAGCCCTGCGCGCTTCCCACCCAGGCGTGCGCAGACTTAAACGTCAGCAGCGAGGGCACCATAGCGCTCACGGCAATAAGGTTTGGCGTTCAAGTTTTGTACTAATGGACTACCTGACCACCTACCCGCCGGCATCAGGCTCACGCGTGCTTGACATTGGTTGTGGATGGGGGCTGACCGGTCTCTTTTTAGCCAAGCAGTACTCTGCAGAGGTAACAGGGCTGGATATTGATGAGTCCGTTGCCCCTTTTCTAGCACTACAGGCTGAGATTAACCAATGTGCAATGAGCTTTGAGGCCCGCAGCTTTGAGTCCCTGTCCCGAGACGAGCTATCGAGATATCAAATCGTTATCGGCACCGATATCTGCTTTTGGGATGAGATGACAGCGCCATTGTTTGATTTGCTGGAGCTGGCCCTGGAGGCGGGCGTTGAACGGATTATTATTGCCGACCCAGGCCGACCTCCGTTTTGGGATTTGGT
>CBFIGD010000033.1:0-5334 GCA_965662065.1 uncultured Porticoccaceae bacterium | reverse complement strand
AATAAACGCCAAAGGACTCCCCTGAGTGAAATCTCTCTCTCGGTTCTTGTTCGTCTGCACGCCAATCGCGGCGGCTAAAATGCTTTTTACTAGCGAGCCCAAGCCAGGCTTTTTTGTTGCTTGATCAGAGGTTTTATCGTTCATTGGATTTCCAAAAGTCATCAATCGTTTAGAATAGGGGTCAGCCAACGCGCCAACGCTGAAACTGACAGCCCTTTGCGCTGCGCTAATGATTCTACCTGATCTGGAGCGATTTTCCCCGTGTTAAAATACGTGGCATCCGGGTGGCCAAAATACCAGCCGCTGACGGCAGCGGCCGGGTTCATGGCATAGCTATCGGTCAGCTCAAGACCAATATTTTTCTCAACATCTAAAAGCTTAAACAGTGAGCCTTTTTCAGTGTGATCAGGGCAGGCTGGGTAACCTGGTGCTGGGCGAATACCGCGGTATTTCTCTTTAATTAGCGCCTCGTTATCTAGGCTTTCATCCGCCGCATAGCCCCAGTACTCGGTGCGCACTCGATGATGCAGATGCTCGGCAAAGGCCTCGGCCAAACGGTCGGCCAGCGCCTTGACCATAATGGCATTGTAATCATCATGGGCCGCTTCATATTTAGCGGCCAACTCATCGCCACCAATACCCGTGGTGACTGCAAAGGCGCCTATATAGTCGGTTAATCCTGTCTCTTTGGGTGCGACAAAGTCGGCCAGTGAAGTCAGTTCTTCGCTGGCGCCAGGCTTTTGAATCTGCTGGCGTATCTGATGCAAGGTGGCACTGGTAGACCCATCCGAACCATAGACTTCGATATCATCATGATTGACCGTGTTGGCTTCAAATAACCCAAAAACAGCCCGTGCGGTTAAACGCTTGTTGTCGACAATATCTTTTAGCATTGCCTGCGCATCGGCAAACAGATTGGTCGCGGCTTCGCCGACAACATCATCATTCAAAATTTTTGGGTACTTGCCAACCAGATCCCAGGTAATAAAAAACGGTGTCCAATCAATATAAGGCAGCAGAGCATCCAGCGGATAATCATCCAGTACCGTCACACCCAGTTGATTGGGTATCTCGGGTTGATAGTCACGCCAGTTAAGTTGAGGTTTCTGCTTCACAGCATCGGCATAGGCAAATAGGGTTCCCCGTGGGGTTCTATTGGCGGTGCGCAGTCGCACTGCATCATAGTCGAGCTGTATCTCGGCGATAAAGTCGTCGCGATGCTCTTTGCTGATAAGTTTGCTTGCCACACCCACGGCACGGGAGGCATCAGACACATAAATAGCCTGGTTGTTTTGATACCCCGGGGCAATCTTAACGGCTGTATGTGCCTTAGACGTTGTCGCGCCACCAATCATAAGTGGCACGTTAAAGTTTTGACGCTGCATCTCTTTGCCCAGTGTCACCATCTCATCGAGAGAGGGAGTAATGAGGCCTGAGAGACCAATAATGTCTACATTGAGTTCTCTCGCGGTATCTAAAATCTTTTGTGCGGGCACCATTACCCCGAGGTCGATAACCTCATAGTTATTACATTGCAGCACCACACCGACAATGTTTTTGCCGATATCGTGAACATCCCCTTTTACCGTGGCCATAAGAATCTTGCCATTGGCGCTGGCGGTCGCGTCTTTTTCATCTTCAATATAGGGCTGCAAGTAGGCCACTGCCTGCTTCATAACCCGCGCCGATTTAACCACCTGGGGCAAAAACATTTTGCCGGAGCCAAACAGGTCACCCACTATATTCATGCCGTCCATCAGCGCGCCTTCAATCACATCCAGTGGCCGCTTGGCTCCCTGGCGGGCTTCTTCGGTGTCCTGCTCAATAAACTCGGTAATGCCTTTTACCAGAGCATGCTCAAGGCGGCGGTTAACATTGCCCTCGCGCCAGGTTAGATCTTCGGTTTTAGCCTGCGTGGAGCCATCGCCACGGTATTTGTCGGCTATGGCCAGCAGATTGTCGGTGCCGGCCGCGGTGCGGAACAGCACCACATCTTCAACCACATCGCGAAGCTCAGTTGGCAGGTCGTCATACACGGCTAGCTGCCCGGCATTAACAATGCCCATGCTTAGGCCTTCGCGAATGGCATGGTAGAGAAATACTGAGTGAATCGCTTCGCGCACAGGGTTATTGCCGCGGAATGAAAACGACACATTGGAGATGCCGCCGCTAATTAGCGCATGGGGCAGGTTGTTTTTAATCCAGCCGCTGGCTTCGATAAAGTCGAGACCATAGCGATTGTGTTCTTCAATACCCGTCGCCACAGCAAATACATTGGGATCAAAGATAATGTCTTCCGCAGGGAAGCCAATGTCATTGACCAGTATGTCGTAACTGCGCTGACAGATTTGCTGGCGGCGCTCAAGGTTGTCGGCCTGGCCATCTTCATCAAAAGCCATCACCACAATAGCGGCACCATGCTTTTTACACAGCTTGGCCTTCTCAATAAACTCGGCTTCGCCTTCTTTAAGGCTGATACTGTTAACCACAGATTTGCCTTGAATACATTTAAGGCCAGCTTCAATGACGTCCCACTTTGATGAGTCGACCATAATTGGCACCCGGGAAATCTCAGGCTCAGAGGCAACCAGATGTAAAAACTTAACCATTGCCGGGAGAGACTCGAGCATGCCTTCGTCCATGTTGACATCGATCACCTGCGCGCCATTGATAACCTGCTGGCGGGCAACTGCCAGAGCAGCATCGTAATTTTCTTCCAGGATAAGGCGTTTAAACACTGCCGAGCCAGTGACATTGCAGCGCTCACCGACATTCACAAAAAGTGAATCAGCGGAAATAGTAAACGGCTCCAAACCAGAGAGACGACAGGCAGGTGCAATAGTAGGCACTTGCCGAGGCTTTATATCCGCCACGGCATCGGCAATAGCGCGGATATGCTCCGGCGTAGTACCACAGCAGCCACCAACAATATTGAGCAGGCCAGCACTGGCGAACTCAGCGACAGTCTCGGCCATACCGGCGGCATCCAAATCATAGCCGCCAAACTCATTGGGCAGGCCGGCATTGGGGTGGGCACTGACGAGGGTGTCAGCAACCGTCGAAATTTCTAGCAGGTGAGGGCGCAGTTCTTTGGGGCCCAGGGCACAGTTCAAGCCAATGCTCAGCGGCTTGCTATGGCGCACAGAGTTCCAGAAGGCTTCCGGTGTCTGGCCGGAGAGGGTACGGCCACTGGCATCAGTAATGGTGCCGCTGATCATAATAGGGAGCTCAGAACCCTGCTGCTCAAAGACCAGTTGTACCGCAAAAAGTGCTGCCTTGGCATTGAGCGTATCAAAAATGGTTTCCACCATAATCAGGTCAACGCCACCCTCAATCAAGGCTTCGGTGGACTCAACATAGGCTTCAACCAGCTCATCAAAGGTCACGTTGCGCGCACCCGGATCATTTACATCCGGTGACAGTGAAGCTGTGCGACTGGTAGGCCCCAAAATACCAGCGACAAAACGCGGGCGCTCCGGGGTAGAAAACTCATCGGCGGCCCTGCGTGCAAGCAGGGCAGAGGCGACGTTGATCTCTCGCGAGATCGCTTCCATATGGTAGTCGGCCTGAGAAATGGTAGTGGAGTTGAAGGTATTGGTCTCAATGATATCGGCACCGGCCTCAAGATAGGCGCGATGGATATCGCAGATGATCTCAGGCTGAGTCAGGCTCAGCAGATCATTGTTGCCCTTGAGGTCTGACTGCCAGTCGGCAAAGCGCTCACCACGAAAGTGCTCTTCCTCCAGCGTATGGCGCTGAATCATAGTGCCCATGGCACCGTCGAGAACTAAAATCCGTTGCTGGGTCGCCTGTGTGATCTTATCGCTCATAATGCTTGCCTAATTCCTTGAGGGGCCTTGTCTTGTCTGCTTTATCAAAATATTTTGATGGATGCGCATAATACCAAAATAAATCTAAAAAGCGACCCTTAATATGAACTAAGCGTTGGCCTACACAGAGCGATGACGTAAAATACCCAAGTTGTTTACTCAAGTTTACATTCTTAGATTAGATGCCAGGAAAAACTATGCTCAATGTCACGATTACAGATTCAGCCCAGGTGTATCTTGCCGGCTTGCTAGAGAAACAAAACTGCGAAGGCATTGGCGTGCGCATGTTTGTCAGCGACCCAGGCACACCCAAAGCGGAAACCTGTATTGCTTACAGCCGTCCCGGTGAGCATAACGAGGAAGATCTGGTTGTCGAGTACGAGGCTTTTAATGCCTACTTCGAACAGCGCAGTATTCCGTTTCTGGACGAAGCCAAAGTCGACTTTGCCGAAGATAAATTTGGCGGCCAGCTCACCATTCGTGCGCCCAACTCACGTCTACCCAATGTCACCGACGATAGCCCCATAGAAGACAAGATTAACTACCTGCTCTACAACGATATCAACCCAGGCCTGGCCTCTCATGGTGGTGTAGTGTCACTCTCAGAAATGGCCGATGGTATCGCGGTACTTGAGTTTGGTGGCGGCTGTCAGGGTTGTTCCGCAGTAAGCCTTACCCTTAAAGAGGGCGTAGAAAAAACACTGATGGAAAAGATCCCCGAGCTCAAAGGCGTTAGGGATATGACCGACCATACAGATACCAGTAACGCTTATATGTGACAGGCCGAAGGATCGCTTGGCCAGTGGCAGCGATCTTGCATTACTGATATAGGCAGTAATCCCCAACATAATTAAAAGAGAAAATAATTATGCCCCGCAAAGACGCAGAGCTCCTAACGGGGCGTTCTTTCAGCATGTCCAAAATTATTCTGATTATGCTAGTCAGCTTGCTTGCAGCCTGTGGTGGAGGCGGTGGTGGTAGTGACAGTGGTAGTGACAGTCCACAGGCACCAGTAGATAACAGCTCCAATGACCCACAGCAACCCTTAGAGCCAGAGCAACCAGAGCAGCCGCAAGAACCAGAGCAGCCCGAACAACCAGAAGTCATTACCGTACCCTACGATGATGCCCGTGCCGGCGCTATCGATGGTGTGAATATCTGGCAGATGCCCGATGCCCCCGATGGTTCGCGACCAGATCAAAGCTGGCTGGCGGTAGGCTCAGATACCAATGGCGAGATCTATATTTCCGGCCATGACCACCAGACTAACGCCATGCTTTACAGAATGTATCAGCACGACAACACCTTGCGCTGGGTAGGGGACGCAAAAGCCGCATCCGAAGCCGCCAATAACTGGCAGAGCAATGAGAGTGCCGAGAAGTTTCATACGCGCCCCATAGATCATAATGGCACAGTTTATGTGGCCACCCTAGATAGCTCAGATATGAACTACAGCTTCCAGAACACCAGAGGGTTTCACTGGTACGGTTACAAGCCAGAAGAC
>CBFIGD010000032.1:0-102509 GCA_965662065.1 uncultured Porticoccaceae bacterium | reverse complement strand
CTGACGGCACCTGCGATGCTGTTCTTGCCGAAAAGGATACCCTGCGGTCCACGCAGCACTTCAACACGCTCCATATCCATCATTGGGATACGCGCTAGCTGGTCACGACCATAAAAAATACCATCGTTATAAATACCTACCGACTGCTCAAAACCGGGGTTGATACCAGAACTGATACCACGAATAGTTACTGTGGTAGAGATACCGGTTTCATTGATACTGAAGTTAGGCACCAATTCAGACAGGCCCTGCAGATCAACAATACCCGCATTAGACATTTTCTCTGCGGTTACAGCGGCAACCGAGACTGGAACATCCTGCAATGACTCCGAACGCTGTTGCGCAGTGACCACAATTTCTTCAAGTACAGCTGCATTGGATGTAGCGGCCGAAGCAGCAATAGCAGCGGCTAAGATTGACTTAGTTAATAGTTTGTTCAAGGTAACTCCCCAAGGTTTTGATAGTTTTTTACATAGCGCGGCTCAGGCCGCTTTTTATTTAACAAGAAAACTAACTTCAGGCCGCTATCTCGCGGCCCTATTATTTTCCTGGAGGGAACTTACAGTGTTTGAAAGTCTGCTGCAACAAGTTCTTCGGCATAGTTCGAATCAGTAATTACGCTGGCCAAGTAGGCTAAATTACGGGTTAGAATTTGGCTAGAAAAGAAGCTCGCAGTTTTTATTTTCTGTGCATAAAAAGGATTGCTGGACCCCTGATCAATATGTTTCTGTGCCGCTGCTGCCAACTTGACCAGCAGCCAGAAAGACACACTATTACCGAATAGCATAAGAAAGTTATAGGCCAGTGAGGGAGACTTGGCGCTGTTGGCCAGCACATATTCCAGTGCCTGCTGACATTGCTTAACCGTGGTCGTCAATGCCACTGATAACTCTCCAACTGCACCACTGGCAGCAGATAACTCAGATGCCGTCTGTTGCATTTCGGCAAGCAGGCGGGCAATTGTTTCGCCGCCGTCGCGCAAACATTTACGACCGACAAAATCTAGGGCCTGAATACCATTAGTACCCTCGTAGATAGGCAGAATGCGGGCATCGCGCATATGCTGGGCAGCACCGGTTTCCTCGATAAAACCCATACCTCCGTGCACCTGGACACCCAGAGAGGTGCTTTCCATAGACACCTCGGTAGACCAGCCTTTGACTAGAGGCGTCATAACTTCGACTAGCTGTGCATCAGCAGCGCGCTGATCGGCATCGGGGTGACGATGGCTGCGATCTTCTGCGGCAATCGTAAAGAATGACATGGCACGCCCTGCCTCGGTCAGTGCGCGCATCTGCATCAGCATGCGCTTTACATCCGGGTGATGAATAATAGGGGCATTGCCCTCGACACCCTGAACCTTGCCCTGCACACGATCTGACGCATAGGCTACAGCTTGCTGATAGGCGCGCTCACCGACACTAACCCCCTGATGACCCACAGATAAACGCGCATTGTTCATCATGCTGAACATGCACATCAAACCTTGATTTAAAGGCCCAACCAGATAGCCGATTGCGCCACCCGCCTCACCAAAGGCCATGGTGCAGGTGGGGCTGCTATGAATACCGAGCTTGTGTTCGACGCCTACCGCTTTGACATCATTGCGCTCACCCAGGCTGCCATCGGCATTAATCAGATATTTGGGCACTAAAAACAGCGAGATACCATGGTTACCTGCGGGCGCATCTGGCAGTCGTGCCAGCACCAGGTGAATGACATTCTCGGCCAGATCATGGTCACCCCAGGTAATATAAATTTTCTGCCCACTGACCAGATAATGCTCACCATGAGGCACCGCCTTGGTTTTTACAGCTGACAAATCGGTGCCGGCCTGTGGCTCGGTAAGGTTCATAGTCCCCGACCAGTTACCGGAAATTAAATGGCTCAGATAGGTTTCTTTTTGGTCCTCTGTTCCATACAGATTGAGGGCATGGATGACCCCGCGGGTCAGCATGGGCAGCAAGCTAAAGCCGACATTGGCCGATTGCAGCATCTCTTGTACTGCAACATCGATAACACCGGGGAACCCTGCACCATCATATTTGGCATCGCCACTTAAACAGCACCAGCCAGCCTCGACCATCTGCTTGTACACACCGTCTAATACCGGCGCAGTAACCACCGTGCCCTCATCGAGGTGCGCGGGCTGCGTATCGGCTTCCCAGTTGGTCGGTGCTACCATTTCTTCAAAGAACTTGGCAGCCTCGGGCAAAATAGCCTCAACCATATCGCTGCTGGCCTCTTCATAGCCGGGCATTTTACAGTGCGCGTCGTAACCGACGAGCTCTTCCAAAATAAATGACAATTCCTTTTGTGGTACTTTGTAAATAGACATAGTTCTCTGGGCTCGATAATTAACTTGTAGCGTGCAAGTATCATTACAGAAAGGCGCGGTGTAAACCGAAAAAAATGACTACCCAGTCCAGCCGTTGCATCTAATCCAGGTATCTGTTGTCATAAGGGAGAGCTGCCATTGAAGGCAACTGTCTACAGCCACAGGGAAACGCCATGAATAAGGATATTCAACAGCCACATGATGCCGATCAGACCAGTCGCAACAGTCAGATTGTCGACAACGTCAAAGCCTATTACGGGTCCGTTCTGGACACCAATGAAGACCTGAAAACCAGTGTCTGCTGCCCTTCTGATGCGCAGCCACCTTATATTCAGGCATTACTCAACAATATCCATCCCGCGGTGCAGGAAACGTTTTTATGCTTGACGCCGAGCTGCAATTTGCCACCGAAGAACCGATACCGATCTGCAGTAACACGGCGCTCATGTTAAGCAATACAAGGCTGGCAAAACATTTTAAGGTGCATGGCGACTGCGCTATTCACTATGGTGCTTTTAAGGCTGATGCACCTGTGGCGTGCGATTAAATGTTGGCACTTATTGGAGGCTCTGGGCTATATAATCTTGAGGGTTTGGATATTAACCAGCAGCTAGAGATGGACACCCCTTTTGGTAAACCCTCTGCTGCGATTAGCCTGGGCACCTATGGTGGGCAGCCGATTCTATTTCTACCGCGTCACGGTCATGCCCATCAGTTTTTACCGCATGAAATAAACTACCGAGCCAATATTTTTGCGCTTAAAGAATGTGGCGCCAGCAGAATATGTTCTGTCTCCGCAGCAGGCAGCTTGCGCAGCGACATCAGGCCAGGTGATCTGGCGCTGGTTGCACAGTACTTTGATCACACCAGAGGCCACCGCGAGCAGACGTTTTTTGGTAATGGCGTCTGTGCACATATAGCGACGGCGAACCCCTGCTGCCCCGCTCTATGCGTTGATATTGCTGCAGCGGCGCAGCGCCTTAACCAGCCTCTGCACAGGGATAAAACCTATGCCTGTGTCGAGGGGCCGCGGCTCGGCACCTGTGCAGAGAGTCATTTTTTACGCGATGCCGCCAAGTGCGATCTAGTGGGTATGACCAATGTTCCCGAGGCTTTTTTAGCCCGTGAGGCGCAGCTGGCTTATTGCTCGCTATGCCTGATCACGGACTATGACTGCTGGATGGATGACAGCAGCCAGCATGTCAGCATGGATCAGTTCTTCCTCACCTATAATACTGCCCTACAA
The DNA here is from genome assembly GCA_965662065.1 of uncultured Porticoccaceae bacterium. Lineage (GTDB taxonomy): Bacteria > Pseudomonadota > Gammaproteobacteria > Pseudomonadales > Porticoccaceae > HTCC2207. The sequence continues at coordinate 98,925 of CBFIGD010000032.1, read as the reverse complement.
AAAGCACAGGCGCTATTGAGAGAATTTGTCCGCGCACCACTCAGCGAGACCCCCGAGGATATCCGCAGTGCACTGGCGAAGGCCATTTTAACGCCGCCGCAAAATATGGATGCAGAACAACGAAAATGGCTTGCCATACTATGTCGGTAGATCTCAGTATTATTATTCCACTCGCCCCCACAGAGACTCAGCAGACGCATTTATTGCAGGATCTTAAACAGATACCTGCGCTCAAGGCTGACATTGTTCAGTGCTGTAAAGGCAGCCGTGCAGTCAGCCTAAATAAAGGTGCCGCCCAGGCCCGTGGCCAATGGCTGTGGTTCTTGCATGCGGATAGCCGCGTTACCGCCGACAATGTCCGTGCACTTGAACGCAGTATTCACAGCTATCCGCAAGCCTTACATTATTTTGATTTGGCCTTTGCAAATAACCGCCAACAGCTGGGTCTAACCTGCCTTAATGCCTGGGGGGCCAATCTACGCTCAAAGTTATTTGGCACGCCCTTTGGTGATCAGGGGCTTTGCATGGAGCGGAATCAATTTAGGCGCCTGGGAGGCTATTCGGAGATTGCGCCCTATGGCGAAGACTTGCTACTGGTATGGAAAGCCGCGCAGGCCGGTATAAAACGAAAGCGTACCGGTTCAACTCTGGTTACTAGCCCACGTGCCTATCAGGATCGTGGCTGGCTAAAACTGACGCTGCTCTTTCAGTGGCATTACGTTTTACTGCGCTGGCGGCGGAAACAGTATTGAACAGAACCGCGATTGCCATCTTTGTCAAAACACCCGAATTCTCTGCGGTAAAAACCCGTCTCGCCGCCAAGATTGGGGCGCTTGAGGCGCAACAGTTTTATCAACTGTCAGTTCGGGCTATCGAGCACACAGTAGCCACATTGTGCGCCGACAGGGCCATAACGCCTTTCTGGGCTGTGGCTGAAAAGAGCGCGATGGGTAGGCCTATTTGGTCTCGGTTTGATCGACTTCATGCCGGCCAAGGTGATCTTGGCCTGTGTCAACATAGTATTTATACGCAGCTAATTGCCCAGTATGAGCGGGTTATTTTACTTGGCGCTGACGTCCCTCAACTGAACCTTGCATTGCTCCAAAAAGCCATTGATAGTCTCGATAATCATGATTTTGCCATTGGCCCGGCAGAGGATGGTGGCTATTATTTATTCGCCGGTAAGGCGCCTATCGCGCAGCGGGTATGGCGAGCGGTTGAGTACAGCTGCGCGACAACTGCACAACAACTCATGACCGAGCTTGACGCTGTACCTGCGCTGTTACCGCATCTGACGGATGTTGATAGGGAGGCTGACCTAACCCCGTTGCTCGAACAGATGCCAGTCGACTCAAGCAGCCAACCTCAGCTGGATCTCCGCAACTGGTTGGGTGCGCTGCACAACGCTATGCCGAATCAGCTGCAGTGCAGGAACCGCCACCGAGCACACAGAAGTTTGCGCAATGATGATGGTTGAGCTGTACTGTTGTGCTGGCTTCGGCCAGGGTTGTGCCAAGAACAAACTGTTCGTCGTAGGGTAGTAAGGTACAGGCGACAACGACAGGCGCTGTATCGCTCTTGCGTTTAATTACCATGCGCGACGAGGCGCACATTAAGTCGTCGGGATTAACTGCCAGTTTGTCCCAGCAGTTAGACGTAATCTCTGGCACAGCTACCTCTTGGTTCATTTCCGGGAATAGCAGTACCTGTTTTTCACTACCTGCATCAATACCGAGATTTTGCGCGTCAAACAGCGCCGTAAACCCGTCGCGCAGATCTTCTTCATCATCGCCCCAGCGTCTGCGGCCCGCGACATGAATGTTAAAACCATGCTTGCCCAGCCAACTTAGACCAAACAGCATTGGCTTCCAGCTGTGGGCGCCGCGCTCTTCCTCGTGCAGGTCCTGGCGATAATGATCTACTGAAACTCTAATGGTGAGTTGCGCACCATACTGTTTTTGTAACTGCAATAATCCAACCTTGCATTTAAGCATTGGGCGCATAGCATTGGTCAGTACCAGCAGGTTAAAACCACGGCGCAAAATCTCGGCCATGATGGCAATAATATCCGGATTCATAAAGGGCTCGCCACCGGTCAGGCCGATCTGTTGCGTGCCAAGGTTGCCCTGTTGAATTTCATTAAGAAAGCGTTGAACCTCAGTTAGGCTGATATAACTGAGACGGTCATTCACCGGACTGGATTCTATATAACAACTTTCGCAGGCGAGGTTGCATAGGGTGCCGGTGTTAAACCAAAGCGTTTTAATTGTGCCAAGTTTGACGCTGGCCCGAGTTTCTCCAGTCGCCGTGATAAACGGATCGGCAAACTGCCCAGAATTCTTGTCAATATCCATATTGAACCATCTGTAATCATCATTAATACAAGGGACCTGCCCTACCGAGCATTGGCGTTTAACTTCCTGTGACACCAATGCTCAGTTAAAACATAGCACAAACTTTCACGTTAGCCAGTCTATAAACCCACCGGTTTTTTACTCGTAGGCGGCCACTGAAGGGCGCGTTGCACTGTAAGCCCAAAAGATAAAAATAAACTGAAATAACAAGCGGATATAAAGCAGACTAAGTGCTATTTCGGGGAATAAATCAGGATTGAGTGCCATATGAATATTAGCGGGATAGACCGCAATTAACAGCGCGACCAAGCCCCAACCAGCGGCAGAACGCAGCCGCGGGATCAGCACACAGATGCCGCCCACTACTTCAAAAAAACCGCTGATATAGACTGCTTCTAAATGCAGGGGCAAATAGCCGGGCATAATATTGACGTAAAAATCCGGGTTTACAAAATGATCTATACCTATAACGGTAAAGAATGCCGCCAGACCAAAGAGCGCGATAGTTTTGATGCGACTCGCGGGTAGCTGCAGTGCATCGGATAGGGCGTTAAACATCGTTAAAAACCTGTGCGAGTCGTTTTATAACACTTCTGTAGAGCCAAATTCTGCAATCAACTTGGCATCCATTTTTCGCTGTTCTGCTTTGATATCAAATTGGTTGCACAGGCCACCATTCCAGCTGTGATATTCCTCCAACCTGTGATCACCGACATTGGTAAATGACTCCCAGGCGATAAAACATTTTTCCAGCTCAGTAAAGCCTGTGTGTATGGCGATTTTATCGAGCAGCGTGGCTATGTTGTCACGCTCTAAATCCATTCTTAACAAGTCATCTTTGTCTAAATGCACATAGGCCGGTTTGGCGGTTTTAAACGCGTGCCACTCAAAGGGTAATTCAGCGCCTGGATTTGCCGAGCGTGCGAAATTACTCCAGGCACCCATCATTGTGTTACCCATTTGATCACGCGCTGGTCCCTCGGGATAAATATAGGATGTGATGGGTCCATAGATATAATTACCGGTCACAAAAGCGATATCTGTGCCATGGGCCGCGCCAATAATTGTGGGTATATCAATCAGTATAGAGCTCTCTTGATGGTCCCAATCAAACTGATAGGCATACAGGTTCTGATAGCCTGCAGACTCCATTGCCATCAGTGCATCATCAACCCCACGCAGTTTCCAGGCATGGGATCTGGTGCGCACCCAGAGTTCAAATAGCTCAGGGTTTTTAATGGTTATCTTGGGTGGTAGCAGCTTGGTAAAGATATATTTGGTGCTGGCGAAGTAACGATGTAGACCTAACCAGAAAGAGACTTCGTCTTTGGTGCTGCCGGCGATAACGGGAATATTCTTTGCGTACTTGGCCGTACCCAAAGCACCCAACAGCCCTTCTTTGGGAATCACCAGATTATCGATGGTGGTCAGCGGAATGGCATCATAGTCTTCGCCTTGGTAATAGAGCCCGATAAATTCCCGCGCATCCATTGCCATTAGCCGCGCTCGCAGCTCAGCGTTGCTGTACTGAGACTGAGGCTCTGCCAACAGCCTATTAACGATCTGCCAGGCGCCGCGTTTAACCAGTGGGTTGCTATCATTTAGGTTGTACGCTTCTTCGAGCGGCGCACTGGTGGTGTAACCAGACTGGGAAATAGCTTTGTGAAATAGACCATTACTCAGCGGTGATGCCAACAGCGCCAAAGTGTTATGGGCACCTGCTGACTCGCCAAAAATGGTCACATTATTGGCGTCGCCACCAAAATGTTGAATATTTTTTTGCACCCATTTCAATGACGCAATGATATCGAGTGTGCCGAAATTCGAGGTTTTATCCATGCCCTCTTGCAGGCTCTGAATCGCAGGGTGAGTGAACCAGCCCAACGCGCCGAGACGGTAGTTAGTGGTGACCACCACCACATCCCGATCGGCGACCATGCGGGTGAAGTCATAGTAATCTTTGAGGCCGGTGGTATTGGCGCCGCCATGAATCCAAAACATCACTGGATACTGCTTACTGGCGAAATCTGCGGGTGCGCGAATATCCAGATACAGGCAGTCTTCAGAGCCAACTATGCCCTCGCCACTTGCGCCGGCGTAACGACTGGCCTTTTGCACACAGGCCGTTTCTTCTTGATCAACGATTATGCGCTGGGGCGATTGCAATGTTCTGGGTGCTTTCCAGCGCAATTCTCCGACCGGCGGTTGGGCGTAGGGAATATCAAACCAGGACACAATGTTAGCGGCGGACTTACCCCCGGATAGCGTGCCTGCATCAACGACTGACTGCCCCTGCACTATGCCAGTGGAGGTACTGATATTGTGGGCGGGAATACGGGCGATCTCAGGCGCTGGCGGTGTAATCAATTGACAGGCTGAGAGCAATACCGACGCTATAATTATTAATCGATTCATAGGTGACTACTTCTATTTTTCACGTGCTTTTTTATTTTGACGCCTTATTGCAAAACGCTGTTTTATCGTTACTTTTTTGTACGCTAACGCTACCTTAGTCGATCACTGAGCAATTGGGAATAAAAAAACCGCGTCAGGTGCAGCCCTCCCTTAACATGCTCTGCAGGGCGGCACCTGATGCGGTTTGCTAGGAAACGACCCCAAACTAGTGATGATCTCCTGATACTGTTACTTTCTACTTCTTACTTTCTACTTTTTACTTCTTACTAGTACTACAGACCTACCTCCTTTGCTAATTTATTCACAGCATGCAACGCGGATGGAATCTGAGCATGATGTGGTTGACAGTTCGCCTACTGCTGACACGATTAATCCAGATCCGCTGGACACATAACCATTACAAGATAAGTCACCCTCGCTGTAGTCTTTTCCGGTGATAGCCTCGCGAACTTTTTTAGTGGTGCTGCTCAATGGTGTTGCCAATAACCAGGCATCCCCAGATAGATTTGCCGCTCCCGCGTTAAAAGTGGAGTTGGCATATTCCTCTGAACTGCATATTTTGCTGCCAGTAAAGGTTGCATCACAGGCCGACTGCAACTGACGTATGCCTTGATCACCGGTCACAGTGCCTGCCGAGAAGCCCTGGAAAACGACCCTAGTTGAGCCAGACTCAATCGCATTGAGCCTGGTACTGTTGTCGTTCACCGCGGTTTCGATAGCGCTAAAGTTATTATTGATATCTGCCGCGCTGGTAGTGTCGCCACTGGAGAATTCATTGGGAATACTCAGTTCTGAGGCGCCAGTCAATGATGAGCTAACTAAAAGAGCTGTACCTACGACGGTGATTAATGTTGCTTTGTAAAGATGTTTTATAACCATGATTTATCTCCCCATGTAGTGGTGTTCCAGATACTTGCGTCTATGTCGGGGGCTGGGCCCCATTGCGTTTTACGCCAGCTGGCATGGCCCCAGGACGTTGCGGCACTGCGGCTGGGGTCTAATGGGTGGGCGTCTTCACTGTCAGCGACACCATCACCGTCATCATCTGCGTCGGTGTTGTTGCCTATTCCGTCGCCATCCCTGTCCAAGGTTTCTGTTGCATCCAGCGGGAAGGCATCTTCGCTGTCGGCGACGCCATCGCCGTCATCATCTGTGTCGGCGTTATTACCTATCCCGTCGCTATCTGTGTCCAACGTTTCTGCAGAATCCAGGGGAAAAGCATCGTCTTCATCAGCGCTGCCATCGCTGTCGTCATCTGTGTCTGCATTGTTACCCACACCATCACTGTCGGTGTCAATTGTCTCGCTGGCATCTAGTGGAAAGTCATCATTGCCATCGGCGACGCCGTCATTGTCATCATCACTATCGGCATGATTACCAATCCCATCGGAGTCTGTATCAATACTTTCTGCGGGGTCCAGGGGAAAGTCGTCATCAACATCGGCGATGCCATCACCATCGTCATCTGTGTCTTCGTTATTACCGATACCATCATGGTCGGGATCGATACATTCATGGGGATCAAGAGGGAAAGCATCGTCGATATCCGGTGCCCCATCACCGTCATCATCTGTGTCTGCATTGTTACCCACACCATCACCATCGGTGTCTACTGACTCGGCGCTATTTAATGGAAATACATCGTCAGCATCGGCTACACCATCACCATCATCATCCCTGTCAGTATTGTTACCCACGCCATCACCATCGGTATCAAGGGTCTCGGCGCTATCTAGCGGGAAGGCGTCATTGGTGTCGGCTACACCGTCACCATCATCGTCGGTATCTGCATTGTTGCCCTGCCCGTCGTTATCTGTATCTAGCGTCTCATTGCTATCCAGAGGAAAGGCATCATTGACATCAGCCACACCGTCGCCGTCGTCATCGGTGTCTGTCGGGTTGGCAATGCCATCGCCATCTGTGTCTGTGCACTGGGTGGAGTCCAGGGGAAAGGCATCTTCGCTGTCGAGGGCACCATCATTATCATCGTCATTATCGGCGTTGTTACCAATACCATCGCTATCGGTATCCAGGGTTTCACTGGCATCCAGGGGGAAGGCATCATTGCTGTCGGTAACACCGTCACCATCATCGTCGGTATCGGCATTGTTGCCTATGCCATCGCCATCGGTGTCGTCGTATTCAGAGCCATCGAGGGGAAAGGCATCGTCTACATCGAACACAGCATCGCCGTCATCGTCAGTATCGCTATTATTGCCAATACCGTCGTTGTCAGTATCTACAGATTCACTGGTGTTGAGTGGGAACGCATCGCTGGTATCGGCAACGCCGTCATTATCATCGTCAGTATCGGTGTTGTTACCTATGCCGTCGTCATCGGTATCCAGGCTTTCAGAGGCATCGAGTGGAAACGGGTCCGCACTATCAGCAATGCCATCGCCATCATCATCAGTGTCGGCATTGTTGCCTATTTGATCGCCGTCGGTGTCCAGAGTCTCACTGGCATCCAGCGGCAAGGCATCCATACTGTCGGCTACGTCGTCATTATCATCGTCGGTATCGACATTGTTGCCTATGCCATCGCCATCGGTGTCCTGACTTTCGGAACTATCTAGCGGGAAGGCATCGCTAGTATCGACCACTCCATCATTGTCATCATCGGTATCGGCATTATTGCCGACACCGTCGCCGTCGGTATCTACCGATTCGGCAGCAACCAGAGGGTAAGCATCGGCACTGTCCAGCACGCCATCGCCATCATCATCGGTATCGGCATTGTTACCCAGCCCATCGCCATCGGTGTCAAATGCCTCGCTGGCGTCAAGGGGAAAGACGTCAACAGTATCGGGGGTCTCATCACCGTCATCATCGGTATCTGTATTGTTACCTATACCATCACCATCGGTGTCCAGGGTTTCACTGGCATCCAGTGGTGCCGTATCCTCACTGTCGGCAACACCGTCATTATCATCGTCAGTGTCGGCATTGTTACCTATGCCATCGCCATCGCTATCCACTGTTTCACTGGCGTCCAGTGGAAATACATCATAAATATCTGCCACTCCATCATTGTCATCGTCGCTATCGATATTGTTGCCCTGCCCGTCAGCATCACTATCCAAGGTTTCTGTTGCATCGAGGGGGAAAGCATCGAGGCTATCAATCACAGCATCGCCATCATCATCAATGTCCGCGTTGTTGCCTATGCCATCGCCATCGGTATCTGCATACTCTGTGGGATCTAAAGGAAAGGCATCAGTGCTATCTGGCATTACATCGCCGTCATCATCGAGGTCGGCGTTATTGCCGACACCATCGCCATCGCTATCAATACTCTCAGCACCATTGAGGGGAAAGGCGTCATCCCCATCCAGCACCCCGTCACCATCATCATCGCTGTCGGCATTATTACCAGTGCCATCATCGTCTGTATCCAGGGTTTCACTGGGGTCAAGTGGGAAAGCATCGCTGGAATCTGCAACCCCATCACCGTCATCATCAGGGTCGGCACTATTACCAACACCGTCATTGTCGGTATCGACAGTCTCTTCTGGCCTGCGCGGAAATGCATCTAGCGCATCGTTCACACCGTCGTTATCGCTGTCTGGATCCAGAAGATCAATAAGGCCATCGTTATCTGTATCCAGGTAACCAGCCTCAGAACGGGTATCAATCGCAGAAAATAACTGGCCGATATCAGTCTGATCAATAAAGCCCTGCATGCTGATTTCACCCATCAGCAGCGCCTTGATTAAGCTGACTAAACGGGTGCGCATGGCATTCTTTATCGCACTGGCCAGTGCACTCGTTGGATTCATTTGGTCGCTGGCAAGCAGGTTATTAATCGGCGCCAGCGCATTGCTTATCAACGCCAAAATAGCCTGATTTGGCAGACTCTCTGGATCAATACCTGCAACCGTAGATGTTAGAATTGTGCGAATATCGCCGCTGGCGCTAAGAGATAGATTGGCCGTTGTCGACAACGTCGCCAAACTCTCAGCTAGCGCCTGAGATATTTTTATGCCATCTGGTTCTCTGTGCACCTCAACGAGGCATTCTAAAACCAGCAACAGCAGTGCTATTTGCTGATTAACACGCTGACTGACCTGAGCAGAACGATCACCTGCCAGCGCTTCAGCCCAGCTGTCAGTACTATAAATCGCCGCAAGTGGCTGACTAACACCCAACGCCTGAAGTAACTGCGCTGAGCTGGCTTCACCCTCAGTACTGGCTAGCATTGTGGTTATCGGTGAGATCACAACAAAACCATCGCTGGCCTGAGCATTGTCGGCGAACAGTGCCAGGTTAGGCAGTGGGAACTGACTGCCCATTTCTACGCCGCCGATGGCAATCAGCTTTGTACTCGAGGCATCGCTGGGACTCTGTCGGTCGAGGGCAAAATAGCCCTCTGCATCCGTTGTTGCTCTGGGCTCATTTTCATCGAGACTGTCGTTATCATTGAGATCAAGAAATACTTCAGCATCCACAACAGGATCATCAATCACCCTGCCTTCGATAACATCCACAATCGCAATTTTGATCTCTGCAGAATCCAGGGCAATGCCATCGCTCACCTGCACCGATAACTCATAGATATTATTACCACCCACATCGGTGGGCGCTTCGAAGTCTGGAATACGCTTAAATGATAGAGTGCCGCCGGGTGCAACATCAAAGACACCATGATCTAGGCCACCCAGTATCGAATAGACAAGCACATCACCATCCAGATCATCGCCGTGTAAACTGATGGTAATCTCTCGCTGCTCCGGCAGCTCAATAACATCAGCAACCACCAAAGTAGGGGAATGATTGGTCGATAAATCTGACTCAGGGGGCGATCCAGCAGAGGATCCGCCGCCACCGCAGGAAGCTAAAATAGATACACAAAGAAAGAGTAAAACAGTGCGCGACACCCTGGAGATTTCCACAGCGCGCTGTTCGGCCGAACTGAAATTTAAAAGCATGCTTTCATCCATAAAGCTATTCATATATGGATAATAGTTGCCATTATTCAATAATGCAATACTTGTTTACACCGCTTTTTTCCGGAAAATATCCGGTTATATGCTGACAGGCAAGTGTATTAGAGCAGCTGGATAAACATTCGGGTTACTCGAGACTATCCATCAAAGGACATAAGGCTATGTATCACAAGGCCCAAAGCCAATCATCAAAGTATAGGCCTTAAACGTCTGACGGCACCACTGCATCGGCAGAGAACTGCAGTTTAGCAAGACGCGCATAGAGTGGGCTGCTGGCCAGCAGCTCCTGATGACTACCCTGTGCCACCTTGCGCCCTGAATCCATCACTACAATCTGATCGGCATGCAAAATGGTCGCGAGACGGTGGGCAATAATGACTGTGGTGCGGCCTTTCATTAATTTATCCAAAGCAAGCTGCACCTTATATTCGCTCTCGGCATCCAGCGCACTGGTCGCCTCATCAAGTAGCAGTATGCGCGGATCCTTAAGCAGCGCGCGGGCAATCGCAATACGCTGGCGTTGTCCGCCGGAGAGACGGACACCCTGCTCACCTAAATCGCTGTGATAACCATTGGGCAACTTGCTGATAAATTCATCGGCATGCGCTGCCACCGCCGCAGCAATAACCTCTTCATCTGTCGCCGATGACTTACCATAGCGAATGTTGTACATCACATCGCCACTAAATAGCGTTGGCTGCTGCTGAACAACTGCTATTTGCTCGCGCAACTCAGTGGGATGCAACTGACGAATATTGCAGTCGCCAAAACATATCTCGCCCTGCTGCGGATCGTAAAAACGCTGGATCAAATCAAACAATGTCGACTTCCCCGCGCCAGATGGCCCCACTAGGGCAATGATTTTATCTTTGGCGATGCTGAGTGAAAAATCAATTAGTGCCGGCTGGTCGGGCCGGGAGGGATAACAAAAAGTGAGGTTTTTAAACGCTAAAATCGCGGGCAACTGATTTACGTCGGCGGCATTATCGACGGTTAAAATTTCATTCTCTGCATACAGGAGTTCCATCAGACGCTCGGTGGCCCCCACTGCTCTTTGCAACTCGCCATAAACTTCTGACAGTGACGCTACACCGGTGGCCATCAAAATGGCATAGAAAATAAACGCACCGAGCTCACCGCCACTCATACTGCCATTGATCACATCAGTTCCACCGACCCAAAGCATGGCCGACAGCGCACCGAAGACCAATAAAATGACCACCGCCATCAGAATAGCGCGCTGGCTGACACGGCGTTTAGCCACCGCAAATGCACGCTCAACTTCGACCGAGAACGCTCGTTTCTCCTGCGCTTCCTGGGTAAAACTCTGTACTGTTTTAATATGCTGAATAATCTCTCCAGCATAGGAACCTACATCGGCAATACTGTCCTGACTCTGGCGAGAAAGGCTGCGCACCTTGCGTCCAAACACCAGGACAGGCATGAGGACCAAAGGCACGGCAATAACAATAATCAAGGTTAACTTTATATTGGTGACTAGCAGCATAATCAGTGCGCCAGTAAAGCTAATAGCACTGCGCAGAGCAATGGATACTGAGGAGCCAATAATCGACTGCAACAAAGTGGTATCGGACGTCAGCCGCGACATAATGTCACCGCTGCGATTAGTTTCAAAAAAGGCCGGATGCAAGTCAACAATATGATTAAACACAGCAGTGCGAATATCCGCACTAACCCGCTCGCCCAGCCAGGAGATTAGATAGAACCTGACATAGGTGCCAACCGCCATCAGTGCCGAGGCAATCAGCACAAATAGTATTGCCAAATTCAGCTGCGACTGAGACTGTTCTGCAAAACCCTGATCAATAACCAGCCGCAGACCCTGCCCGATCGAGAGCGTCACACCGGCGGTAAACACCAGCGCCGCCAAAAATATCCACACCCGCAACCGATAGGGTTTTAGAAACTGGACCAGTGCCATCAGAACCGACATTTTGTTAGTCGATTCTGCAGTGACAGCAGCTGAATCGCCAGAAGACTCAGAATTACGTTTAATAGGGATTCACCGTTACTATAAAGCGTGCTTAAAGACGGCGCTGATTATGACCGCCATGCTGAGCAATGCAAGCAATAGCGCTAAACCAACGACTGGGGTGTGCGCGCAAACAGCTGTTCAATCAACGGAATAAAATGTTCCAGAGGCTGGGTTTTATAGGCCGGATCAAACGAGGGCTGATCCCAGTCGGCACAGAAGTCGACACAGGCCTGATAGTATGGATGATCCTTTAACTGATCACGGCTGTTGCGATCCTGGTCATAATGGTGCATCCAGTAATAGCCCTGAAACAGCCCATGGTTAAGCACTATCCAGTAATTCTTTTCGCTTATGTAGGGCCTAAGCATAGCCGCAGCGACTTGGGAATGGTTAGCCGGCGCGATCACATCGCCGATATCATGCAGCAAGGCACAGACAATGGTTTCATCATCAGCACCGTCATTTTCTGCCCTTGTCGCAGTTTGCAGACAGTGGTCCAGGCGACTGATCTGATAGGGTGAGTCACCATCCATCATGCGCAACCAGCTGATCACTCGCTCTGCCTGCGCCGCAATATTATCTCCATCATGGGCAAACACCAAATCGTAATCGGCGCGACTTGCATGCGCCATGGCAGTAAATTCAACCTGTTTAGTCATTCTTGGACTCTCGTTGGCGCTTTAATAAAACCAGCTTGTTGGCAATATTATCCAGCTCAAAATAGGCATCTTGCAAGTGCCGTTTACCGGTCGCCTGAAAAGACTCCCGGGCATGCAATACACGGTGCGCTGCCACTAAAATAATCTCACCACCCTGAAGCCTGAACATCGATCTGTAATCTTGCTGCGCATCGACCACCCTGACACAGAGCTCATGGTAGGCACGGTAAAACGCTTTGATTCCCCGCTGCAGTGGATTCATCATCTGCATCAGCTGATTGGAAAAACGTAGGCTGACAATATTACCCTCATGGTCACAGCGCACCATAGGCGCCACTGCATAGGTTTCATTGTCCTCATCAAACTGTCTAAAGGCCACCGGAAAATCGCATAGAATCTGAAAGTAATCTGGATGATCGCGACGCAGCTGCTGTAGAACGTCCCAGCCATCAACCACAATCGAATTGCCCCCCTCAGCCTCGTTGTGGAGCATATGCAATGCCTGTACCGAGGGCGGAAAACTATAGCTGGCAAAATCATTGTGCGGCGGCAGACCCATCGAAGTATGGGCAATATTATAGACATGCCCTGCCACCGACACATTGTGAATACGGTCAAACAGTAACTCGCGTATAGGCCCCAGCACTGGTGCCAGCTGCTCTAATGTCGCAGGCTCGCGCGGCACCTGCTTAAGTAAAATAACGCCGAATTGCATAAAGCTTTCAAGCGCCGCTATAGTCACTTCGCGATTATTTAAAAATGGATCCCAGCCAAAAGACTGCGGTATAAACTCACTGGGCCATGGCGCATATTTTTGTATCGGCGGCTCAAGAAGACATTGAATACTGTCTAACAAAAACCGGCTCTGATGATTGTCGGGCCAGCTGACACAGACTGTATTCTGTTCCAGGCTCACCGCCCGCGGTGCCAGTTGCGCATCTATATCACTTAAAATAAAACGCTTTTCCTGAGTCTGGATAACGCGACAATCATCACAGGGACAGTTATCGCGCAGCCAAAGATTTGGTAACTCATAATGACTGCCATCATCGAGCGACAGTAACACTGCCCCATCAATCAATTCGGCATTATTTGCAGAAGCCCCCATCAAGCCACCCCTAACCTACTCGTATTTGCTATCCTGAAAACGGCGAAAGTATCACAAAAATATCGCCGTCAGAACCAAAATAAACCGGGGGTCCCAATTAGATAAAAATACGTCGTTATTCGCTACTATCCATTGCAGCCCTTACCATAAATTACAAACAATAATAAAACCGGAATAGCCTTAGTATGTATCGCATCTACCTTTCTTTGATCACCAGCCTACTGTTAACCAGCTTCAGCCACACCAGCTATGCGGCGGCTAACAACCGCGCCCAATCGGAGCCTATGCGAGGCACTCCACCGACCCGCGAAAGTCAGGTCAGCATGCGAAATTACGGCACCCACCCGTTTATGAAATGGTCATTTCGCAATGTCGGCGCGCCACTCAATGTCGTGATGATTCCCCGCCAGGGATCTATTGTCGAACTCCCCGGGCCGTCACAGCCGGAGCTTGGACTGCAGCGATATCCGGCCAATGCAGACTCCGGGCCCAGCTTTGATCAGGTTTTCGAAAGCAACCATGGCGATGGTGTGGCGATTGTGCAGGACGGCAAGCTACTGCATGAAAAGTATTTCCATGGCTTTAATCCGCATGCCCAGCATATTTGGTTTTCAATGACTAAGTCTTTGGCCAGTACCGCATTTGGGTTACTGGTTGCAGAGGGTAAAGTCGACCTAAACGCATCACCAGCAAAGTACATTCCCGAACTTAAAGGTAGTGGTTTTGAGCGTGTCAGTATTCAACAGGTGCTAGACCATGCCACCTCTATAGACTTTACAGAGACCTACACCGATAGGGATTCAGACTTCGCCAAATATTATGCCCCGGCACTGAATATGGGCTGGTTGCCGGGTGCCCGGGACATACAGCCAGACAGTGTCGAAATATATGGCGTCCATGACTTTTTGGCCCATTTTATCAAGCCAGATATAAACCGTGAGCCAGGGGATAACTTTGACTACAACTCGAGTAATGCCGATGTTCTGGGCTGGCTTATTGCCCGTATTAGCGGACAGCCTTTTCAGGATTATATCCAGCAACATATCTGGGCTAAATTAGGCGCAGAACACGATGCGACCATTGTCGTTGACCGAGCGTTTATGCCGGTGGTGACCGGTGGCATGAACAGCACCTTACGCGATGCCCTGCGCTTTGGCATGATGGTGCGCGATCGCGGCCAGTTTAACGGCCAGCAGGTCGTTCCAGCCGCCTGGGTAGATGAGTCATTAAATGTCAGTGACAGGCTACGCAGCAATATGGCCGATAACCCAAAGTATGGTGAGGAGCCCTGGCTCGCCTATCACAACATGTGGTGGATCCTTGATCCACAGGCTGGAGAGTACTGTGCCGTGGGAATTCATGGCCAGGTAATCTATATTAACCGCCGAGCTAATACGGTGATGGCATGGTTCTCAAGCCAGCCTGGCGCCGGTGCAACGAAAAATCGACATTTTCGTGCCAAATTAAATGCGGCTCGTGCCTTAGCGCTATCAATAACGCAATAACCTAGACCCTGATGGATGCCATAAGCCAGTGATTGATCTAGACCATAAAACCGCTGATATTCGAGCACTGTTGTCTCAGCAGCGATAATCATTTGCTACAATGCTCAGCTCGTTAAACTGCGCCAAATTTGCGATTTGGTTAGCCGAACACAACAGTAGGATTTTACTATGCCCACTCAGTACGTCACCTGTGCGCTGTATAAATTTGTCGCATTGCCAAACTACGGTTCCATACGCCATCCATTGTTAGACGTCATGACCGACAATCAGGTGTTTGGAACATTGCTGCTTGCCGCCGAAGGTATCAATGGGACTATTTCTGGGACCAGAGAAAATATAGATACAGTTCTCGACTGGATTGGGCAACAGCCCGGCCTGGAGAATATAGATACCAAAGAATCCTTCGACGATGAAATTCCTTTTTATCGCTCCAAGGTCAAACTAAAAAAAGAAATTGTCACCATGGGTGTCGAGGGTATTGATCCGAAGCAGGTGGTGGGTACCTATGTTAAACCCGCCGACTGGAATGCCCTGATCTCCGACCCCGATGTGCTGGTGGTGGATACGCGCAATGACTACGAGGTAAAAATTGGCACCTTTAAAAATGCGATAGACCCTAAGACAACCAGCTTTCGGGAATTTCCCGAGTGGGCAAACAACAATATAGACAGAGCCAAAACCAAAAAAGTCGCGATGTTTTGCACCGGCGGTATTCGCTGCGAAAAATCTACGGCCTACATGAAAGAACAAGGCTTTGATGAGGTTTATCATCTTGAAGGTGGCATCCTTAAGTACCTCGAAGAGGTGCCCAGGGACCAGACCTTATGGCAGGGAGAATGCTTTGTTTTTGATAACCGCGTGGCAGTGGATCACGACTTAAAGCGCGGCTCCTATGACCAGTGTCACGCATGCCGTATGCCGATTACCGAACAGGAAAAAATGCTGCCAAGTTATGCCGAGGGGCTGTCATGCCACCATTGCTTTGGTACTGTCAGTGAAGAGCAAAAGCAGCGCTTTGCCCAGCGTCAGAAGCAGATAGAACTGGCCAAGGCTAGGGGTGAGGAACATATTGGCAATGCCGCACTAGAGGCCACGGAGCGCCGTAGGGAAGAGAAGAGAGCAACAAAAAATGCTAGCCGGATGCAAGCCGAAAAACCCTCAAATGATCAGGCATAAAAAAGCCGCTAATCAATAGCGGCTTTTTTATCTTGCGACTGATGCTATTGGCGAATGTACGACTGGGTAACTGACTTTTCATCCCACAAGAATGTCTGGTTAAACTGATTCTCGTCAACCAACTCCACAGTTAGCTTATGCTGGTTGCCAGCAAAGCCTTCAAAAGAACCGGCAATCCCAGTTTCAATAGCAGCGCCATCGGCATCGGCAGAAAACTCACCAAAGCCAAAGTGCTGCTGCATTTCACCTTCAAGCATAAAGCTCTGCGAGACGATAAAATGGCCGCCGCCAATCATTTTAATCTCAGAGAACTGGTCGATCTCACCACCCTCTTCACTGTCTCTGCCCTGCAGTTTCCAAAGACCATCATACTCAGAGGTCGCAGAAGAAACGCGATCCCATGTTTCTACCATATCGTAGACATGGCCATTAGATTCCATACCTTCGAGACGCTGTAAAAAGCCTCCTTCGGTCTCCTCAATATTGATACTGAAGTGAAGTGAATCCAGAGGTCCATCCTGATTAAAAATTGGCGATTCAATCAGCACACCATCTTTCCATTCAGTAAGCCCTGCACCCACATCTGGCTTGTTGGTTCCCTCATGCATAAACGCGAACATGTAGCGATCATTAGTGTAGATCTTCATCTGTGCACGCTTAAGAACAGTGACTTCGCCCTTTTCAGTCAGCGTTACATCATTCAGTAAGAAGGCACCATCGGCCAACTCAGTGGTTACAACTGCCTCTTCTTCAGCCGCACAGCCTAGCAATGATGCAATAGCGACGGTTAAAAACAATGATTTGAAGCGCATGGTTATCGTTCCCCTGGATAATTGTTGTTAGATCCCAGCACTAATCTGGGTTGATAGTCCAAGTTACTGCATCAAACGACTGACTGTCTACCCGATTACCCCCCCGCTTAACGCTAAAACCCGCCATTCATCGCTTTTAACCCTTATATCAGAGGCTGGTCAGATGCAGGTTGGGTATGAGGACTGAGCTTGCTCCTTAGGTCACTCAGGCAACCAGCGAGGCCAGCACCCGTCGCTGCCCCTGAAAAGGCCGTCGGCCGTGCATGGTGGAAAAGTTATCGATCAATGCAATATCGCCCGTCTGCCACTGGATCTCAAAGGTCAATTCATCGGCTAGCGCGATAGCCACCGCCATATCCGCAGTATCAATTATTGAGCCATCACCAAAGCAGATAGACTTTTCTGCGCTGTTGCGCGCATCCTGCCAGCCGCGAAAAGCGGCAATTAACTGATTAAAAAACACGCTGCGGCCATCTGCTAATTGCCTGATCGCTGGTAGCGCCGGACTGGTCACATGCAGGGAATCATCAGCCAGCCACTGCCATTGATAATTGAGCTTTTTCAGTTTTACTTCAGCCTCAGACTGGTTATCTGCACTGAGGGTACTGCGCCAACTACGACCCTGACCTGACTGCATATCGTCTTCCGCAGGCATGGTCTGCGAATAACAGACACCTCTGTCACGGCAGGCCGCCACGAAGTCCGGCGCCTCGGCTTCGAGCTGCTCTAGCAATGTATCCGAGCGGCAAATAGGTGTGGCACCGCCACGCTCGGCAGCCTGTTCACAGTAAAAAAATAACTTGGAGGGAAATACCGGCGTCTGAGCCATTTCGTGATGAAGAAAAATAGACACCTCTGGTGGTGCTTCATTTGCAGTAAATACCAACTCGGTGCGATTGCGCCGCACTGCATTCGACATTGAATCCTCGTAGGTAAAACTCGGCTGGTTAAAGGCGCGAATAAAACCATCAAAACCACGGTCATCGATGACCCCAAAGCCGCGAAATAAAATTGCACCATGAACAGCCAACTCGTCGACTAACTGCTCACTGTGCGCTTCGATCCAGCGTTTAATGGCACCGGCTGACCCGACCGTCTGCGAGGCATAAATCAATGGAAAAACACCATTGGCATGCTGTTGCTGCTGCGCCAAACTGATTTTTTGTGCTTTTATAGACATTAGTCGCGACAGCCTAATCGTAGATTGAGTGGAAAGTATGAAAGGCAGACTCACAAAACTGACCCGGATCATTGAAGCGACGATTCTGATTGAGCGCAGAAATAGCCGCCATCTCATCATCATTTAAATTAAATTCTGTCAGGGTCAGATTTTCTATCAGGCGCTGCGGATTAC
This sequence comes from uncultured Porticoccaceae bacterium, assembly GCA_965662065.1. Classification (GTDB taxonomy): domain Bacteria; phylum Pseudomonadota; class Gammaproteobacteria; order Pseudomonadales; family Porticoccaceae; genus HTCC2207. The sequence continues at coordinate 80,600 of CBFIGD010000032.1, read as the reverse complement.
TGGTTTTAGGGATCACCGCGGTACCTCGCTGAATACCCCAGCGCAGCACTATCTGAGCGGCAGTGGCGCCAGTGCGCCTTGCCGCTGCCAAGACCACCGGCTCTGTCAGCACAGAGTCATTGGCGGTAGCCATATCAATCGACACGTAGGACAGCGCGCCCAGCGGTGAGAATGCCGTTACTGCAATATTATATTGCTGAGCAGTGCGCAGCAGTGCTTCCTGCGTATGGTAGGGATGCGACTCCACCTGCAGCATCGCAGGTTTGATTCGCGCATAGCTCATCAGGTCATGTAACAGGCTGGCATTATAATTACAGATACCAATCTGCCGACACAGGCCCAACTCAACTAAATTTTCCATGCCAGCCCAGGTCTCACTCAGGGGCACAGTATCGAGCTTCATACCCGGCCGCTCTGCACTGGGATCAAACAGCCATTCTGGCGGATAGCGATCATTAAAATCGACATAGCAAAGCGCAATAGGGAAATGCACCAGATACAGATCAACGTAATCCAGACCCAGATCCTCTAGTGATTTGCGGCATGCCGCTTCGACATGCTCCTGACGATGATAGGTATTCCACAATTTCGAGGTTACCCAGAGTTCTTCACGGTGGCATAATCCATCGGCAATTGCTCGCGCTATGCCCTCACCCACCTGCCTCTCATTACCATAATCCGCAGCACTGTCGAGATGCCGATAGCCGACTTTGATCGCCTGATAAACAGCATCGGCCACTGCGTCCGGATCTATTTTCCACAGTCCCAAGCCCACCGCAGGCATAGATTTATCGCTGACATTAATAACCTGATTCATAAGCTTTTTACTTCTCCAAATAGCGCGCTAAATTATTAGCCTTCATAAATTGTGCAATGTCCACAGCCTGGCCAGTCGCCATCGAGGTCTGTGCGGCGCTGGCGACAATCATTGACCAAAGGCCCTGCAATGGCGTCGCCGCATCCACTGATCGCCCCTCAAGCTGGTCCATAAAGGCAATATGTTCATAGTAGGTGGCGCCATGATGACCGCTCTGTTCTATGAGTGCGGCATAGGTCACCTCGCTCTTTCTAGAGGCGCCATGCTCACCAGCCTCAATGGTAACAGTGGCTTTTGACCCCTGCTGCTGGTGGAAATTAAAAACTTCTGCAGCCACCAAACGACCCTGGGTACCAGTAATAATCATCTCCTCGCTAAAGTCCTGAGAAAACATATTGAGTGTGAAACTGGCGCCTGTGCCATTGGCATAGTCGATAACCACAAAGGCGTGATCATCAATATCTGAAGCCACACCCCTATGTTCAAAATCGATGAAGTTAACGCTGCGCCCGCCACTGGCATACACTCGCGTCGGTTGTGACTGCGCCATTAAATTAATCAAATCAAAATAATGGCAGCACTTTTCAACCAGAGTGCCACCACTATTGGCATTAAATTTATTCCATTGCCCGACCTTGTCCAAAAAAGGCGGCCGATACTCACTTAGAGCAATGGTTTTTATCTCGCCCAGCGACTGTCGCCCAAGGGCCTCATGGAAGGCTTCTATATATTGCGCCTTATAGCGGTACTGCAGGCCAATCTGAATAAATGCCTCGTACGCATCGCTCATGGCAACAGTTGCGGCCGCGTCTTGAAGATCCGTTGCCATCGGTTTTTCAAGAAAAATGGGTTTGCCCGATTTAAACGCCACGTGCAAAATATCGAAGTGCGTATGGTTGGGTGTGCAGATAAACAGGGCATCAGCTGCGCTGTCATTGCAGGCTGATTGTAAATCGTCGTAGCGTACCAGTGGCACATCTGAAAACTGTTTAAAGTTATTCTCAGCCACATCCAGGCTATGGGTCTGAGTATCATAGATACCATGCACCTGTGCGCGACCCAGCAGTGCCGCCACGCGCATATGTTCCTGCCCAATAGTCCCTGTACCTATCACCACAATTTTATAGTCGGGCACTGGCTGCTGATACAGATACTTGTCGGCATCGGTAATATGCTGCTGACCGGCGGCATTTTCAAAGAAACGTAATCTGGCTTTTTTAATAGTTTGTGTCACGTAAATTCCAGTCATTCAGTTTGTGGCAACGAATAAATAGCGTTGTAGGCCGATAGCCAAGCCGCCATATTGGCAATGATTAAGGCACCTATAGCTAGCCAGAAAAACGTGCTGATGCCACCGACCAAACCTATTGGCGAGAACAGCAGGTACAGACCAATAACGCAGGATACCAAAGTTACCGCGCAGGGAGCGGCAAAACGCCACGGCTGCATATCAACTTTATGGGTCGAACTGTAAGTCCAGGCTGTAGTGCGTGGATAACGAACCCCAACCATCAGCATAATAGCCACTTCAATAAAAAATAAAATTGCGTATAGATGAATAAAATGTAGGGTCACAATATCGGCGAAGACAAACTTTAAAAGGCCATAGGCGACAATATGAAACCCTATAACTAGCTTGGGGCCAAGGGCTGGAACCTGAGGTGCAAACAGGCCGACAGTCACAATGGCAATGACGGGAATATTATAAAAGCCGGTAAATACACGAATAATTTGCCACAGGCCATCGGGCGCAAACTGCAGCATAGGTGCTACCACAAAAGACAGCAGCGCAATCATTATAGAGGCCCGCTTGGCAATCTTTACCAGTTTCTTATCTGTTACCTGTTGCCCCTGACGTTCTTTGTAGGGCACATAGACATCCAGACAGAACAGTGTCGCTGCACTGTTGAGCAATGAGTTAAACGAGCTAAAGACCGCGCCCAGTAACACCGCCAAAAAAAACCCCATGGCATAGACTGGCAGCACGTCGCGAATCAGCTGCGGATAGGCAAGGTCTATTGTCGCCAGCCCAGTTTCTGAACCCAGGGCACCATAGAGGTGAAACGCAATCACCCCCGGCAGCATCATAATAAACGGCACCAGCACTTTAAAAAATCCAGAAAACAGAACGCCCTTTTGGCCCTCGGCCAAATTTTTTGCCGCTAATGTTCGTTGAATAACATATTGATTGGTGCACCAATAGAAAAGATTGGCAAAGATCATGCCGGTAAATAATGTGCCGAAGGGTGTAGGGTCAGACGATGATCCTATAGCGTTGAGTTTTTCAGTATTGGTATTGGTTATTATATGCAGCCCCTGCCCCACACTGCCCTCGCCTAAAAGCGACAGTCCCAAAACAGGCACTGCAACCCCGATGACCAACAGGCCAATCCCATTTAAGGTGTCTGACACCGCAACCGCTTTAAGGCCGCCAAACACGGCATACACAGCGCCTATGCTGCCAATCGCTACAATGGTGGCAGCCAGTGCCGTGCTGTACGAGAGGTTAAATAACTGGGGCACATCAAATAACTGCAATACCGCAATCGACCCGGAATAGAGTACCGAGGGAATAGTCACCAAACCATAACCGAGCATAAATAAAATAACGGTTAGACGCCGAACATCGTCGTCAAAGCGGTCATTAAGAAACTCAGGTAATGTAGAAAATGCGCCGGCCAGATAACGGGGTAAAAAGATAAAGGCCATACAGATAGTGGCAATGGCTGCGGTCACTTCCCAGGCCATACTACTGAGGTTGAACCCATAGGCCGAACCATTGAGGCCAATAAGCTGTTCTGCAGAGAGATTTGTCAGCAGCAGTGAGCCGGCAATAAACACCGCTCCCAGACCACGCCCGGCGAGAAAATACCCATCGCGAGTAGCTACTTCACCTCTGGTTTTGCGGTAAGAAATCCAGGCCACCATCGCCATAAAAAACAGACAGCTGAGAATTGTTGTGCTTAGCTCATTTGAATTCACTGGCGTTGGCTCTACCCGGGATTAAAGTCTCTAGGGCGTTAGCCTGGTATTCCAGACTAACGCCCTCGTGGACAATTGAGAAACTACTGCCCCTGATACCAGATAGGCGAAGTCCAGGCCATTTCTCTAATACTGTCTGGATAGGCGCCATTGGTGCAGACATCTGGACGATCAGCCTCGGCAATAGAGGCACAGTCATAGGTGTGCCAGCGCGGCGTCTCAGGCTCTACTGCACGCAAGTAATAATAGGCAGACTGAGCTGGGTCGAAATTCTCATCTGTGTAGACTTTGCACAGACTATCGGCACCGGCTTCCTCAGTAGCAATAGGTAGGACCTGGGTATTCATTTGACCCTCGGCATCTATCCAGCCTTTGATCAGGTGCAGCTCCTGTAACTTTAAGCCATCTGGATCCTTTGCCGCATAAGCGAGAAAACGTGGCTTATTATTGGCCCCGGCAGCATTCAAATCGCCACCCATGGGCACGCCATTGGCATAGGCCTGGGCAATCATATCATTGGCTTCACAGAGGCCCGCATCAAGTCCCCAGCCAGCAAACAGCCGCGGGCGGATTCTTGGTCCAGAGGTACCAAATACTTCTTTGCGCAGCATCGCATCGAAAACTGCATCGCGGGTATTCTCGCGTGCCCAAACACCTGCCAGACCACCAGGATTACCATCAATACCACTGGTCAGCAGACCGGGTTGCAAACGCTGCATAGGATTGGCTTCACCAGTCACCGCGCCCACCCACTCAGACTCTTTAACACCACCGGAGGTAGCAGAGTGGGTATCGGTAGCAGCAATAATCCCTAATTTAACTGGGTTGAGGCCTATGGCCTGCTCTTCTTTCAGCCCGACTAACAGCGCTGAGCGCTGAAAATCCGTAGCATGCACACAGCCTGCGCCAAGCATGCCATTGCCGCCAACCGTACCTGGGGTACATTCAACAGTAACCTCAGAGGCTTCACCTACCGCCATTACTGAATGGGTCATATCGCGGGTGGCATAGGTTTTGTTTTCGCCCATACGCCTAACTGCTTCAACCTCGCACAGCTCATCTGGCGCACCAAAGACAGAGCTCAAGCCATTGATGCATTCAGAACCGCCCTTGTGCTGGAATATTTCCATAATCGGCTCACGCTTTAAACGACTCTGAGCGTAGGCCACTTTCGCCGCATCTGTATCTTCAAGCTGCATATAGGGGGCCATCCGGCCATTAGCCAAGTTGGAGTTGTGCGGGATAGTCAAATAGTCACAGCCATTCTCAATATCACACACAGCGTCCAGAGCGGCCCAGAGCTTGCTGTCGATTGGCGCATCTATATAGCTGACCGGGAGTGCAGGTACTGCGTCGCCTCTAAAGATCACATTGCGGTGATAGTTACTGGTGCCTGGCGTGCCGGTATATTCGTAGCCAACAAAACTGGTGAACTCACAGGGTGTATTTGCCGCATTGGCAGCAGCCTGAATATTTTCCCAGGGGGACTGAGCAAAATCGCGGCACAGATTGCCGTCGGCACCACAGATCTCGGGAATTCGCGCTGGGGTCTCAGTGGTAATCACCGTGCCCAGCATCATCATACCCGTACGCTCATTGGATCTGTAACCGCCGCAAAATTCCGTGTTGTAGACCGGTGAACCCTCGGTGCGACACAGTGCCCGCTCGCCAAGAAATTCGCCGTGATCAGTAACCGCTAAAAAATCCAGTGGCCGGTCAATTTTAGTGCGGCCTGTCGCCACACCCTGATCATTAATGGGAAAAAATGGAATTGCCTCACCGCGTGCATAGCGATTTGCATCCTCAGGTGTCGCACCGGTGCTGTTAGCAGCCGCATCAAACGAATAGCTTGTATGTATATGCAGATCGCCGAAAAGCGCCATGCGATTGTCATCAAACCTTTCACAGCTTACTGTTTCAGCGCCAGTAGAAAACTGCGCCGACTGCGATGCCGGAGACTCAGCGTCACTGCACCCGCCCACAAAGGCCAGACAAACCAGTCCCAGTGTAAATAGCCCATTAGATTGTTTAAGAATATTGCTCATTTCATCGCCCCAATTTTTTTATTATTCTCACTGCATTATTAGTGGTAGCGCCAATAGTAGACTGTTTCGCACAGCGCCAGACTGACTATTGCGACCATGCAGTACCCATGCCAGCTTATTTACCGATTTCGCCCCAGCGCATCATGACTAGTGACCCAGTCACCGGCTAGCACTGCACTCATTAACGATATCTCACCGGCCAGCACCGTAGCCCCTATTATCTCTGCCAGCTTATGCACCTTACCCGCACCATTACAACCGAGCAAATTGAGGCATTCCTGCTGAGTGGGTAAGCCAGTACCGCCGCCATAGGTGGCCACAATTAATGAGGGGATCGTAATACTCAAATAGTAGTTACCATCATCATCAACATCGGCATAAATAATAGCTGCCGAAGACTCTGCCAGATTAGCCACATCCTGCCCGGTAGCAATAAATGCCGCAGTAATACCATTGGCAGAATGCGCTCCCGTATTATTCGACCCCGCCATAAAGGAGCCTACCTGGTTGATAGAACGGGCCTTAAATAGTGCCGAGGCGGAGATGTTCATGGTCTTGAGTAATAATTCATTGGGGATAGTGACTTCGGCAATAACCCTTTTACCCCTGGTATGCAGCGTATTTAACTGGGAATGCTTTTTGTCGGTATCCATTGCACCAGACAACATATAGCGCTTGATACCAGGATAGTTGGCGGCAATCCACTCACAGGCGACAAAGGTCGCCTTACCCACCATATTCTGACCCGCAGCATCACCGGTGGTGTAATTAAAGCGCAGATAGCGCATGCGCGCCGCCGCAAACTGTTGAATATCCCGCAACTTGCCGGATCTGGTCGTCGTCTCGGCCTGTGCCGCAATTTCATCGAAATTTTCGTTGACCCAGTGGCCAAAGTCTCGCGCCGCTCTGGCATCGTCAAAAATAAATACTGGCGCACGCTGCATCGCATCATCGACAACAGTAACCTTGGCGCCCCCAGATTGACTGAGTAGCCGCGCTCCCCGGTTATAGCTGGCGATCAATGTGCCCTCACTGGTCGCCATGGGGACATAGAAATCGCCCGAGGCATGCTCGCCATTGACACGCAATGGACCAACCAAACCCATAGGCACCTGAGCCACACCAATAAAATTCTCAATATTGCCTGCGGTCATCGCCGGATCAATCGAGTAATGACCGATATTTTCCAAGGAGGTAGAGGTTTTTTCACTGACAAAGTCACGGCGCTGTTGGGCCATTTCTTCGCTGTAGTCATTAGTGCTATCGCGCGGAATTCTCTCGGACATTAGAATGCTCGTCTTATTATTGTGCACTTAGTATATTGCAGTGAGCGGCCAAAGATAGCTGCCAGCCACAAGAAACATTGACTAGCAGGTCAGTCGCGCCATTGAGACTATTATGCAAGGCAATGTTGGTCGCCATTTCTATCGACATCAGCAATGCCAATAGTGTTATGCTACGCCCATCTAAGAACGCCCAACACCGCCGGAATTATCTATGAAAATACTAAGAACCCCAGAAAGCCGTTTTACATCCATTAAAGACTTTCCCTTTGAGCCCCATTACACCGTCATCAAAACCGATGATGGCAGTGATCTGCGTATCCACCATATCGATGAAGGTCCAAGAGATGGCCCAGTGATTCTCTGTATGCATGGCCAGCCTGTATGGAGCTATCTCTACGCGCGCATGATTCCACATCTGGTTAAGGCTGGCCTTCGCGTTATAGCACCAGACCTTCCCGGCTATGGCAAGTCCGACAAGCCCGCCGCCAGAGAAGACTATAGCTACCAGCGTCAAGTCGACTGGATGAACCAGTGGCTGATACAGAATGACTTCACCGACCTTACATTCTTTGGCCAGGATTGGGGTGGACTCATTGGTTTGCGCCTGGTTGCCGACAACGACAAGCGCTTTGCACGGGTGGCGATTGGCAATACTGGCCTGCCCTACAGTCCGGATGTGCCACAGAGCACCATAGATACTGTCAACGCACTGAGAGCAGACCCTAAAAAGATAACATTGACCGGCATGATGCAACAGATGAGGAAAATGAACGGTTTCAACAAAGATTCTGGCGCCATCCAGTTTGCCTACTGGCAAAAATACACCTGGGAAACTGCAGATGTGCCGGCCGGGATCATTGCATCCGCCCAGATGGAACAACGCAGCAAACTGTCGTTAAGTTTAGCGCTATTTATGGATTCTGTTGGACTGCGAAATATTTCGCCTTTTCGCACTGACCTAACCAACGCGTTTGAGGCGCCCTTCCCCAGCCCCGCCTATAAAATGGCGACTCGTGCTATGCCCAGTCAGGTACCTACAGTGCCAGACCAATCTTTAGCCGCGCAGAAAAAAGCCTGGCAATTCTTTGAGAAATTCAAAAAACCCTTTTTATGTGTTGGCGCCGGCAACGACCCTATAACCAATGGCTTTGAGAAGATTTGGTTAAAAAAGGTTCCCGGCACCAAAGGGCAAGCTCATGCCACGATCGGTGGCGGGCACTTTTTTCAGTGGACTAAAGCGAAAGAACTGTCTTCAGTATTAGTGGCGTTTATTGACCAGAACCCGCTGCCAAAGCCGACAACAAAGACGCCTGTTAAAAAGAGTCCTGTTAAAAAGAGTCCTGTAAAGAAGGCTCCTGTAAAGAAGGCTCCCGTAAAAAAGGCTCCCGTAAAGAAGGCTCCTGTAAAGAAGGCTCCTGTAAAGAAGGCTCCTGCAAAGAAGAGTCCCGTAAAGAAGAGCCCCGCAAAGAAGGCTCCTGCAAAGAAGAGTCCCGTAAAGAAGGCTCCCGTAAAGAAGAGCCCTGCAAAGAAGGCTCCTGTAGAGAAGAGTCCCGTAAAGAAGGCTCCTGCAAAGAAGGCTCCTGTAAAGAAGAGTCCCGTAAAGAAGGCTCCTGTAAAGAAGCGTCCCGTAAAGAAGAGCCCCGCTAAATCGACCCCAGCAAAAAAAGCCGCTGTGAAAAAACCAGTGACAAAGAAAGCCTGAAAAAACGCTAGAGAGGCTGCCCTTGCAGCCTCTCTATCAACAATTAGTGCAGATCAGTGATGGCGCGAAAAAACTCAATTGACTCAAACTCACTGGCCGCATTCTCATCATCGGGCGTGCCATAGGCACTATTGGCCGAGAGTTTAACAATTACCTTGTTTGCTTCAGGTGCCACATAGATAAACTGGTTATACACGCCGATGGCCATAAACTCGCTCCTGTCACCTTCAGGAATCCACCACTGAAAACCGTAGCCGAGAGGCCAGTCTGATGCCGGATTATCTCCAGCTATCAGATGCGGCGCATCAGGCGTTATCGATGCCTGAACCCATTGCGCGGGTACAATTTGACGACCATTCAGCCTGCCGCCCAGACGATACATCTCGCCCAGTTTGGCGTAGTCACGGGCTGTTGCATTGAGGCCGCCAAACGCCATTTCCATACCTTCTGAATCTGTCATCCAATGGGCCTGATTCTCAGCACCCATGGGCTGCCATAGCATCTCAGACATATATTCAAAGATCGGGCGACCCACCGCATTGGTCAATAGCATTCCCAATGCCTGAGTATCAGTGGAGTTGTAGCGGTTATAGGTGCCAGAGGGAAATTCAGACGTTAGCGTGGCAGTGAATTTATTCATCGAGCCACCCAGTGCAAAATTACGGCTAAACCTGCTGATATCCGACGCCGGATCACCATAGTCCTCATTCCAGGAGGCACCTGAAGACATCTGCAAAATATCTTTAATCGGCACATTGTCGTAGGCAGAGCCTGCAAGCTCAGGAACATAGGCAGTGATAGGCTCATTAATATCGCGGATATGCCCCTGCTCTAGTGCAATACCCATTAACGCCGAAATAAAACTTTTAGCGACCGACATCGACAGCCAGGTTTCATTTTGCCCTCCGCTCTGCCAGTACTGTTCAAAATTAATCTTACCGTCTTGGATAACCAGCATCGCGCCTGTATCCGTGCGCGTCAAAAATTCAGCTGTCTCGACCAGTTCGCCGCGAAAGATAAAGTTTTTGGGCAGTTCTATGGGAGAATCGAGCGCAAAGGGGTTGGGCTGCGCCGCTGCAGGCATTGTTTTAACCGGAAACATCCTGTGCATTCGATTAAAATTCTGCATCTGCTCGGCACCGGTAAACAACGTGCTCACCACCTGCAGCCGAGTGATCCGGTCACCAAACATTAACCATACCGTGACCGCGACACTGAGTAGCAGTGCCAAGCTAATACCTAGCGTTTTTTTACTCATCGTACTGACCTTTAAAGATAATTAGATACTCAGATCCATCAAAACGCCGCACAGGCCTCAATAGACTTGGAAATGTCCTGGAACATGTCACTCCCCTTTACTAGGTTTTTCAGCGCAATAGGTTATCTGGGTAACCTCAATGAGTCACTCTTTTATTATGGGCGGAGTTTACTGCGAATAAAAACTGCACCCGGTTGAGGCGCCCACAGGCGTCGCTAACCGTTGCGCACCTGCGCCGGATCAGCACATTAACTCTTGAGACGGCCCATACACATCACATCACTCACAGCCCTATCTTATAGGCCGCAGCATTTGCGATATTACCGAGCTAGGAGCAACAAAAGCTAGTGCCTGTTAATTGCAGGGGTATTCTTCTATCAGTATTTTATACAACCAGACATTTAACTGCTCCACAGTCCTCACAGACGCCTTTTTCTGACTTTTAAATAGGCTAATTACGTCTGTGTAAGAGGCTGTATTTGGTAGGCAAAAGTGCATGAAGCGTGCATTTCTATTAGTGATATTGGTACCACCAACTCTGGTGCGATACGCCCTTTCCGTAAAAGCAGAGTATTTCGCTGCACTCGCCCGCTGCTCATTGGCACTGTTGGCATCCATAACCATTGCCCCCGCTAAAAACCCCCTTATATAGTCGGTACATGGCTTGGCTGTCTGATGCATGTTGTCGTCCACGAGCGCGTTACAAGCGCTTAATAACAGTCGGTCATCATTCGATTGGTCGGCGGCGAAAGCTAAATTTGCACTAGCCGCAAGCATTGCCATCAATAATACACAGATACTTAGTTTCATTTTACTTCCTCCGTGATGTAATTTGGGTCTGTGATCGTGCGATCAAGACAGAACCTAAAATGGCCGAACAAAGTGATCCGAAAATAACACCCAACTTTACATCGACCATATAAGCCGCACTTTGCGCTTCGAATGCCAATGACCCGATAAACAGACTCATCGTAAACCCGATACCACAGAGCACAGTTATCGCATAAAACTGTGTCCAACTCGCTTTGTCAGGCAGCTTCGCCAGCCCAAGTTTTATGGCCAGCCAACAGGCACCAAAAATACCGATTTGCTTGCCGAAAAATAAGCCAAGGGCAATACCCAGAGGCACAGGACTAAGCACTGCGTCCAATGAAACCCCTGAAAATGAGATACCCGCATTGGCAAAGGCAAATAGCGGCAGTATCACAAATGCAACCCAAGGGTGTAAGGAGTGCTCCAGATAAGGCAGCATAGCCACACCGTTTTTATTGGGCAGCTTTAGGGGTATAAACCAGGCGATAGCAAATCCGGCAAGCGTGGCATGAACGCCTGACTTGAGGACCGCAACCCAGATAATAATACCCACAATGAGGTAGGGAGCCTGGCTTCTGACAGAGAGACGGTTGAACACAAAGAGCAGCGCCAAGCCTGAACCGGCAACAATAAATGACAGCGTAGAGAGATCAGTTGAATAAAAAATGGCGATAATAAGGATGGCACCTATGTCATCAAAAATAGCCACCGACAATAGAAAAAGTTTTAAAGAATTGGGTACATGACGACCAAAAAGGATGAATATCCCAAGCGCAAATGCAATATCTGTCGCAGAGGGAATAGCCCAACCTTGTATGGCAGTGGCATCCTGATGGTTAAACCAATAGTAGACCAGTGCCGGGAACAGTATCCCAGCTACTGCTGCAATAGCCGGAAGTGCAACCTGGGAGGGGGATGACAAATTTCCCGTGAGAACCTCGCGCTTAATTTCGAGGCCGATCAGAAAGAAGAAAATTGCCATTAATCCATCGTTGATCCACAACAAAAGGGGTTTGGCAATATCCAATTCACCGATACGAACTTGCAGCGGCGTGGCTAAAAAGTACTCATAAAATCCATAAAATGGGCTGTTAGCTAGCAACATAGCTATAGCACCCATGGTCACCAGTAAAACGCCGCCAGCCGATTCATGCTGAAGAAGCTTTTTAATTCGCGCCACTACGACACGAGGGCTCACACTATCCATATGCTTTACCAAGGTTTCAATACTGTAATATTAGACCAATACAGCGCTATGGTAGATTCGAATTACTCAGAAATTTTCATTGAAAAAAGAGCTCTACTGTGCATTTTTCACCTGCGCAAAGGCTTAAGCAAACCGCCATTATTAACAGTGTAAATAATGGCGGAATGTCGCGATACGTATAAAAAGGTTAGCTATTAAAGATTTTGAATCTATGCTGCGCGAGATTCATTAGTCGGCCTATTTTGGCTGGGCTACTTTTCTTAAGTAAGGCAGTATCACATCCAGCTCGCCGAATTTGGCTTTCGCTTGTTCATCACTCAAAGAGAGCGCGGCAATAACATCTTCACCGGGAATCCAATCAGCAGGCGTCGCGATAGGAACACCATACGTTGCTTGTAATGCATCGAGCGCGCGCAATACTTCGGCAAAATTTCGCCCCACCGACATTGGGTAGGTCATCGATAATTGGAGCTTTTTATCCGGACTAAAAATAAATACGACCCGAACACTCGCAGAATCCGAAGCAGTTCGACCATCCGGTAAATAAGCATCCGCTGGCAACATGTCCAGAGCCTTGGCAACTTTCAAGTCATCGTCGGCGATGATCGGAAAGTCAGCCGGAGCACCTGCGTAGCGTTGAATATCGGCTTTCCATCCCCTGTGCTCTTCAACCCTGTCCACAGACAAGCCAATCACCTTGGTTTTGCGCTTTTCCCATTCTTGTGCAAGGCGAGCCACCGCACCAAATTCTGTCGTGCATACTGGCGTGTAATCTTTTGGATGACTAAATAAAATCGTCCATTGGTCACCAATGAAATCATGTAATTGAAAGTTACCTTTATCCGTGACTAAGTCGAGATTGGGTACAACATCGTTAATTCGTAGAGCCATTTTTCAAGTCCTCAATGAGAGTTGGAGCGGGTCATCCCCGTTGACAATAGCTTTGCAATACTGATGCCAACTCTTAAAAACGCATTAACCCATTGAAATATAGTGATATATTTTAGAGGCCTCACATTTTTAGCTCTAGGCTTTGTCATTTTTGTCATACTGAGACATTAGATTGACGTATATGGCAAATGACGTATATGGCAAATAAAGAGGATACAGGCGCTGCCTAGTCCATGCGACAAAAGCAAATCAATGAGTTACGTGAATCTATGGTGCCCGGGGCCGGACTTGAACCGGCACGGTATTGCTACCGACGGATTTTAAGTCCGTTGCGTCTACCAATTTCGCCACCCGGGCAATACTGAGGTGGGCTGCGCCAGAATCAGCCGTTTAACTTGATCAGCAGTCAGATTCAGGCGCGGGAAGTATACATGATCAATGTCTAAAATGGGAATGAATCAGCCCGTTTTACGGAGTTTTTTACTGCCGATTTATCGGATAGCGCCATAGCTGTGAAATCCCAGATAAACTTTGTTAGACTCGAACCAGACAAATAATGAATAAGGTGTCGGGCCCCTAACAAGGTCTTATTAGACATCAAATATTGGCTTGCTCACCAGCCATCGTCGCGAGCCTAACGTCGCTTGTGCGCGCCACCGACCAAAGTGATCCTCTTTTATGTTACCGCCAACCAAGATAAACCCACCTGTATTTTGGGCCTCATTGCTTACTACCACTTTTTTCGCCGTTTTTGCCGCCATTTTTCCTGAGTTATCTACCCAGTACTTCGGTCAATTACAGCGTTTTTTGGTCACCAAGGTTAGCTGGGTGTATGTGCTGTCGGTAGCGATCTTTCTGCTGTTTGTCATATTTATTATGGTCAGCCGACTCGGCGACATAAAGCTGGGGCTGGATCATGATGCACCGGCCTATACCAACCTATCTTGGTTTTCGATGCTGTTTTCTGCCGGTATGGGTATTGGTCTGATGTTCTTTGGTGTCGCTGAGCCGGTGATGCACTATATGTCCCCGCCAGTGGGTGATGCCGCCACCGTGGCTGCTGCCAAAGAGGCTATGCGCATCACCTTTTTCCATTGGGGCCTGCATGCCTGGGGTATATACGCCATTGTGGCTCTGACTCTGGCTTATTTTGCCTATCGTCACAGGCTACCACTGCTGCCCCGTTCCGCACTCTACCCGCTAATTGGTGAGCGAATATACGGTGGTATTGGCCATGCTGTGGATACCTTTGCCGTAGTTGGAACCATCTTTGGTGTCGCAACGTCTATGGGTTTTGGTGTCCAGCAGTTGAATGCCGGCCTGCACTATTTGGTGGGTATTCCCGAAGCAACCTCGGTACAGATAATACTGATTATTGCCATTACTGCTCTGGCCACTCTATCTGTGGTGCTAGGCTTGGATCGCGGTATCAAGCGGCTCTCCAATCTCAATATGACCCTAGCGGTTTGCCTAATGCTGTTCGTGCTGTTTTTCGGTCCGACCATTTTGCTACTGCAGATTTTTGTGCAGAATACCGGCGCCTATCTCAGCGAGATTGTTAGCAGTACCTTTAATCTCTATGCCTATGACAAGCGAGATGACTGGATCGGCGGATGGACCTTGCTCTACTGGGGCTGGTGGGTGTCCTGGTCGCCTTTTGTCGGGATGTTTATCGCGCGTGTATCCAAGGGCCGCACCATTCGCGAATTTATTGTCGGGGTACTCTTTATACCGGCTGGATTTACCTTTCTGTGGATGACCGTATTTGGCAACACAGCAATCCATGAAATTGCTACTAACCAGGCCTCCAATCTAGCCCAATCCGTTGGCAGTAACGTGCCTGTGGCGCTGTTTGTGTTCTTTGAACAGTTTGCTATTTCGCCTGTTCTATCGACCATTGCTATCTGTCTCATCACTACGTTCTTTATTACTTCAGCGGACTCTGGCGCTCTGGTGATAGATACCTTGACCTCTGGCGGTGAAGAAGAAACACCGATCTGGCAGCGTATCTTCTGGACCGCTTGCATCGGCATTATCGCCGCTATGCTCTTGTCTGTAGGCGGATTAAGCGCGCTGCAAACATTGGCTATCGCCTCTGCATTTCCCTTTATGTTTGTGCTATTGGTGTTTTGTTACAGCCTGTTTAAGGCACTAAAAGCCGACTATATGCTACAAGATAGCGTGCAGCATCACAGCACTATTCAGCAGTTTTCAAAAGCCAACTGGAAGAAGCAACTCGCATCATTAACCGCTCATCCGGAACTTAAAGAAGCAGAAAACTTTATTACCCGCTCCGCCCTACCCGCTCTAAAGCAGCTTGCAGCTGAATTCGAGCACAACGGTATTGCCGCTGAATTAACAGCCGAGACTGATAGCGTGAGACTTATTATTAATATTGAGGATGCCGAGAACTTTAACTATCAGATTAGGCTGCGTCACTTTGCCATGCCTGATTATGCTGATGATAAAAATGATGACTACTATCGGGCCGAGGTGTTCTTACTTCGCGGTGGCCAGCGTTACGATATTTTGAGCTATAACCAGGAACAGATTATTGCTGATGCCATTACCCAATATGAACGGCATCTGCACTACCTGTATCTGGCTGGAGCGGAGTTTTTAAAGCATGAACCGGAGCAGGACCCTGCTTAGCAGCAGAGAGTCTGGTGTTGCTGGATTTAGGTCGTTAGGTACAGGCGACAGAATGAATGGAGGCGCGGGTCGGAATCGAACCGACGATGGCGGAGTTGCAGTCCACTGCATTACCACTTTGCTACCGCGCCTTTATTTGTTGCTGCTATAAACTGGTGTAAGCTAGTATAAATAGCGTCATTCAAGGTTTTACTGAACCGAGCAGATGCTTGCTCAACGGCCGCTATTCTAGGGAATGTTGGCAATAAATCAACTACTTATCGGCTTCTCCACTCAATTCCGGCCAAGCCTGCATCAGATAGACGACCATTGACCAGAGTGTCAGCAGTGCTGCGGCATAAATAGCCACAAAACCTATCATGGTGAGCAGCTCTTGATCTGGTTTTGCCAGCAATAAAATAGCCACTGCAATCATTTGAACCCAGGTTTTGACCTTACCCATCATTGATACCGCGACGCTGCCTCTTGAACCCAACTCAGACATCCACTCACGCAGCGCCGATATCACGATCTCGCGGCCAATAATTACAATCACAGGTAATGCAAACCAGGGGCTTGCATGAACCTCTAACAGCAGCACCAGGGCGGCAACCACAATCAGCTTGTCAGCTACAGGGTCGAGAAAGGCGCCAAAAGGGGTAACCTGATTGAGCTTGCGTGCGAGATAGCCATCCACCCAGTCCGTTAACGCCGCTAGACCAAAAATGGCGGCAGACGCAAAATGATGCCATTCCCAGGGCAGGTAATAGACAACAATAAATACGGGGATCAACGCGATACGCAGTAGCGTTAGGATGTTTGGCAGGTTCCACATAGGCTAATTATAATTTTCCGTCTTTGATATTGGGATACAGCAATTTTAAGTTACTCATTGTACAGTGCACTGTAAATAGCTTCAGCTACCTTTTTGTTTATATTTTCCACTTTCATCAGATCCGCTACGCTGGCCTTGCGCACCTCAACAATCCCGCCAAAGTGCTTTAACAGATCGCGGCGGCGAGTTGGCCCGACTCCCGGTATTCCCTCTAGCGGCGAAGTGCGGCGCTTTTTATCACGTCGCGCCTTGTGGCCCGTAATAGCGAAGCGGTGAGCCTCATCACGAATCTGCTGAATAAGATGCAGGGCTGCCTCCGCAGGGCGGCCAATAATACGGTTGTTTTGATCTGCGATAATCAGTGTTTCCATGCCCGGCTTGCGGGTCGTGCCCTTGGCAACACCGAGAATCATCACGCCAACCACCCCCAGATCATTCAATACTGCTTTGGCAATGCCAATCTGCCCCTTGCCACCGTCTATCAGCAGTATATCTGGCAGCTTGCCCTCGCCTTTCATCAACCTGGTATAACGGCGACGAATGGCTTGCTCCATCGCTGCGTAGTCATCACCGCCAGTAATCCCCTCAATATTAAAACGCCGATAGTCGCTTTTTAATGCGCCATTGGTATCAAAAACCACACAGGATGCGACCACCGCTTCGCCACTACTATGACTAATATCAAAGCATTCCAATCGCTGGGGCGTCTGCTCCAGCTCAAGGGTTTCGCGCAGTGATTCGAAGCGCTGCTGCAAGGTTTTCTTGGAAGCGAGCTTGCCGGCCAGATTTTGTTCCGCGGTGCGCTGCGCCAGCTCGATCCACTTGGCGCGAAACCCCCGCACTGAATCGCGAATCTCTATATTGCGCCCTACCCGAATCTTTAAGGCATCCACCAGCGGCTGACTGTTCTCAATAGGCGCATTGAGGATAATTTCCTTGGGTAGATCTGGCCGTCCACCTCCAGCCAGATATAGCTGGGGTAAGAATTCTTCCAATAAATCTGCAACTTTGTCTGCCAATGGTGCCTTGGGATAATAGCTGCGGCTGCCCAGAATACGACCCTGACGCACATAGAGAATATGCACGCAGGCCTGTCCATTGGTGACTGCACCGGCAACCACATCTACGGTACCCTTGCCCTTTTCAATCATTTGCTGAGCTTGGATCTGACGCAAAGCGGCTATTTGGTCGCGGCTCTCAGCAGCCTTTTCAAAAGCCAACTCGGCTGAGGCTTTTTCCATATCTCGCTCGAGCTGCTTGAGTATCTTGTCGCCCTTACCGTCCAGATACTGTCGGGTTAAATCCACATCCACGGCATAGTCTTGCGGCGTAACAAATTCTACACAGGGAGCGGTACAGCGTTTAATTTGGTGTTGCAGGCAGGGTCTGGAGCGGTTCTTAAAAAAGACATCCTCACATTGCCGCACCTTAAAGGTCTTCTGCAAAAAAGACATGCTCTCGCGCACTGCGTTAACACTGGGGAATGGGCCAAAGTAAGTACCTTTAGCTTTTTTCGGTCCACGGTGAAAGGATAGCCGCGGCCATTTATCTTTGTCCGACAGGAAGATATAAGGATAGCTTTTATCATCGCGCAGCAGAATATTGTAGGGTGGCTGATACTGCTTAATTAGGTTGTGTTCAAGAATTAGCGCTTCAGTTTCTGTCTCCGTCACGGTGACATCAATTTGCGCAATACGCTTAACCAGGGCTGCGGTTTTTACTGTGAGGCCGGTTTTACGAAAATAGCTGGTGACCCGGTTTTTAAGATTTTTGGCCTTACCTACGTAGAGTATGTCGCCCTGAGCATCAAACATCTGATAGATGCCGGGGCGCTGGGTAAGCGATTTAAGAAAAGTTTGATGGTCAAAAGTCATGGCGGAATTGTAGCCGGTCTTGGGTGGCATCGCTAACCTGTAATCTCTGCGATATCAGCGTCAATCTCATCCTATCATCCTGAAAGAGCAGAGCGTCGAAGGATCTCTGGGCCAGTAACTAAAGCTGTCAGGGTTGGGCAGAATTTTTAGGATTCTAAAAAAGAGTATGCGTGAAGGATCTCTAGATCGTCGCAGAAGATCCTTCGACGCTCTGCTCTTTCAGGATAACCCGTTGTTGGAGCCTACAGCATCCTTGGAAAACATCTTATCCCCCACCTTACAGTGCTGCTTATCAGCACTGGACAGAGTAAATTCTCGATCCAGCACCGTGCTGACAAAGTGCCACTGATTTGTCGCAGCCTTGGGGGTTAGCACCAGCTCAGACCAACCACGCCGCGCCGTATCCGCCTGAAACAACTCAGGGCTAGCATTGCGCAAGGCCTGCTCAAGCACCCGAGGCTCTGTGGCTAGATAGGTTTCTAGACCTGGGCTATTCACCCCCGGGGTGCCAATTTCAACCCCCACCGCCCTGCCCTCACGGTCAGCTAAATTAAACGCCCAGGCATTATGCGTATCTCCCGCCAGTACCACGGGGTTCACACCATGCTCAGCCAGGCTTTTAAACACTCTGTCTCGGCAAGCAGCATAGCCATCCCAGGCATCCAGGTTCAATGGCAGCTTGTCACTGGCCAGCATCTGCATCATTTGCAGTAAAGGTCTATATTCTGGCTCAGTTTGGTCTAGTTTGAGCTCTTCGTCGGTTAATACTGGCATCCCCAACTTACCCATTAACACCTGCTGGCCAAGTATCTGCCAGGTCGCGCCTCGCGCTTTACTGGCCTGCAACTGAGCGTCTAGCCATTGCTGTTGGTCTGTGCCAAGTATGGTTCTGCTGGGATCAATCAACGCACCCTGCTTAAAGGCGTCAGAATCGGGCAAGTACAGCCAACCCTCAGGTAATGTCTCGTAGGTTAAATCTTTAATACGCTGATAATCCGTGATCGCAACGGGGCTGCCAGAAGAAAAATCAAAGGGCACATTGACTCGCACAGGCTCGGTTTTGCGACTCTGCGACGCCTCTTGTTCTGTGACCAAACTGGCACCAGATTCAGAGACATCGAACAGACTCGAGCGCATTGGCAGATCAATGGCATAGTCTAGCGGTTGATCGCGACCATGAATTCGCGTGTCCAGCATTATAAGATCAGCCAGATTGCCCAGTTTGAAGCTGCGATAGATAGGCCCCTGATCACCATCAGACGTCGTCCGAATGGGCATCCACTCATGATAAACCTGACGCGCGCTGTGCCGACGCGCTTTAAAGTCACCCTCGCCCTCATTGTGATTTTCTGCACCCTCTCTCCAGCAGTCGTTGGCGAGTTCATGGTCATCCCAGACACAGATAAACGGGTGGCGCGCATGCACTGCCTGAAGATCCGTGTCGGTTCGATAGAGCCCGTAGCGCATGCGATAGTCTTCCAGATTTGTGATCTCATTACGCGGCTCGACATGTCTGCCCAGCGCCTCTGTTGCTATTGGATTAGCATAGACGCCTTCGGCATATTCATAGATATAGTCACCCAGATGCAGAACCAGATCCAAGTCAGTATTGGCCATATGGCGGTAGACATTAAAATACCCCTGCGGATAATTGGAGCAGGAACAGACACCCAGGCGAAACTCATCTATATCGCCCTGCGGCAATGTGCGGGTCATTCCCACTGGGCTGGAAACACCCGCAGCGATAAAGCGATAAAAATACTTTTGGTTAGCCGCTAAACCCGTCGCATCTACCTTGACACAGTAGTCTTGCCTGACTGAGGTTGAGGTATTTCCTGAGCTCACGAGTTGCTTAAAATCAGGGTCCAGGGCAACCTGCCACATACAAGCCAGATGCTCATGATGCTGGCCATCACCCGGGAGCAGTCGCGTCCACAGTATGACGCGGTCACTGAGCGGATCACCGCTGGCAATACCATGGGTGAAATAGACAGATGATGCAGCCTGCACCTCGAAACCACGCAGCGCCAAAACACCCAAGCTGGCACCTAAACCCTGTAGTAGCTGACGACGATTTAGTCCAGCCTTGACCCCTGCTTTAACCCCTACCTTAACCATAGCGCTTTGCTCTTGATGACAAATTAGTCTGTTCCAAGAGTACCCCAAAATACGGTCTACAGTAAGACTAAAAATCTGTTTAGAAACAGTCTACGTTTGCATCGACTTGCTGGTTGCTTCTAAACCGATGGGGCGACAGCCAAGGTTCAAAGGCGCGACGCTCAAACTGAGCCTGCCGTTCCTGTACTCGCTGTATCAGAGCCCCCTGCTGGCCACTCACATTCATTAACGACTAACGTCTTTGCGGCGTCTAAACAACTGATTAACCAGATCGGCACATTTTTCAATGTGGCCTACACAGTCCCATACCAGCGGGGGAACGCCATGGGCTGACTCATTGCGCAGTTGCGGCAACACCTTGGGGAGAGACGCACAGTACTGGTTAGCATTGTCTGGCTCCTTGATATGCCTGAAACCGGAATCACGGAGCCAATTTTTTTGATTAGCTTTAATTAATAACTGACGCAGCATCAGATCCTGACGATTGGCTTTAATGCGCAGCGCGTGCTCGATAATGGTATAGGTTTTAAGCTGTACCTCAGAACCAAGGGAGTAAAAGAAAAATGTGTACAGAGCCATATTTCTGGCAATATTAAATTGTCCATTAATGGTCTGAGGCACACCAGAATGGAGCTTGATCATTGAAATTTCTTGGTGGTAGGATTCTAGCTCGATGGTTTTACCGCCGAGCTTCATCATAAATAAATGCTGCTTATCAATAGAGAGTATTTCGTTAAATTCCTTAAACGAGTCCATAGCGGGCATCCTTCCCTGGTTGTTAATTTATACTGCTGTGGAAAGTAACTGCTCAGAGACTCCGTTTCTGAATCCTTCTAAGTACCAGCAGGTTAATTATTAGTTGCTTACTCGATAGTTAGCAAGCATGGCGCAGACGTCCTCCAGTCGATCACGTGTCGCACGACTAAACCTGGCCATAGAAATAAATTGATGGGTACAGTCCTCTAAGTGAAGATGTGACAGTGCTACCTGCGCTTGCCGCAGCCTGTCGACAAACTCCAGACCTTCATCTCTGAGCACATCATATTCAGCAGTAACAATAATACTGTCTGGTGTCATACTCAGGTCATGGGCAAGAATCGGGCTAGCGCTCACTAGGGCCGTCTCCTTCTCGTCATTGATATAACTATCGCGAAAAAAGTGCATGATCGCCTCGGTTAGCACGAGCCCTTTGCCATAGCGATTAATAGATTCGGACCGGAAACCAAAATCAACCAGCGGATAGAGCAAAAACTGAAAAGCAGGCGCTGCGCTTAGACGCCTACCAGGAAGAGCCTCTGAAAATAATTGCATAGCCAATACGGCAGCAATGTTGCCACCTGCGCTATCGCCACCAATGCCTATTTTTCCCGAGCCCAGCTGCAAACTTGCAGCGTTTTCAACAACCCAGTTCCAGGCCATTAGGCTATCTTCCAAAGGGCCGGGAAATTTACATTCCGGCGCCAATCGGTAGTCCACCGCGATCACATTGATGTGCGCCCGACTGGCGAGCATACGACAAAAGCTGTCATGACTTTCGAGGCTGCCAATCACATAACCACCACCGTGGAAATACACCATTGACAGAGTCGCGGCATCGCCCTGCGGACGATAGAGCCTGATCGGTATCTCATGACCCTCAGCGGGCACCAGCATATCGCTAGTCTGCACAGTCAAATCTCGAGGAATACCAAACAGACGATCATATAAATCATAGAGTTGACGAAAACGACCTAGAGGCAACTTCTCCAACCCAGGGCCGAGCCCAGTGAGATTACACAGCACGCGCTGACCAGTAATTAATTTCATATTGATACTCCGGCGTTTATTGTACTGGCCCTCTCAACGACTAAATGTCGGGGTGATAAGCCATCTACAAACGCTGTGCTCGAGCTCTTCTCAGCTGAGGCTCGAATAATTAGTAGAGGCTAAAACTAACCCAACACCTGGTTAGAGGCAATTGATAACGTGACTCTAGGGTTTCCTGCAAGGCTGGTTCAGCGGGGCGCAATATCAATGGCCCACTGATGATGAAAAAGGTGTAAAATTAGCGCTTTATAACAGACAGAGCAAGACAGGAAACGAGGGTGCGCAATTAATGACTGACAGAAAATTCTGCGTAGCCCCGATGCTCGATTGGACTGATCGCCACTGTCGCTATTTTCTGCGCCTGATCAGCAAAAATGCGGTTCTCTACACTGAGATGATCACCACCGGCGCCATTCTCTATGGCGACACCGAATATCATCTGCAAATGGATCCCTTTGAGCATCCGGTGGCGCTTCAGCTGGGCGGCAGTGATCCCGCAGATTTAGCCAAGGCCTGTGTGCTCGCCAGCAAATACGACTATGCCGAGATCAATCTAAATTGTGGCTGCCCCAGCGACCGGGTACAAAATGGTATGTTTGGCGCGGTGATGATGAAAGACGCACAGATTACCGCAGACTGTGTCGCCGCAATGCGAGATGCGGTTGATCTGCCGATTACGGTTAAGCATCGCATTGGTGTTGATGAGCATGATTCCTACGAATTTCTGCGCGACTTTGTCGGCACCGTTGCCCAGAGCGGCTGTGAGGTTTTTTTGGTTCATGCGCGCAAAGCATGGCTCAAAGGGCTCAGCCCAAAACAGAACCGCGAAGTCCCCGAACTAAATTACGACAGAGTCTATCAACTGAAACAGGATTTTCCCGAGCTGGACATTATCATTAATGGCGGTGTGACTAGCATTGAACAGTCTCTGCAGCATATACAGCATCTAGATGGCGTAATGGTTGGCCGCGAGGCCTATACCAACCCCTATTTGCTGGCTAGCGTAGATCAAGATATCTATGGCAGCACTGCGGCGGTTAAGTCGCGACAAGAAATCGCTGAAGCGTTTTTAATTTATGTGGATAATGAGCTTAGTAAAGGGACCAAACTCAACGCCATGACCAGACACATTTTGGGTCTGTTTCACGGTATGCCTGGTGCCCGTCAATTTAGACGCCACATTAGTGAAAACGCGTTTAAGCCCTCGGCCAGCATTGAAGTCTTAACCACCGCATTGGAAAAAACATCCGGAGTAACCGCTTAATGAGCAGCAATAAAAGTAAACTTGCCCAACTAAAAGAAATCACCACAGTAGTCGCAGATACAGGGGATTTTGACGCCATTGCCCAGTACTCGCCAGAGGATGCCACGACCAACCCTTCCCTGCTACTAAAAGCCGCACAGATGCCTGTCTATCGCGACCTTGTTGACGGGGTTGTCTCTACAACCATGAAGGGTAGACTCTCAAGCGACGAGCAGGTTGCCGCCTGCATGGATGGACTGGCAGTAGGCTTTGGTGAAAAAATTCTTGAGCAAATTCCCGGCCGCGTTTCCACTGAAGTCGATGCGCGACTGTCTTTTGATACCAACGCTTCTATCGCCAAGGCACGCCAGTTGATTGCCCTTTATGAGCAGGCCGGCATTGGCAAAGAGCGGGTGCTGATTAAAATGGCCTCTACCTGGGAGGGGATCAAGGCTGCAGAGCAGCTTGAGAAAGAAGGCATTAACTGTAACCTGACATTGCTGTTTAACTTTACTCAAGCAGTGGCTGCGGCAGATGCTGGCGCCTACTTGATTTCGCCATTTGTTGGCAGAATTCTCGACTGGTACAAGGCGTCGACAGGCTTAACCGAGTATGCGCCCGCGGATGATCCCGGTGTGCAGTCTGTCACCCGCATCTACAATTATTACAAACAGAGCGGTTACAACACTGTCGTCATGGGTGCGAGCTTTAGAAATACCGATGAAATTACCGAGCTGGCGGGCTGTGACCGCCTCACGATCAGCCCACAGCTGCTGCAGGCACTAGACGATGATTTTGGCACATTGGAGCGCAAACTAGACCCTGCCAACAGCGGTGAAGTGATTCATTACAAGCTTGCTGGTGAGAGCGCCTTCCGCTACGAGCTGAATGATGACCCTATGGCCACTGAGAAACTTTCGCAGGGTATTCGCAGCTTTGTTAGCGACCAAATTAAACTGGAAACCTGGTTAAAAGATTTAAGCTAATGATTGATAAAATAAAAGCGTTTTTTAGCAAAAACATTATTGAAGCCGATGACAGCTCGCTGAGTAGTGAGCAGCTGGCCACAGCTGCGCTGTTGATTGAAGTCATGGTGATTGATGGCAATCTCGATGAACAGGAATTGCATGCGATCAGCCTTACTTTACGTCAGATGCTCGACCTTAGCAGTGAGCAGATTGATGAGTTGATTCTGTTGTCCCGCGAAGAGGTTGCTGACGCTACCTCGCTGTACCAGTTTACCCGCGAGATTAACGACCATTATGACCATGATAAAAAGATGGCTCTAATGACAGCAATGTGGCGAGTAGCACTTGCCGATGGCCATTTAGACAAACATGAAGAAGGCATCATTCGGCGTGTCGCTGATCTGCTTTATATTCGTCACAATGAATATATTCGCTGCAAGCTGGCGGCCAAGAACCAAGACTAACGGCCTGCTACTGACCTGACTCCAGCGCTCTAATAAGGTCGGTAAACTCTTCGCTGTTATCCGGATTAAGCGCCATAAGCAGCTTGTGGGCTTCTACGACCTGTTGGCGAATGTCATCAATCTCTGTATTGACGCTGCCGATATCATGCAGCTCGGCATCAATGTCCGGCACCTCCTGGAAGATATCAAATATCTCATCAAAGCCCATGCAATCAAGGGTGCGCAGAATACTCGGGTTCTGACAAAACACCTGCACATTGATACCGTATTCCTTGCGGCAGTAGAGACCTAGCTTGGCCATTAGGCCTAGGGTAGTGCTGTCTACGCATTCGGCTTCAAGCATATCCACAACCACCTGTTTGACATGCTCGCTGCCAAAGATAGTCTCCATGTGGCGATTCAATGAGCCACAGAGGGTTACCCGAACATCACCGCTAAACTTTAGCAGATAATTACCCTGCTCATCGGATACGAGGATTTTTCCTGAACTCATTTAGCCATGCCTCGCGACAGTAATAATACGGAAATATCATCGCGAGGGTCTTCAATATAATCGACAAATATTTTCTCTTTTAAATTATCGATGTCATTGGAGCCTGCAGCCAGATAGCTCAACAATGTCTGCTCTTTGTCGGCCAGATCTTTGTCTGGAATCAAATCAAATACACCATCAGATAACAGCACCAGAGCAAAGTCTTCGGGCAGGCTCAACTCTTCGATAACCCAATTGGCATCTTCAAATATACCCACTGGCTTGCCTTTACCTGGCAAATATTTGGCCTTGCCCTCGGTAATCAATATAGGCTGTGGCTGTTGCGCGCCAACTACGTAGCGAAGGCTGCTAGTCTCGGTATCCAGGGAGCCGGCCACGATGGTCAGATGTTTACCCAACCCGGTGGCCAGCAACTGGCTGTTAATATGCTCGACCAGCCCATCTGGCGCGTGCGCCAGTGCCACATAGTCTTGCTCAAGCTGATGCCGGCGAATAACACGACCAATCATGAACCGCAGCAGCACAGTGACAAATGCAGAGGACGCTCCATGACCAGACACATCGGCAAAATAAAATAGCAGGTAGCGATCCAATACAAAATTATAGCCAACAAAGTCGCCGCTTAAATACAGTGAGGGGGTAATGGAATGAGATATTTCGTAGTCACCAAACCTGAGCGGACTTTCGGGCATCAGGCTTTTTTGCACCTCGAGCCCTGCCAGCTGATCCTGTTTTAATAGCCGCAGGCTCTCTTGTAATTCGTCATTGGTTCGCTCTAACTCTGCACTGTAGGCTTGGGCATGCTGACGGGCGTCGGCTAAATTTTTAATCCGCAACAGACTACTTGCCACATCGGCCTGGCCTGCCCCCTGGACAATAACATCTGCCGCACCCAGTCTAAAATAGTCTGCTATACAAGCTTTGTCTTCTTCTCGAAGAGCAATAATAATCAGGTAGTCTTCACAGAGCTTGCGCAGTGATTCGCTTTGCTGTGGCGTGGATACGGGGGTATTTTCAGAGAACAGGACAATGGGCTGATTGAGCGGGTCAGTACAGGCAGCGGCGATAGCCTGTATATCTGGCGCCGCCAATGAGCCTCTCCCTATATTCTGGAAGTCTGCCTTTGCTGTCTGTAGCCTAACGTCGTTATCTCCTACAAGGAGAACTAGGCCTTCGGTTTCGCTCATTTGGTTCCGGCTTTGACAATTACTGATGAGGCTTGTTTATGGGTTAGCGACATCTTAACCCAAGCTGTCTTTAACAGTCTGCAATCCTGACGAAATAAAGTCACTTTTATCTAACTGACCATCAGTTAATTAATAGTCGTCCAGATCACCAAAGTCATCTTCTATAGCACCATCATTGACTAGGTAATCTCGACGCTGGAGGTAAACATCTCTTACGAACAGATATCTGTCACCGGATATCACGTCATCCAGCGCCAACAGGTCAGCTCGCATGGCCAATAGGTCCAATGCTCTGACGGCGTTACGCGTGGCTACATGGTCCATATAGGCTACCGGATTGGCGAAGCTATCAACAAATTTAGAGGGCGCATCACGCAGTGTCGATGGCCCGACAAAGGGCAGCATCAGGTAGGGACCCTCAGCTACACCCCAGGCCGCAAGCGTTTGACCGAAGTCTTCACCTTCACTTTTTTCCAGCCCGGCACGCTGAGCCACATCAAACAAACCGCCAACACCTATAGTAGTATTGACGAGAAACCGGCCGGAGTCATGACCTGCCTGGGAAAATTTTCCCTGCAATAAATCATTTAACACATTGGTGATTTCATTGAGATTGCTAAAGACATTGAGAATGCCCTTCTCTAACGGATCGGGAACAGATGCGCGATAGATTTTGGCCACTGGTTTAAGCAACACATTATCAAGACTATCATTAAACACAAAAACCTTACGATTAATGCCCTCTAGACTATCGTTGGTTTGCGTGTCTTCAGCAAAGCCTGTGGAGGCCGCACCAATGGAGAGCACAAACGTCAGTATTAGCTTGGTATATTTCATGATATTTGACTCGACAATCGGATGTTTCTCGCGGTTCATTAACGGCGGTTGAGGTCTGTCATTTTATCCCTCATTCCACTGCCTATGCAAATCAGAGCCGATAAAATCCGCAGATTATATCCCTGGCCATAAGTTTGTAGATAAGTTCTGTACCAAACTCTAGCAAAGTCTCTGGCTGCGGGTAATGTATCTCTTCAGCCAGCTTTAATATAGCCGCTCTTCCAGATAGCTGACCACTTTCAAGTATATCTAACAGGCGCACAGTAATTGGGTTAGATTCGATAAACCCAACCTCGAAATCACGATTGCGATAAACAATGATTGTACTGCCACCAGGCTCAAGTTCATCTTCACCGGGTTGATAGCTCAAGCCTATTTTGTGCACCGGGTACTGATAATTCAGCCGCCAGGCGGTGGGCGACACAACAGGCTGTTGCGTCAGCACATCGCCGGTTAAGGCTACATCGGAGGGGATCGCTAACGTGGAAACATCCAACGCTAACTCAACCCACTCATAATGGGCCAGCTCAAGCATAAAAGGCGGGTCCGCGGGCTGCACCCCTCGCTCATGTTGCAGATAGCTTAGGAATTCCTCACTGATTTGCAAAAAATAGGGGCTGTGGCTGTGATGGCGGTGAATAAAGTCGCGCACCATTGCCAGCCAGTGATTCGGCTCAATAATCGACTTGAGAATCGGGAATCCCGAAGCCAAAAAGGATTCAATATTATTGAAGAATAGATCGCGGTATATTTTCAGGCGTCGATCTTCGACACCCTCAGGCGCGGTATTCATATCCGGATGCCTGATATGAGCAGCAAATTGACGCTGGGTTTGCTGAAATTCTGTGTTGTGACCTGGCTTAAAATTTGTCATTGAGCAGTACCATTATTGTCCTGCTGAATAGACCTGATTTGCCCTATCTCTAACAACAATTCATCGACGGGAGGGATATTAAAATCGCGCTCCAGTAAGGTGGGAAATACGCCAAACTGCTTGTATGCAAGGTCGAGAAGTTCCCAGACTGGCTCTATAACGTCTGCGCCATGCGTGTCTACGCGAAGGTCCTCTGCCTCATCATAATGGCCGGCAATATGGCCATAGACCACACGATGACCTGGCAGCGCCGCCAGAAATTCCCGGGCATCATAATGATGATTAATACTATTTACATAAATATTGTTGATATCGAGCAGCAGGTTGCAGTCGGCCTTATCAATGACTGCATTGGTAAACTCTATCTCTGACATCTCCTGCTGTGGTGCGGCGTAATAGGACACATTTTCCATCGCAATACGCTGACCCAAAAAGTCTTGAACCTGACCGATGCGGTCGGCCACGTAATCCACGGCCTCGCCGGTAAAGGGAATTGGCATAAGATCATAGAGGTGCCCTCCATCACTGCAATAACTGAGATGTTCGGTATAGCTAAGAATGCTATGTTCGACCATAAATGCTTTGATTTGAGCCAGCATATTCCAGTCCAGAGGCGCTGGTGAGCCAATCGAAAGAGACAGACCATGCATAACAAAGGGAAATCTTTCGGTGTATTCGCGAAATGCTTTGCCGTAGCGCCCACCAACATTAATCCAGTTTTCTGGTGCCACCTCCATAAACTGAATGTCATCGGTGGTAACAGACGAAAGCGGGCCCAAAAGAGCCCGCCTCAGTCCCAGCCCGGCACCATTTACTGGATAGGGGCTAGTCATATTCTGGTGTGCTAACTAGGATGTTAGACGCTAACCCAGAAGTCATTTATGGCGACCTATTTCTCGCCACCACATTTACCTTCACCACACTTGCCTTCACCCTCGGCTTTTTCACCACCACATTTGCCTTCGCCGCACTTGCCCTCACCCTCGGCTTTTTCACCGCCACATTTGCCTTCGCCGCACTTGCCTTCACCCTCGGCTTTTTCACCACCGCATTTGCCTTCACCACATTTTCCTTCGGCATTGCCAGCAAGGCTATAGCCGGATGAAAGCTCGTCTGCCTGGAAAGGGTTTTCCGCGGCTAATGCTGCGGGGGACAGTGCTACAGACGCCATAAATGCAACGCCACAGGCTGCTGCCAAAGGTTTCATTGATTGTTTAGCCATTAGTACTTCTCCTTTAGAGACTAGTTGTTATCCATATATCAGGAACCAGTATGGTTTCAAGATGCTATTGAGACTGAGTCGCTTTAAGGAAGTTTCATGTTCTGATTATTTTTTATCGCCGCGATTTCACCCGTCCAGCATCAGGGGATTTAGCAACCTTCGATAAGGTATCTGCGCAGCCGATCATTGATATCGAGCCAGTGTTTCTTAAGCCGCTTGTCTGACACAGGAACTCGGGTTTTAAGCTGCTGGGCAAACAGAGACACCCGATACTCTTCAAGTAACCACTGAAAATCGAGGATCGCCTCGTCTAACTCATGGGACAGCATCTGCCGCTGCACCTCTTTAATCGGCGCGGCAAAGTCCTCTAGCTGCTGAATGTAGCTGCGGTCCTTGGCAATCTGGACGCCGAGTTTTTCAATGCGTATCTGTATGCCGCGAATAAGACGGGGCAACTGGCCGGTTTTATCCAGCGTCGTACCAGATAGCGTATCTGGTGAGAAAAGCCAGTTAACCTGTTGATTAATATCGTCTTTTGCATATATAGCTGACA
Organism: uncultured Porticoccaceae bacterium; assembly: GCA_965662065.1. Classification (GTDB taxonomy): domain Bacteria; phylum Pseudomonadota; class Gammaproteobacteria; order Pseudomonadales; family Porticoccaceae; genus HTCC2207. The sequence goes on along the minus strand of CBFIGD010000032.1, from coordinate 50,494 downwards.
GACCCAGAGCCCGCAACTGTTTCTGGTTACTATGCAGTTGCGGCAGTACAGCCTCAATATTTGCCCCGTGCTGCTGGGCTATATCTACGACTTTCCCGATACCTGACTGATAGGCGCGATCAAAGTCTTGTTGTTCGCGCACCACCTCTGTCTCGGTAAAGATTGCCTCTTGAAAGCTGGCGCGGATCAGGGCATCTACCAGATCTTGTCGGCTGCCTAGCGCCGCTGCCTTTAAAGCTAACTCGGTGCCGCGAAGTAAGTTTTTAGTCAGGTATTTGACCTGCTCACGGCCTTTTAGCAACGCCAGTCGCAGTTGACCCTGGCGACTTATTTTGTCGGCGGTCAATGGATTGTCGAACACTTCAATGGCAACAGATTCGCCACAGTCTTTAAGTGCTGGCCAAGCTTTTATCGCTATCTTGCCACGCTTTAGTTTTACTTCCTGGGGTAGCTGGGCAAAGTCCCACTCGATAATATCCTGGCGAGATATCGAGTCGTCGGATGCCTGCTGTTCCAAACCAGCACTAATCTGCTGTTTAAAATCGCGCTGCAACTGCTCCAGACTGCGCGCCATTGCCACTGTTTTGCCTGCTTCATCTTGCAGAATAAAGTTCATCCTGTACCAGGGATCGAGATTTTCTGACGTCCAATCCTGATCTTTTACTGCAACCCCTGTGTGCCTTTTCAGCTGCTCAGCAAGCACCTCGGTTATAGGCCGATCCTGAGCTCTAACCTGCAGTAATATTTTGTCGACATAGTCGGGCACCGGCACAAAATGGCGCCTCGTCTGTTTGGGTAAGGTTTTAACCAAGGCGATACATTTGTCGCGCAACATGCCGGGTACCAGCCATTCAAAAAAGTAGCGCGGCAACTGATGCAATAGTGCCAGTGGAATAATGGCGCTGACGCCATCCTGATCATGACCTGGCTGAAAGTGGTAACTTAATTCAAACTCAATACCGTCGCAGGTGACAGTTTCAGGAAACTGTGCTTCTTCATCTGCCGCCAAACCCCGCAGTAACAATGAGTCTCTGTTGATATTCAGTAGACCGGCATTTTCTTGCTCGGCGCTTTTGCGCCATTTCTCGAATGCCGGTAGATTATAAATACCGGCTGGAATACGTTCGTCGTAAAAGCTGTAAATGACCTTTTGTTCGGCCAGCAGGTCGCGGCGCCGAAAGCGATCCTCCAGTGCCTGCAATTCTTCGACCAGTTTTTGATTGTGTCGATAAAAAGCACCTTTGCCTCGATAGCCCTCTTCGACCAGTGCCTGTTGGATAAACACTTCGCGGGCCTCGACCGGCGCAACATTGCCGTAGACCGTGTTTTTACCCTCAACAATGGTCAGACCAAATAAAGTTTGGCGCTCTTTGGCCATGACCTGACCCGCCCGCTGATGATAGAAGGGTTCGCTGTAGGTCTTTTTAACCAGATGACCTGCCAATGACTCCAGCCAGTCAGAATCAATTTTCGCGACATTCAGCGCATATTGCCTGGCGGTCTCCATCAGTGAACCCGCCATGATCCACTTTGGTGGCTTTTTACTTAACCCTGAGCCCGGGAAGATAAAGAACTTGCGATTTCTGGTACCGAGAAACTCCCATTTTTCTTCGCGTATACCCACCTGCCCGAGCAGGCCTGAAAGAATTGCCTGATGGATCCCTGCATATTCTGCGGGTTTTTCATTATTGCTAAGCTTGAGTGCCCGACAGGCGGTATGCACCTGATGGTGCAAGTCGCGCCACTCTTTCATGCGCAAAAATGACACATAGTTGGCGCGACAATATTTACTGAATTGGTTGCTCGATAACGCTTGCCGCTTGCTCTCAAAATGACGCCATAAATTTAGCAGTGATACAAAATCTGAATCCTCATCCTGCCACTGTTTATGACACTGGTCAGCAGCTTGCTGCTTATCCGCGGGACGCTCTCTGGGGTCCTGAATACTTAGGCCTGTGGTGATAATCATGACTTCACTGAGAGAGCCCAGTTTGGCAGACGCTAAAATCATCCGCGCAAATCTCGGATCCAAGGGTACTGATACCAGTTTTTTGCCCAGCGCTGTTAACTTGCCATTACTGGTTACCGCCTGTAGCTCTTCAAGTAATTTAAAGCCGTCATTGATCATGCGATTGTCGGGCGGATCTACAAACGGGAAGCTGCGTATATCGCCGATATTGAGCTGTAGCATCTGCAGTATCACGGCGGCCAGGTTGGTGCGCACAATTTCTGGATCGGTAAACTCGGGGCGGTTATTAAAATCATCCTCGGAGTAAAGCCTATAGCAAATGCCATTGCTCACCCGGCCACAGCGACCCGCACGCTGATTTGCGCTGGCCTGAGAAATAGACTCGATAGGCAGGCGCTGTACCTTGGTGCGGAAACTATAGCGCGACAGGCGCGCACGGCCGGTATCAATCACATAACCAATACCGGGCACAGTCAATGACGTTTCGGCGACATTGGTACTTAAAATAACTCGCCGTCCCCTGTGGGGCGCAAAAATTTTACTCTGCTCTGCCAGACTGAGTCGGGCATACAGGGGCACGACTTCGGTATGGGGAAGCTGGGCGCGCACAATCGCTAAATTGGCTTCGCGAATCTCCCGCTCACCACTTAAAAATACCAGGACATCACCCGCTTTTTGATTGCCTTGAATGTCTTGCAGGCAATCAATAATTTTCTGATCGCGATCACTCTCCAGATCATCCTCATCGCTGTACACAATTTCTACCGGGAAGGTTCGACCTGACACTTCAACCACTGGCGCGTTGTTGAAATGGCCGGCAAATTTTTCGACGTCAATGGTGGCTGATGTGATGATTAATTTGAGATCTGAGCGCTGGGTCAGCAGCTTTTTTAAGTAGCCCAGCAGAAAATCAATATTGAGACTGCGCTCATGGGCCTCATCAATAATTATTGTGTCGTACTTGCTGAGGAATCTGTCATTTTGGATTTCCGCCAGCAGAATACCGTCGGTCATCAACTTGATCAGGCTCTTGCTTGAGCTTTGGTCGGAGAAGCGTACCTGATAGCCTACAGCTTCACCCAGTGGCGTTTTAAGCTCGCTAGCGATGCGGTCCGCCACTGTGCGTGCCGCGATTCTGCGCGGCTGGGTGTGACCAATAATACCGCGAACACCGCGGCCTGCCTGCAGGCAAATCTTGGGGATCTGGGTGGTTTTACCCGAACCGGTTTCCCCGGCAATAACCACCACTTGATTATCCTGGATCAGTTTACGAATCTCTTCCGAGCGTGCGCTGACGGGCAGATCCGGATAGTCAATCTGCGGCACAGACTCCTGTCGCGCCAACACCTGATTGCTGGAACGCAACACCGTTGAGGACCATTTTTGCCAGGCCGGCATTATCTCTCTTTTAGCCGCCCACAGGCGTTGCAAGTCGCTTAACTGGCGTTCGAGACGAAACAAATCGCGGCTGCAAACCGCCTGCGGCAACCACTGGGCAAGCTGTTCAAAGTCTGCTTTTACCGCGGGTAGTTGACTGAGAAATTTCGCGTCTAAATTGCCTGACTGTTGCGATGACAAACCACTATTCGCCGATGTTTTGCCAGATACATTCACCACTTTTGGCCTTGATGCTGTCTAGCTTTTTATGGTGAAGTTCAAGCTCTTGCGCGCTGGCGCTAATAACTCTCAATGGCGGACGGCTGGCTGGCAGACGGCGTATTGTGGATGCGCTGTTCATCTCACCACTGTCGGCGTCAGATGAGTCGCTCATATTGAGGCTGACCTGACCACCGGTCATCAGCAGATAGACATCGGCCAGAATTTCCGCATCCAAAAGTGCGCCGTGCAGATCCCGCTGTGAGTTATCGACCCCATAGCGCTTACAAAGCGCATCGAGATTGTTCTTCTGCCCCGGGTGCTTTTGTCGCGCTAGCGCCAGCGTATCAATGATGCGACAGCCGCTTTCAATAGACTTGGGTTTTGGTCTCAGTTTAGAGGTTTCATGATTGATAAAACCAATATCGAAAGGTGCATTATGAATAATAAGATCTGCGCCACTAATAAACTCAAAGAATTCTGCCGAGATAGCATCAAATAGCGGCTTGTCTTCAAGAAACTGGTCGGTAATACCATGGACCTCCATGGCGCCCTCATCGACCTTGCGCTGAGGATTAATGTACTGATGATAGTGGCGACCGGTGAGCTTGCGATTGACCATTTCCACGCAACCAATCTCGATAATCCGATGATCCTGAGAGGTTTCCAAGCCGGTGGTTTCTGTATCAAGAACAATCTGTCTCATGGTCTTTGCTTTTCTATTAATTGGAGGGGGTTATTACAGCTCATCAATGCCGCGATTGGCCAGCTGATCGGCAATTTCATTTTCACGGTGGCCGCTATGGCCTTTCACCCAGCGCCAGTCTATCGTATGTTCACTGATAACGGCATCGAGTTTCTGCCACAGATCAACATTTTTTACCGGCTGCTTTGAGGCTGTTTTCCAACCGCGCTTTTTCCAATTGGGCATCCACTCTTGTATGCCTTTAAGCACGTAGGTGGAGTCTGAGGTCAAGGTCACTTCACAGGGCCTTTTTAGCGCCGCCAACCCTTCGATAACCGCGGTCAATTCCATGCGGTTATTGGTGGTTTCAGGTTCGCCGCCACAGAGGCTTTTTTCTTCGCCAGCGTAACGCATCAGCACTCCCCAGCCACCAGGTCCAGGATTACCGCGGCAGGCGCCATCTGTAAAAATTTCTACTGAGTTCATAATGTTCCCTGTGGAGGCTTGGTATTTTTTTTGCGCATTGAGTTCGATTGTTTTTGAGAGCCCATAAGATGATTGTTTGTGGTTGCAGCACGCCACGAGGCCTTGGCGCTGATACCGCGCGCAACCCGCTTGACCGCGTGAATCATATAAAAATTACCCAGCGGAAAGCGAACCTTTTGGCCAAATTTTTCCCACAGTGAATCCCGAGCTATCCACTGCGGGCGATTAAGTGGCAGATTGTAGGCGCCATGGTCTATTTCTAGCACCTGAAAATTGAGCAGCGACAGCCAATCAATAACCCGCCCTTTGCGCAAGTTATGAAAGCGATACTGGGGCTGACCAGACATTAACTGCATTGGAAATTTAAGTGCACCATGGGGGCCATAGGGGTTAAACATACAGAGCAACAGATGACCGCCAGGGGCAACCACCCTGCTGACTTCCGACAGCACTGCTTTGGGCGACAGGGAAAATTCAACGGCATGTTGCACTAGCGCGACATCGACTATATCTGCTGGCAGTGGCAGCTCTGCATACTGACTGATGGCCGCCGCATCAGTACTGGGGGCAGAACTGATGGAGAAACGGTGCATATGGCTGAAGCAGTCGAGCGACTGCCTGTCTGGTGCCAGGCCCAGATGCATCAAGCGATAACCTGGCAACTGGCTAAATTTTTCTCGCAGCAAACGGTGTTCATGATGTCGCAAGTAGCAGCCAAAGTCCGTCTTGCTCCAGGCCGCCAGATCTGGTGCAACAGCACCTAGATCAGCCACTTTAAGGCGGTCTAAGGTTTTTTTACCCTGATCTAGAAGGAACTGTAATGACATAAAAGCCGTTTAGCTGTTTGGCCCAATTAGGCAGACGTTATTCTCTATTATGGCGTAATTGAGGATTATTTTAAATCTCATAACATACAAGCCTTACCGGTTTGTTTAATCGCGCTGTGATCGCTACAATCCGCGCGCAATCATTCAATAAAAGAGTTCTATACGTGCAGTCTGAACGAAACGTTATTGCCTCCTGTTTACAGCTTATTCTTGCCAGCTTCATTCTGAGCGGATGTTCATTGGTGCCTCTGGGCTTAGAAGATCAGAGCCTGGCCAATGAAGCACAGGTCGAACCTGCCACGTTAGCGGTCATTGAGGCAGAGCCTGAGCTGGTACCTCAGGTAGTCGCTGAACCTCAGATACCCGATCTCTGGGAGCGAATTCGCAGTGGCCATAACTTAACGCCAGAGGTACTTCCCGCCAGTGTTTTAAAGCAGCGCAACTGGTATCAGCGCAATCCCAGCTATCTGGCCACAGTGTTTTCGCGGGCGGAGCCGTTTATCCACTATGTCACAGACGAACTTGATCGGGCCGGACTGCCATTAGAGTTGGCTCTGTTACCTATAGTTGAAAGCACTTATGACCCGCTCGCCTATAGCCACAGCCATGCTGTTGGCCTGTGGCAGTTTATTCCCTCTACGGCAAAATCTTTTGGCCTGCGGCGTGATCGTTGGTATGACGGCCGTCGCGATGTAATCTACTCGACCCAGGCCGCGGTCAAATACCTTACCTATTTGCACCGGCGTTTTGATGGTGACTGGCTTCTAGCGCTTGCCGCCTACAATAGTGGTGAGGGCAACGTTCGCAAGTCGATCAAAACAAACCTTAGAAAGGGTAAGAAAGCGGATTTTTGGTCGATAAAGCTACCCCGGGAAACCAGAAATTATGTTCCCCAGCTGCTGGCGCTGGCCACATTGATTGAACATCCGGAAAAATATGGGATTAAACTGCCTTTTATTGCCGACCAGGCCTATTTTGAAGTGGTGGAGATTGAGTCCCAGATTGATCTCAACAGAGTAATTGAGATCACTGGCGTTGAGGGCACGGCCTTTACCAAGTTGAATCCGGCCTACCGTCGCTCTATCACCCCGCCTCAGGGCAAACATAACCTGTTGCTGCCAATGGGCACAGCCGACCCTTTGCGCCATCTACTGGCTACCACAGACCCAAAAACCTGGGTGCCTCACACCGAGTATCTGGTTGTGAATGGCGATAGTCTCTCGCAGATTGCCCAGCGCTTTCGCGTGCCCACTCAGTGGCTAAAAAGCCGCAATAACCTGCGTTCGGATCGTCTACAAATTGGCCAGGTGCTGCTGATACCTCATTCTGGAGACAGCACCACATCCAGCGATTCCAAGATAACCCAGACAGCTCAGTATCGCGTTAAACGAGGGGATTCCCTGTCTGGCATCGCTGTGCAGTACAAGACCTCCGTAGCGGCTTTAAAACGCACTAACGGGCTCACCTCTGACGGCTTGCAGATAGGCCAGAAACTTACCATAAACTCTAGTTCGGCTAGCCCTACTCCTGAAAATTTGCGCAAGCTTTCCTATAGGGTCAGGCGCGGTGACTCGCTGTACCTAATCGCAGAAAAATTTGATTTAACGATTCGCGACATTACCCGCTGGAACAAGATTAGCCGCAACGAGTTTTTGCAGCCAGGTCAGCGCCTGACATTATTTATCAACGCACTGCGTATCTAAGCTATAAATGGCAGGCAAAAAAAAGACGGGCAAGCCCGCCTTTCTTCGCTGTCATCGTTTACTGGGTTACTTTCGCAGCGGATACCAAGCTGGCTTGGTAGGCCTGAAGTTCACGCCCGCTATTAATGGCGTTTGTGGCATAGCTCAGGCTGGTCTTTTGCTCTTGGCTAATCTTACTGATATCGCCGGGAGTCACGTCTTGCAGCGATACCACTACATAGTCGCCACTGCGCATATAAAAGCTGTCTGTCACTGCCGTTTCTGCCGGTGACGGCAGTTGGAAGACCGCGTTTGACACCTCGGGATTGACCCCTGCAGCGCTGCGCTTAACATCCAGGGCAACCTGCCAATCCAGGTCATTAGCTTTAGCAACGGCCTCTACGCTTTCCCCTGCCTCTACCGCGGCTAAAAGCGCAGCACCGCGCTCAGCAACCTGCTCCTGAGCAGTAGCTAGCTGCAGTGAGCGAGTGACAGTACTGCGTACTTCGCTCAATGCCTTTTGTCTGGCCGGGATAAATTCATTAAGTTTAATCACCACATAGCGGTCATCACCCAGGTCTAAGACTTCACTCGCGTAATTGTCATCGACAACTTCTGAACTGAATGATGCCTTAATCACTGCAGGGTACGCTGTTACGCCATTGCCGCCGTCGCGGGAAAAAGGCGCGGACGTTGCAGCGACAAGATCGAGATCTTCAGCCACAACGGCCAGAGACTCTGCGTTAAAACTCAGCTCTTTGAGCATTTCGAGTTTTTCAATCAGCGCATTGTTCGTCAGCTCTCTCAATAGCTCCTGCTCAATACGCGCTGATTCAGTGGCCAACTCAAAGTCCTGCTTCTGAGTATTCAGTAGCTTGATAAAATGCGTTCCCGCATCAGTGGCAACTGGCCCAGAAACCTGACCTACTTCAAGAGCCGCCAGTGCAGTTTCGAATGCCTGTGGGAATGTGTCGCCTGAGGTATAACCAAGATCGCCACCAGTGGTAGCGGAGCCAAAGTCGTTGGAATACTGCTTTGCCAACGCCGCAAAGTCTTCACCGGCATCCAGCTTGGCCTGAATCTCGGCCATAATCTCGGCATCTGCATCAGTCAACAAAATATGCGCTGCCTGCCTTGATACCTGGGTGTCCACTGACTCTGCTTCCTGCTCAAATCGGGCCTTAATCTGCGCTGCAGTAACAGTTTCACCATCGGTAAGAAGGCCTGCATTGAGCTCGATGTAATCAATAACAACCTGATCGTCGGTCTGGTATTGCTCTTTGTTCTGGTCGTAATAGGCACTAATCTGCTCTTCACTCACCTGCACGGCTTCCAACACGGGCGCAATCGGCAATGTTAAATAATAATAGTCGCGCTGTTGCTCGGTGAGGCCTGCTAGGGCAGCAAGCTCTGTCTCAGTAACAAAATGTGTTGCTACTATGCCCTGCACAACCTGCTGAATAAGCAAGTCTTCTTTGATCATATCGATAAATGTGGCACTGGTATAACCCTGCTGACGAATCGCATACTGGTAGACGTCTTGATCAAAGCGACCGTCGGCTTGAAATGCCGCCGTTTCCAGCAGTAATTCACTCACGGTTCGGGTCGAGATGCCCATTCCTTCGGCCCGCGCGAGCTGTGCAATGACTTTGCGGCCAATCATCTGCTGCAGTACGCCGGGACGAATTAGTTCATCCTCAACCAGCGCTGGATCCAGGCCTTCGTTCTGACTGAGAATGCGTCTTTTTTCGACACTGATCGCCTGATTGATGCGCAGTTCACTGACTTGCTCGTCATTGACAATCAGCGCAGTTTCAGCGCCTGCACCGGATAAAAACAACGACCCGGTCCCTGAAAAAGCAAATATAGCACCAATAAAAATCACAATAACCGTGGCTATACCACGCATGTTATTTCTAAAATTATCCAACATGTACCTGTACCTAATGGTTGAAAAAAAAAGGCGCATCGAGGATGCGCCTTCTAGCCTGAGGTCTACGCTGCAAAAGCAGAGTACCCAGAGTTTTTCTTAGTTTACTGCGTCTTTCAGAGCTTTACCGGCTTTAAAGCTAGGCACATTAGCTGCTTTAATTTGGATCTCAGCACCCGTCTGTGGGTTACGGCCAGCACGAGCTGCGCGGTGCTTTACAGAGTAAGTCCCAAAGCCAACCAAGGAAACTTGGTCGCCATTCTTTAGTGCTCCGGTTACTGCATCTAGAGCTGAGTCCAGTGCACGTCCAGCAGAAGCTTTAGAAATGTCTGCACCAGCAGCGATCGCGTCGATTAATTCAGATTTATTCACGGTGTTCCCCTTTTATTGGAATTGATTGATTCTGGCAAAATAGAAGTACGCTGTTGAAACTACTTACACTTCACAATTGCTCAAAACCCTGAGCCAATGCGCCTTCTAGAGCAACTTTATACCAATAGCCCTATGTTGGGTCAAGCATACTTTTGTATTTCTTAAATTTAATTGGGGATCAGTGTGTACTGGCACTCGCACTGGTGACGGCATTTTTTGCAGACCCGCTGGCGCGATTAAACTCTTCTTCGCTAAAAGCCGTGGGTTTATCTTGCAGTGCGATGTCCAGCACCTCGTCTATCCACTTCACCGGGCATATCTCAAGATCTGCTTTAATATTGTCAGGTATCTCCTTCAAATCACTCGCATTATCGTGCGGAATGATGACGGTACGAATGCCGCCACGGTGCGCTGCCAGCAGCTTTTCCTTGAGCCCTCCGATCTTTAGCACCTGCCCACGAAGGGTTATTTCTCCGGTCATGGCAACATCTGAACGCACCGGAATACCCGTTAAGACAGACACTAATGTTGTGCACATGCCAACACCGGCCGACGGGCCGTCTTTGGGGGTTGCTCCCTCGGGAACATGGATGTGCAGGTCATTTTCATAGTAAAAATCTTTGCGGATACCCAGCGCCATGGCCCGACTGCGCACCACGGTTAGAGCTGCCTGGATTGACTCCTGCATAACGTCGCCCAGTGAGCCGGTCTTGATTACCTTGCCTTTACCCGGAATAGCCGAGGATTCAATGGTCAGCAATTCACCACCAACCTGAGTCCAGGCCAGACCAGTGACCTGGCCAATCTGGTTTTCGGCTTCGGCGCGGCCGTAGTCAAATCTGCGCACGCCCAGCATATCTTCCAGCTGATCTGTACCAACGACGTCATGAGAACGCCTATTTTCGCGCACATGCTTAGTCACGGTCTTACGGCATATCTTGGCTATATCTCGCTCTAAACCCCTTACACCGGCTTCTCTGGTGTAATAGCGAATGGCATCTTTTAAGGCGTCCTCTGTAATATCCAGCTCAGGCTCTTTAAGACCGTTAGCCTTGCGCTGCTTGGGTACCAGATACTTCTCGGCAATCTGTACTTTTTCGTCTTCGGTATAGCCGGGAATACGAATGACTTCCATGCGGTCCAATAGCGGCGCGGGGATGTTCATCGAGTTGGCTGTACAGATAAACATCACTTCTGACAGGTCATAATCCACTTCCAGATAATGATCGTTAAAGGTGTGGTTCTGTTCTGGATCCAGCACTTCTAGAAGCGCCGACGCCGGATCACCGCGGCTATCCATGCCCATCTTGTCGATCTCATCAAGCAGGAATAATGGATTCTTGGTACCAACTTTTGACAGTTTCTGAATCAACTTGCCGGGCAGTGAGCCGATATACGTTCTGCGGTGACCACGAATCTCAGATTCATCGCGGACGCCACCGAGGCTCATGCGCACAAATTTGCGTCCTGTTGCACGCGCGATCGACTCACCCAGCGAGGTCTTACCCACACCTGGAGGGCCTACCAAACAAAGTACCGGTCCTTTAAGCTTTTTGACACGCTTTTGCACGGCCAAAAACTCAAGAATTCGCTCCTTAACCTCTTCCAACCCATGATGATCATGGTTCAGGGTAGTTTCGGCCTCGTCTAAATTGTGCTTCACTCGGGTGCGGTTTTTCCATGGCACGCCGATCATACAGTCGATATAGTTGCGCAGTACTGAGGCCTCTGCCGACATTGGTGACATCATCTTCAGCTTGGCCATCTCTGACTGGGCTTTCTCCAGTGCCGCTTTGGGCATGCCTGCATCTTCAATTTTCTTGTCTAACAGGTCGAGCTCGGAGACACCCTCATCGATATCGCCCAGCTCTTTTTGAATAGCTTTCATCTGCTCGTTGAGATAGTACTCACGCTGGCTCTTTTCCATCTGCTTTTTGACACGACCACGGATGCGCTGCTCTATCTGAAAGATATCTATTTCCGATTCCATCAGACTCATCAGGTGTTCAAAGCGCTCAGTGAGATCCGCTATTTCAAGCACATCCTGCTTTTGCTCAAGGTTTAGGGTCATGTGCGAAGCGATTGTATCGGCCAGACGGTTAGCATCTTCGATACCGCTGACAGTGGTGATGACTTCGGCTGGAATCTTTTTGCTTAGATTGACATATTGCTCAAACAACGCGAGCGTTGAGCGGATCAGTGCATCTGCTTCCTGTTCATTGAGTTCGCCATCGGTAAGCTCTGTTGCACCGCTCTGCATAAAAGCGTCACCCTCGACTGGCGCGGTTAGACTGACTCGCTTAATCCCTTCGACTAACACCTTGAGTGTGCCATCTGGAAGTTTGAGCAGCTGCAGGATAGTAGCCAGTGTCCCTACCTCATAGACATCGCCAATACTGGGGTTATCTTCCGATGGCGTTTTCTGTGCGACAAGAACCACTTGCTTATCTGACTCCATGGCATGCTCAAGTGCGGTGATAGACTTTTCTCTACCAACGAACAAAGGAACAACCATATGCGGGTATACCACCACATCACGCAGTGGCAGGAGTGGATAAACAGCTTTACTTAGATCAGTCTCAGTGGAACCCATTGTTACCTCAATATCTGTATATTTGGTCTGTTTGTTGTACGCAGTGATTTTCGCATTAGTCTTTTATATTGGGCCTGGACAAACAAAAACAACCTTGTCGACCCAAATAAGAGCACAAAAAAAGTAAGGGCATAAAAAAAGCGGCTTTCGCCGCTTCTTTGCTTAGCCTTCGTCTGAGGCCAGTTTTTTGTCTTGCTGTTCGTAGACCAGTAGCGGTTCGTTTTCACCATTGATCACCGAGGCATCGACAACGACCTTAACCACACCCGGCTCTGAGGGAATCCTGTACATGGTATCGAGCAAGATAGTTTCCAAGATAGATCTCAGGCCTCGCGCCCCTGTTTTGCGCTCAATTGCTTTGTCAGCAATTGCATCCAGTGCGTCACGGCGCAGATCTAATTCAACACCTTCCATACTAAACAGCGCCTGATACTGCTTAAACAGCGCATTCTTTGGCTCTACCAGAATGTTAACCAATGCGTCGCGATCCAGTTCTTGCAATGTCGCCACAACCGGCAGTCGGCCAATAAATTCTGGAATCAGGCCATAGCCAATCAAATCACTAGGCTGCACATCCAGTAATGTTTCGCCGATAGATTTGGAGCTGTCTTTGCTGTTCACTTCAGCGGAGAAACCAATACCACCCTTCTCGGAACGATCGCGAATTACTTTTTCCAACCCTGAAAACGCGCCACCGCAGACAAACAAAATATTGGAGGTGTCTACCTGCAGGAATTCTTGCTGAGGATGCTTGCGTCCACCCTGAGGCGGTACTGAGGCAACGGTACCTTCAATCAACTTTAACAGCGCCTGCTGGACACCCTCACCAGACACATCTCGTGTAATGGAGGGGTTATCTGACTTACGTGAGATTTTGTCGATCTCATCAATGTAAACAATACCACGCTGGGCTTTGTCGACATCGTAGTCGCACTTTTGCAGTAGCTTTTGAATAATATTCTCGACGTCTTCGCCCACATAACCGGCTTCAGTCAAAGTGGTGGCATCAGCGATAGTAAAGGGTACATCAAGCAGGCGCGCCAAGGTTTCGGCCAATAATGTCTTGCCGCTACCAGTGGGCCCAATCAGCAGGATATTACTCTTGCCCAACTCTACATCCAGCTTTTCTGCACCAGTCTGCGCACTAACCTGTAGCCGTTTGTAATGATTGTAAACGGCAACTGACAAAATACGCTTGGCCCGCTCTTGGCCAATCACATATTCATCAAGGATATTTTTAATTTCAGTGGGAACAGGTAAGCTATCTGAACTGCTGTCAGTCTCGACGGCCTGGGATTCTTCAGAAATAATATCATTGCAAAGATCGACGCACTCGTCGCAGATATAGACAGATGGACCGGCTATTAAACGACGAACTTCGTTTTGATTTTTACCGCAGAACGAGCAGAAAAGTAATTTTCCGCCATCACCCAGGGTATCACTATCACTCATTTCTTTCTCCTGCCACACCAACAAAAGTCATATAAAACAGTAAGTAAGGGTCGCTACCTAATACTAAAAGTTAAGAGGCTACCGACTCTAACCCCTTTTGTCTAGCACCTGGTCTACAAGACCATAGGCCGCGGACTCTTCCGCACTCATAAAAGTGTCGCGCTCAGTATCTTGCGTGACCTTTTCAACGGTCTGCCCTGTATGCTCAGCCATTATTTTATTGAGCCGCTCTTTGATCTTGAGGATTTCTTGCGACTGAATATGTATGTCTGTCGCCTGCCCCTGAGCACCGCCGCTAGGCTGGTGAATCATGGTCCGAGAATTAGGCAGACAAAAACGCTTGCCCTTGGCGCCAGCCGTGAGCAAAAACGCTCCCATAGAGGCCGCCTGACCAATACACATGGTACTGACATCTGGCTTGATAAATTGCATGGTGTCATAGATTGACATACCGGCAGTGACAGAACCACCGGGCGAGTTGATATAGAGGTGAATGTCTTTGTCCGGATTTTCAGACTCGAGGAATAACATCTGCGCAACAATCAGGTTGGCCATATGATCTTCAACCTGCCCCACCAGAAAGATGATTCTCTCTTTTAAAAGTCTTGAGTAGATATCATAGGCTCGCTCGCCTCTTGAGCTCTGCTCAACAACCATGGGGATCAAGCCGCTGGCTTCCACGTCTGGGACGCCGCTGTTGCTAGATGGGGGCTGAAAATTCATTGATTCCTCGCTGATTTATTATTGAATACAGGGTACTGTAGCTTTGCTCAATCCCTTTTGCACGCTTACTTTATTGTTTATACCGTTGTACGCAAATAATCGCCAAGCTGGACTTACTCAGCCTGGCAAAAATCGGCTTAGGCGTCGCTACCTGGCTCTGGATCAGGTTTCACAGCCTCTTCATAGGAGACTGCTTCTTCTTTCACCTTGGCCTTGGAAAGTACTAATTCAGTCACCTGATCTTCTAGAACCACAGCTTCCACAGAGCTCAACAATTCAGGTTTACTGTAATAATAGTCTACAACTTCACGAGGCTGTTCGTAAGTTGATGCAATTTCATCAACGCGGGCACGAACCTGCTCTTCATCCGGCGTCATACCTTCTACCTTAACCAGCTCAGAGACAATCACACCAAGAGCTGCACGGCGCTCGGCCTTTTCTTTAAACATATCGTCTGGCAGCATGCTCAGATCTATTTGCTGACCACCACCAAACTGCTGGACCATCTGCTGCTTCAACTGAGTAATCTCATTTTTTACTAGCGCTTCGGGTAGCTCGACCTTATTGAGCTCAAACAGCTGGTTCATAACACGGTTTTTAACCTTAGTGCGAATCGCATTACGTAGCTCTCGCTCCATATTGCCCTGAACATCTTCGCGGAATTTTGCTTCGCCACCTTCTTCTACGCCGTAGATCTTGAAGAACTCGTCGTTTAATTCTGGCATTTGCTTGGAGGACACGGTGTTGACCTTGACGGCGAACTGCACGGCTTTACCCTTAAGCTCTTCGGAATGATAATCTTTGGGGAATTTTAACTTGAGTACTGTCTCTTCGCCTGCACTCAGACCCACAAGGCCATCTTCAAAGCCCGGAATCATGCTATTGGAGCCCAGAACCAGGTCCTGACCTTCTGCACTGCCGCCAGCGAACGCTTCTTTCTTGTGGGTGCCGACAAAATCAATATTGAGCTGATCGCCATCTTCAGAGGGCTTGTCGGAGGCTACGAACTGAGCCTGCTGATTACGCAACACTTCAATCATGGTTTCAACGTCAGAATCATTTACATCTGAACTCGGACGCGAAATTTTAACTTTGCTAATATCGGCCAGCTTTACTTCTGGATAGACTTCAAAGGTCGCCATATATTCAAGATCTTGACCTTCGGCATCTTTTAGATCCTCAATGCGTGGCTGTCCAACAGGGCGCAAGTCTTCTTGCTGAATTGCCTCGTAGAAACTTGAATTGACAACTTCGCCAACAACTTCCTGGCGTACACCCTTGCCGTAATGCTGTTTGACAACACGCAGTGGAACCTTGCCCTTACGAAAGCCTTTAATAGAAACCGTCTTGGTTGCTTTCTCTAAACGCGCAGTTACTTCTTGTTCGATTTTGTCGGCAGGTACACCAATCTTTAGCTGACGCTCTAGACCCGTGCTCGACTCAATAGAAACCTGCATCTGTTGCCCTCTTCGTAAATAGTATAAATATGGTGCGAGTGGAGAGACTCGAACTCTCACATCCTAAGACACTAGAACCTAAATCTAGCGCGTCTACCAATTCCGCCACACTCGCATAATCTGTCTTTTTGGGCTCTGTTCACCAGCATTGTTGTCACCTGTTTAAAGCCAACAACTGTGCCCAGCCAAAAAGGGCGTGAAGTTTGCCACAGCACCTGAGAATCGGCAACTAATTCGGGCGCATTAGGAGGCTAAAATGAGGAAAAAGCCTGCAGATCAATTTTCAATTGGAATTAAGCCCAAATAATGTGCTGATGACAGACTCTTAGCTGGCGTCATCACCGAGCCAACTGCAATCTATCTGGAAATATTTGCCGTGCGTGGTGTATGCTATGAACGCATACCTAAAATAACCCAGTAAGGAGTTACATGATGAAAAACAATTATTTGATGCTTTTTGCCGTGGCAGCGACACTTGGACTTGCCGCATGTGATACTGGCGAACCTCAGGTAGATATGCCAGATGCAGAAGCAGCAGTATCCGACACTGCAACAGAAGCTGGCGATGCGGCAATGGGCGCAATTGATGAAGCTGTTGATGCCATGGGCACAATGGCTGATGAGGCCATGGATGACGCTGCAGATGCCACGAATGAGGCTGCAGAAGCTGCAGATAGCGCACTGGAAGATATGATGACTAAATAATCTTCGGACTATAAAAAAACCCCGGTGAGTACCGGGGTTTTTTTTGCTTTGCAAGAACGTAACTCTGGCTTTAGACAGCTACCTTGCGACGGCGTAAACCAGTTAGCCCTAAGAGAGCTGAACCAAATAACCATACAGCAGCAGGAATTGGCACTTCATTGATACCAGCTACATAAAGGTTGTTAGCCGAGGTTGTACCCATTTTGAAGTTATCAGCCATGTAGTCCTTGTAGAACTGGCTCATAGAACCAAAAATGGCCATGCGAGTAAGCTCAAAGCCTAGTTTGATTTGACCACCCAGGGAACTTAACAGCTTAAACCCGCCATCGGTTGCAGAGTCGGTCCAGATCAAGATTTTAGTACCATCGGCAAGATCTGCGTGACCAGTAACATCACCACCATGAAGCCCTACTTCTGAGATCTTTTTGCTGACATCAAACACGAAGCCAAGCACTTCATTTTTCTGCATATTGTCATCTGAGCCAGCATAACCACCACCAGCTGTAAAACACTTGTTGGCGCCTGGGGCACCGCCACCAGCGCTGTTGTCTACTTTCTCACGACAAACACCAAGCCCAGATTTCGTGCCTGCATCCAAATATGCATGGGCGCGAACAACAGATGGGCTATCCCCTGGGGCACCATCGATTAACAACCCACCATAGACATTTAGATCACCGAAATTCAGCGGTTGCCCACCTCTTTCGTTTTCATCAGCGTCAAAATCATAGGTATACGTTGCGGCCATAGACAAACTGGCCATTGACAATACTACGGCACCTGCAAGTGACTGCAGTAATTTTGATAGATTCCTATTCATAACTAACTCCTTAATAACTCCTAAAAACAAACTAAGCGCGAATGCAAAAACGCGACTAATTCCCTATATTTACAACAAAACTAAACTACTTAACAGGTAAAGGTAAAAGTAGTTCTCATTTTTTACATTGTCAAAAAAATAAACTGGATTTATTGTGATTATTTGATTTAAGAATCAACAACTTAGGACGCAATCAAGGCAGGAAGCGATAGTGTAAAACACAGGATTAAATTTATAGCCAGCTAAAACAACAACTTAGCTAGTTTTCTTGATAAATAACTTAACGGCGCAGAGAGAAACTTCCTCTATTTGCGCAGCATCGGTATAGATACCGTCAATTAGCAGCTTGGCTATGCCATGCACGGCCCCCCAAATCACCTGAGAGGTACGCAATGGGTTATCACCACTGATAAGACCCGCCTCCTGCCAGCTAGTCACCATCTCCAGCTGGTGCTGAAAACACGGATAGGCAACATCGCGCAGTTCTTGGGTGCTGTTTTTCTGCTTCCAGATATTGCGGCCGAACATCAGCTCATATTCTTCAGGATTATCGGCAGCAAACCTGACATAGCCACAGATATAGGCTTCAAACTTCTGCTCTTCCGTTAAGTTGGGATCATCGTAGGTGTCCTGGGCCGCCTGGTGACGGCGGCGAAACCCCTGAGCTGCAATAGCGCAAAGTAAATCATTCTTGCCCGAGAAGTGATGGTAGGGAGCAGTGCGGGACACGCCCGCCCTCTCAGCCAGCTTGCGCAGCGACAGGTTCTCGATGCCTGCCTCGGCTATCAGTGCTTTGGCTGCCGTCAATAATGCCTGACGCAGATCACCATGATGATAGTTAGGGCGTACAACTTTTAGATTGGCGGCTGAATTCATGGCGGCAATGTAACAACACATCTTGACAGTGTCAAAATACCACCTTAATGTGCGCTATAAGCGCGGCCCTGATAAGTAACCGTATAACGCCTGACTCATGAAGAAGACTGAGATGAAAATAGACGATTTCTCCGCCTTAAAAGCATTTACCGTTAACATTGATGAAAATCATGTGGTGGAAATCTGCCTCAATCGCCCAGAAGCTCTGAATAGCATGAACAATGACTTTTGGCATGAGCTTCCGGCCATTGTTAAAGCCCTCGATAATGAGGCTGCGGCACGCGCAATTATCCTATCGTCCTCAGGCAAACACTTCACTGCAGGGATGGATCTCGAAGTGCTCAGCAATCTGGGTGGAAATCCGGCGCATGAGCCTGCTCGCCGCGCTGAGCAGGCCCGCCGCTGGATTCTAAGCTTACAAGACACCTTCACTCAGCTTGAAACAGCGCGTATGCCAGTTATCTCTGCCATTCAGGGCGCCTGCATCGGCGGCGGTGTGGATATGATCTGCGCCACTGATATGCGTTTTTGCACGGCCAATGCTTACTTCACCATTAAAGAAACTGAGCTTGGCATTACTGCAGATGTTGGTACTTTGCAGCGCATCCAGCAGTTAATGCCCAGCGGCTTAGCCCGCGAGCTAGCCTACAGTAGCCGTAAAATGGATGCCGAAGAAGCCCTCGCCTGTGGCTTTGTAAACAAGGTCTATGAGACCCAGGAAGAAATGCTCGAAGCCGTTCGAGCGCTAGCGACAAATATCGCCAAACACAGCCCCATGGCGGTGCACGGCACCAAGGAAATGCTCAACTACAGCCGCGATCACGCTGTGCAAGATAGCCTTAATCATATGGCAACCTGGCAGTCGGGAATGCTGCAGGCTCCAGATATCCAAG
Source organism: uncultured Porticoccaceae bacterium (assembly GCA_965662065.1). GTDB lineage: Bacteria > Pseudomonadota > Gammaproteobacteria > Pseudomonadales > Porticoccaceae > HTCC2207. The sequence continues at coordinate 31,428 of CBFIGD010000032.1, read as the reverse complement.
AAGCCATGCAGGCTGGCGCCGCCAAACGCACGCCAAAGTTCGACAACCTATTGCCCTGAGTCATTCATCACAATAAATAATAATTAGAGAGAAATTTATGTCACACAGTACTTACCCTCACATGCTCGCGCCATTAGACCTCGGCTTCACCACCTTAAAAAATCGCGTTTTGATGGGTTCTATGCACACCGGTCTTGAGGAAGTTGCAGATGGTCATGAGCGCATGGCAGCCTATTTTGGTGAGCGCGCCAAAGGCGGCGTTGGCCTTATAGTCACAGGCGGCATTGGCCCTAACTCTGAGGGTGGCACCCATCCCAATACCAAAAAACTGGTCACCGACGAGGATATTGCTGGTCACAAGCAGATAACCGATGCCGTGCATGAGCACGATGGCAAAATCTGCATGCAGATTCTGCACACTGGCCGCTATGCCTACTCTCCCGACCAGGTCGCACCCTCTGCGATCAAGTCACCGATTAATCCATTTACGCCAAGAGCGCTGACCGAAGAAGAGATTTACAAGCAAATTGATGACTTTGTATTCACATCGGTGCAGGCGCAAAAAGCCGGCTACGATGGCGTAGAAATCATGGGCTCCGAAGGCTATTTCCTCAATCAATTCATCGCAACTCGCACCAACCAGCGCGAAGACGACTGGGGTGGCAGCTACGAGAACCGCATCCGTTTGCCTATCGAAGTAGTGCGCAAAGTTCGTGAAGCGGTTGGTGAGCATTTTATTATTATTTTCCGCTTATCGATGCTCGACCTGGTCGATGGCGGTAGTACTGCTGAAGAGGTTATTCAGCTCGGCAAAGCTGTCGAACAGGCCGGCGCTACTATTATTAATACGGGTATTGGCTGGCATGAAGCGCAGATTCCTACTATTGCCACTAAGGTTCCCCGCGCCGCCTTTACCTGGGTAACAGCGCGCTTTAGAAAAGAGCTGTCCGTGCCAGTGATTACCTCTAATCGAATTAACACCCCAGAGGTGGCCGAAGAGGTACTAGCTCGCGGCGATGCCGATATGATTTCCATGGCCCGCCCTTTCCTGGCTGACCCGGACTTTGTCATTAAAGCTGAACAGAATCGGGCTGACGAAATTAATACCTGTATCGGTTGTAACCAAGCCTGTCTCGACCATGTGTTTAGTGGTGTTATGACTAGCTGCCTGGTTAACCCGCGCGCCTGCCATGAGACCGAATTACACATTGTTGCCACCACTGCCGCCAAGAAAATTGCGGTGGTCGGCGCTGGTCCAGCAGGCCTCTCCGCAGCAACCACCGCTGCTTCACGAGGCCATCAGGTAATTTTATTTGATGCAGCCAGTGAAATAGGGGGTCAGTTTAATATCGCCAAACAGATCCCGGGCAAAGAAGAGTTCTACGAAACTTTGCGCTACTACAGCAAGCAGATTGAGGTGACTGGCGTCGATCTTCAACTCAACAGCAGAGTGACGGCTGAGCAACTCAATAACGGTGGCTTTGATGAAGTCATTATTGCCACAGGCATCAGCCCCCGAATGCCCGCAATCGAAGGCATTGATCACCCCAAGGTCATGAACTATCTGGATGTGATTGGTGCCAAGAAACCGGTTGGCCAAAAGGTTGCCATTATTGGGGCTGGCGGCATTGGTTTTGATACCGCGGAATATATTACCCACAGCGGCGAAGCCACTAGCCAAAACATCCCTGCCTTCATGAAGGAATGGGGCATTGATATGACCTTTGGGTCGCGCTCAGGTATTGAAGGTGTCACCGCGCAGCCCCAGCCCAGTCCTCGCGAAGTCTATTTACTGCAGCGTAAAACTAGCCGAGTCGGCAAAGGCCTGGGTAAAACCACTGGTTGGATTCACCGCGCTGGCCTGACCATGAAAGGCGTGCGCATGATGCCCGGTTGTGACTACAGCCATATCGATGATCAGGGGCTGCACATTACCGTCGGCGACGACCCTCAGGTACTTGATGTGGATACAATTATTGTCTGTGCCGGCCAGGATCCGCTGCGCGAATTAGTCGATGGTCTCAACCTGCCACATCATCTTATTGGCGGTGCTGATGAAGCTGGCGAGCTAGATGCCAAGCGCGCCATCAATCAGGGCACCAGACTCGCCGCCGCAATGTAAAGTTACTAGCCGCACTTATCTGCTGCACTGGCTTATCCATGTAAGTTAGAGCAGCAGGTAAATTTGTCGGTTATTTTTACCACAGGCCTTGCATGCCAGGGACATTCAACCCATCATTGCGCCTCGTTTTCATAGGCTAAAAGTTCCCCAATAATCATGTCTAACAAAGAATTTAACACCAGCGATTTTCGCAATGCTCTAGGTAGCTTCGCCACAGGCGTCACCGTCATTACCGCACTTGGCAAGGACGGCCAGAAAGTCGGCATGACAGCCAACAGCTTTAACTCGGTATCATTGGATCCAGCCCTGGTGCTTTGGAGCATTGGTCGAGACGCCAACTGTTTTGATGATTTTATGGCTGCCGAGGCCTATGCCATTCATGTATTGGCAGAAGATCAGCAGGAACTCTCAAACCGCTTTGCTAAAACTGGTGCTGATAGATTTGCCGGACTTGAAACCACCGAAGGGCTGTCTGGAGTACCTCTGCTAGAAACCTGCAGCACCTGCTTTCAATGCCGTATCGAAAACCAGTTTGATGGCGGCGATCACGTTATTTTAGTAGGTAAAGTACTAGAATTTACAGACCATGGCAGTGCGCCTCTCGTGTTCCACCGCGGAGGTTATGCAGCTCTTTAATACGAGGGATAACAGTGATTACAGGCACTTGGCGCATGCCGGTTACGCGGTAATTACGACAGACTGCTAACAATCTCTGCGACCGACAGAACATCGGCATACTTGGCATTTAGATCAAATAGATTAGCTTCATGGGCCTCTGGGTTCCTGTCCCCCACCGCCTCCTTGGCAATCACTACCTGATAATTATTTTGCAACCCATCCACCGCAGAGGCGCGCACGCAGCCACTGGTAGTCAACCCTGTCACAACTAATGAATCAACGCCCAAGGCTCTTAGCTGGTCATCTAAATCGGTTTTATGGAAGGCGCTCGGCCACTGTTTCTCGATAAGCGGCTCACTGTCCAATCGGCCCATGGCGGGATCCAACGCTACCCAGTGCGAGCCTGCCTGCAACAGATTGAGCGCGGGCACTTTATGGCGAAAAACAGTCGCCTGTTGGTCGTTATGGTAGACCACAGTCGTAAAAAATATCGGTAAGCCAAGCTCTCTGAATAGATGTAGAAGTTCAACATTGGCGGACACCACTTCAGGACAGTGGGTGCCCAATGGGCAATCCGGATCGGTAAAACCATTAATCATATCAACCAGAATAAGCGCAGGCTTTGCCCCTAGGCCGAGGCGGTTTTGATCAAGGTTAGGCATTGTTATTTCCACCTATTTTTGCAGTTATAAAAAAGCGAGCTGTGCTTTCCATAACAAAAAGCACAGCCCGCTGATTATATTACTAGCGAGACCTTAGAAGCGGTAGTTAAAGTCGATACCGTAAGAATCTTTGGCACCCGGGTGGATAAATGAACCACCAAATTCAGGCGCTGGAATAATTTCTTCCAGATACTTTTCATCAGTCACATTGCGTCCCCAGATTGTCACACCCCAGTTCTCTGCATCAAACGAGATCCGTGCATTGAGCGTGTCATAGGCATCACGTTTGGCCTTACTCATATCCTGAGTCAAACCAGGGCCATTAAAGACCTGCCAAATAGTTGGCGTAGCCTCACCCTGCAAGGTGTGGAAAGCCATCTCACCCACATACTGCCAATCCAAGCGAGTCGTCATCTCGATGCCATCGGCGACAGATATCTCAAACTGAGCGCCCAGATTATAGGTGCGATCTGGTGCCTGAGGTGCATCATTGCCTACAGATAATGGTCGGTGTGTATTGCGAACAATCTCGCTATCCAGGAAGCCCGCACCGCCAAAGACAGACAGGTTTTCAGTCACTACCGCATTGAAGTCCATCTCGAATCCTTGAATCTCAAGATCATCAATGGTGGTTACCATGCGCATCAAGCCAAATGGACCCGCGAAGAATTCGAAGAACTGGTTATCTTCAACATCCGTTTTAAAGGCGGCTACGTTAACTCTCAGACGGTTATCCATAAACTCCATCTTGCTACCCAGCTCGAAGCTGGTAGAGACTTCTTTCTTGTATTCGTCACTGACACCCAGATTGGCATCAACCGCCACACCGGGGCTGGCGCAACTTGGTACAAATGACGGACAGGTATCACCATACCAAAGATCCAGCAACGCGGTAGTGCCGACTGAGTTAAATCCACCACTGCGGAAACCAACACCCCAGCTCGCGTAGACATTTACATCATCAGCCGCATTCCAGCTCCAGGTTACCTTGGGCTGAAGCTGACTGAAGGTAGCGCTTCGATCTGGAACCCCATTGGGATTACCAGCCAGTGCCGGGTTAATCGGTAGCGTGCCCGCGTTGACACTTAGGCCAGATGCTCCAACATTGGGTACGCGGTTTCTAACATCGCGCTCTTCACGGTCATAGCGCGCCGCAAAAGACAGCTCCATATCGTCGTTAAGATCAAACTCAACCTGACCAAAAATAGCCATCACTGACGTATCAAACTTATCGTCGAACATCAGATCTGTAGGGTTGGGCCCGGTCGGGGCGACATAGCCCTGACGGAGAAAACCATTGCCTGTATCTGCACCATAGGCAACAACCGCTTCACGCTCAATATCGGCAACATAGGCACCGGCAATCCACCGCAGGCCTGCATCATCATCAGAGGTCAGACGAATCTCCAGGCTGGTATCTGACTGATTGCGCTCCTGATACTGATAGCCATCGCAAGAGGTTGGTGTATAGGGGCCATAGATTCCAGTAAAGTCTGGCGCGGCTCCGCCCGCTCCCGGGAAGACACCGAAGGGACCAAAGAAACCACCGAATAAATCATCACGCCCGGCGCCACCCATTGAGGTGGGTAAGTTATTTAATGTGGCCCGATCTGCCTGACAAGCGTCAGTTAGCTCGTAACCATAGAATGTCGCACTGGTGCCATCGGACAGCAAGTACTCTTCTAGATCGCTATAACTGAATGTCACACTCACATCGACATCATCACGATCCCAGTCTGCTTTCACCGAAAATTCCGTCGTTTCCTGTTCATTTTCACCTGGAACATTATTCGAGAAAATAAACTCATGCTCGTTTACATCCTTGAAAAATGTTGGACCATAACCAGCAGCAAATGCCGGGATGGCAAAGACGGCGTTAAAGTTGATCGCACCACCGCTAACTTCACTCATACCAGCGCGCATATCCAGAGATAGCGCTTCGTTAACATCCCAAATCAGTCGACCGCGCACCGTAGTATCTTCAAGGAAATCAACCGAGCTGGCACCGGTATAGGCATTGCTGTAATGACCGTCAGTTTCGCGACGGTTAACACTGACCCTTCCGAGCAACCCATCACCTAGGCCACCACTCAGCGTTAAGCTGGCATTTTTGGCGCCATTGTTACCCGCACCTACTTTCATCTTGCCTTCAAACTCTTCGTCGGGACGGTTGGTCGTTACCAAAATCGCACCAGCGACAGCATTACGGCCATAGAGTGCGCCCTGTGGGCCTTTCAACACTTCGATCTGGCTAACATCCATCAGCTCCTCATTGAAGCCATTGGGGTTAGTTACCAGCACACCGTCAACCACATAGGCAAAGGTAGATTCCGCATCACGAGTTGACACAATACCGCGAATACTGACCTGCGTGTCGCCCACGTTGGCTGAATCAACCATGGTCACATTTGGCATCAAGCCAATGAAATCACCTGGCCGTTGAATACCTGCACTTTCGATTTGCGATTCGGTAAATGCAGTCACTGCAATAGGTACTTCCTGCAGGTTTTCAGCACGCTTTCGTGCAGAGACTACAATCTCTTCTATGGTAACTTCAGCGATAGCCATAGAAGTCATACTGGCGACTACTGATAAAGCTAATGCTTTTTGTACAAATGTTGTCTTCATTTTCTTCCCCTCAATTAAACATTTTATTTATTTTACTTATGGTTTATTCAATCTCATTTACTGCCAATAAAAACCGGCTTGATCGGCGCCGGCAGGTGCGTTTCCGCTTCGCAGCGGCCGCGAATTTCCTCCACATCACCACCAAAATTAAACAGGCCCGTCTCCCCTGTGGCGGCTTTTAACTCGGCGCGCAATACCTCGGTTGCAGCGTAGTCAACAGCACCGTCTGCAGCCATTACTACGCCATAACGTCTAGCGCCTTCAACAGTGACCAGTCGACGGTTAATGTCCTGGCGCACCAACTCAGGGTCGCGCGCAAATGGGTCGCCCCAGCCACCGCCGCCCCAGGTATTGAAATACAGTACATCGCCCGTCTTTACTTTGATACCTTCGACTTTTGCCGGCAGCCATTCTTCAGAGCCGTCGGCACGCACTAAACGCTTGGTCGAACGCAAACCGGTGCCACCACCGAGCACACCCCAGGGGTAAGTCAGCCAGCGATCATCATGAATACCTATATCACCGTCGCATAAGAAGCGGTAAGCAACACTCAGACCATTGCCTCCGCGGTGCAAACCAGCACCACCGGAATCCGCAATGGTTTCATAGCGCTCGATACGCAGCGGGAAATAGGACTCAATAAACTCATTGGGCACATTGGTAAATCCAGGCCACAGACTGTGGCCATCCGGACCGTCACCCACTGGACGACCAGGAACACCGCCGAAACCAATCTGGAATAGCTGGAACCACTCGTCACCCTTGCCGGGTCGAGAATCGTAACCAGAAAAGAACAGATGCGGTGAGTCAGAGAAGCCTGCCGCATTCAGCATCATCTCTGGCGCTCCCATACCCAGCAGCGCACCAAGCACATCGAAGATGCGACCCAGAGCATGGGTTCTGCCCGACAGCGCCGCCGGATAATTGGGCTTTAACAAGGTTCCTTGCGGAATACGTACATCAACCAGATCATAGAATCCGTCATTAAATACAATTTGCGGGTCAACCACATTGATAGTGAAAGAGCCAAAGAACATTTTGAACATATCTTCGTTGAGGAAGAAGTTCACCGAGCTCTGTGCCTGGGGGTCAGTACCGGCAAAATCAAATATCGCCTTCTCCCCTTCACGCCACATGGTGCATTTAATTTTGTACGGGCCCATGCCCATGCCGTCATCGCAGATATAGTCTTCAAACTCGCGCGGCTCTTCAGGAATAAACATACCAATAATATGTTTCATGGCTTCATAGTTGCGCTGCAACATAATATCCATGGTCGAAAACAGCACATCATCGCCAAAGCGCACAGCCAGTTCCACGCAGCGCTTGGCCGCAGTATTACAGGCAGCAACTAGCGCATTCAGGTCAAAACGGTTCCACTGAGGCGTACGTACATTGTGTAAAATCAGCTCCAGAAGATCAGATTGCAATACGCCTTTTTTATACAGCTTGGTAGGCGGAATTCGGATACCTTCCTGGAAGATGGTGGTCGCTTCGATGGGAATCGAACCAGGCACCATGCCGCCATTATCTGACATATGACCGAACATTGCCGACCAGGCAATATGACGACCGTCTTTAAATATAGGTACCAGCACTACCCAGTCGGGCAGGTGGGAGACCGCAGCGTTACACATATAGGGATCGTTGGTGAGAATAATATCCCCCTCTTCGATCTCCTCGTCATAGGCGTCTAAAAAGGGCCCGATAAATGAACCGAACTGGCCCACAACCATCTTGCCTTCTTTGTTGGCGATCATCGGGAAGCAGTCACCCTGCTCACGAATACCCGGCGACATCGCGGTTCTAAACAGTACCGCATCCATTTCTTCGCGCGCATTACGCAGCGCATTTTCAATAATATCAACAGTCACACCATCGACATCAATACGGTTTAGAGGATCTTTATTGGTTTCTAATAATCTTGCCGTCATTTTATTGCCCTCCATTCGCTGGATTGATCAGTAAGTTGCCGACCGCATCAACCTCGGCGACAAAGCCTGGCAGAACAACGGTAGTTGAATCCATCTCACCAACAATGGCTGGTCCCGGCACCTTGATGCCGCTGTTGAGTTTATTGCGATCATAGATATTGGCATCGTACCAATCCCCTTCGTAGTAGAAGCGGCTGGCGATAATCTTACACTCTTCCAGGCTCATGCCAGTCTCACCAATTTGCCGTTCGGCGATAGATTTGGCGCGCGCCTTGGCCACCGCTCGAATCATTAATATCTCGTGGCCATCCTCTAATTTAAAGGTAAAGAGCTGCTCATGCTCGGCATCAAACTGATCGGTCAGCAGTGCCACGCCCTTTTCTTTAAGTTCAGCTTCAGTGAAATCGATCGTGATCTGGAAAGCCTGACCTGCGTAGCGCAGATCAGCCTGATAGGTAATTTCATGCTCTGCAGCAGGGATATTATCTTTTAACAGCGCCTCACCCGCTCGCGCCTGAAGTTCATGCAGGTCAGAGGCTAGTTGTGCATCGCTAAGATCACTGGCCATGGTTAGATAGGTACGTGCCGCCTCATCTTGCACCTGCGTGGTTGCGTCACCGTAGGCACAGAGAACGCCGGGGCCCGGAGGAATAATGACTGGCCAGGCATCGGTCAACACCCCCAGCGCATTGGCATGCAATGGACCTGCTCCACCAAAGCCCACCAGGGCGAAATCCCGCGGATCATAGCCCTGCTCAACCGAAACCAGACGGAGTGCACCAAACATCGACTCATTAACAATCTTGATAATACCTTCCGCCGCTTCCATCAGGTCGATGCCAATCGCATCTGCCACTGACTGGACCGCAGCCACAGAGGCTTCACGATTAATGTCCATCTTACCGCCCAACTGCACATCAGAGGGCAGATAGCCCAACACCACATTGGCGTCACATACAGTGGGCTGCTCGCCACCTTTCATATAGCAAGCTGGGCCCGGCACTGCACCGGCAGACTCTGGGCCCACACGCAATGCTTTGGTTAATTCGGGAACAAAGGCGATAGAACCGCCGCCAGCACCCACAGTGCGCACATCCACTGAGGGGGCGCGAACGCGAACATCGGCCACAATCGTTTCTCTGCGCACACGGGCGCGGGAGTTTTGAATCAGCGCCACATCAGTGGAGGTACCACCCATATCGCAGGTCAAAATATTGTCGTAGCCCGCGCGGCTGCAGAAATAAATAGCACCGGAAACACCGCCTGCAGGACCTGACATCAACATATTCACTGGCGACTCTGCGGAGGCTCGAGCTGAGGCCAGACCGCCATCGGAGCGCAGAATAGACAGCTGGGTATCTGAACCCATTTTTTCATCTAAAGCAGCCTGCAAATTACTCACATAGCTGGCCACTTCAGGCCGTACATAGGAATTGACGACGGTGGTTTCTGTCCGCTCATATTCCTGCATCTCCGGCACCACATCGCTGGAGATGGAGATTGGCGTATCAGTAAATATTTCAGCGGCAATTTCGCTGGCGCGCTTTTCATGGGCACCATTGATATAGGCGTTGATAAAGCAGATAGTCAGGGCTTCAACCTCACCAGTGGCATGCAAGGTCTTTAGATCGCTGCGCAGCTGGTCCTCATCGAGGCCTGCAACGATCTCACCGTCAGCGCCAATGCGCTCGTGGGCACCGATGGTCAATTCAAGCGGCGCCAAAAGTGGCTTTTTCACAAAGCTGACCCAACCACCTAAGCCCCCAGGGCAGAAAGATCGTGCTACCTGCAGAGTACCTTCATAACCCGCGGTGGTCACCAGGCCTACCTTCGCGCCTCGCCCAGTGAGTACAGCGTTAGTGGCAACCGTGGTACCGTGCATAACTCTGCTGACATCAGTTGGATTTACACCAGACTCATCACAGATACGCGCAATGCCATTGAGCACACCAATTGACGAATCCTCCGGTGTCGATGGCACCTTGGCCGTGTGGGTTTCCCCGGTATCTTCGTTAATCAGCAGAAGGTCTGTGAATGTGCCCCCTACATCTACCCCTAATCTGTAGCTCATTTTTGTCTCCGAACTTTTTAACTATTATTATTTGTTCTTGATGGCTGCAGTATCTCTTAGCTCGCCTGCTTAGCCAGGTGCCCCTGCAACCAGGCTTTTGATCTGCCTCCTGGCGCGGTACCCGTTAACGCCTGAGCCAAATCAGAGGCACGCATTAATTTATCTAAATCTATCCCTGTTGCAAAGCCCATCTGTTGCAACATCATCACAATATCATCAGTAGCCACATTTCCCGAAGCCCCGGGCGCAAATGGACAGCCACCCAGGCCTGCAATAGAACTATCAAAGCGCCGAATCCCAGACTCCACAGCGGCGTAGACATTCGCTAGGCCCATGGCTCTGGTATCGTGAAAATGACAGCCCAGCCTTTCTGCGCCATGACTTTCTACCAGTGCTGATGTCAGTGCCCGAACTTGCTGTGGGTCAGCAGCGCCGATGGTATCAGCCAACACTACCTGGTCTGCACCCGCACTGATAAATTTGGCCGCTATCTGCTCTACAACCACCGGATCAGTCGGACCATCAAATGGACATGCAAAGGCAACGGCGATAGTGGCAATGACTTCAATACCATCCTGTTTGGCCAGTGCAAGAATATCGACAGTAATGTCTTCGGCCTCAGCCATGCTCATGGCCGCGTTTTTCTGCGCCATACCGTCACTGGCATAGAGCACCATGGTGACGGTTTTAGCCCCAGCTGCCCGGGCCAGCTCATAGCCTTTCATATTAGGGATCAGCGCAATAGTCGGTGTTGCGAAACCCTCTGCGTCCAGGGCGGCAAATACTTCATCGGTCCCCGCCATCGCGGGCACAGCGCTTGGCGAAACAAAACTACCTACCTCTATCTGCGGCACACCAGCTTCGGCAATACCGCGCACCAGTGCCAGACGCTGCTCAGTCGTCAGGATCTTGGGCTGATTCTGCAGGCCATCGCGAGGCCCAACGTCAGTGATAATAACCCTTTCTGACATCATTGAATGATTCCTTGTTGTTTCATTTTCTCTATTTGCTCTACGCTTAGATTGAGCAATTGGGTCATTATTTCATCGGTATGCTGCCCCAATTCAGGCGCAGCGGTAAACGTTTCATCGCAGCTTCGCGATAGCTTTATCGGATTACCCGGCCCCTTGGTAGAACTGCCATTGGGATGCTTTAAATCCACTACCATATTGCGGTGTAGCACCTGCGTATCGGTCAGGGCCTGGCTCAATGTATTGACCCGTGCACAGGGTATTCGTTTGGCCTCAAGCTCAGTCAACCAGTACTGACATGTATTACTGCTCAACGCGTTATTTAACGCACCGTTAATTATTTCCCGATCTTCCCAGCGACCTGGTTGAGTGTCGTATTTAGCATTGTCGAACTCAGGACAGTTAACCACTTGTTTCAAGTTTTGCCAGAAGTTATCCGTAATAACCGCAATCACCACAAATCCATCAGAGCAGGTAAAGGTGCTATAGGGCACATGCACAAAGTGGCTATTGCCAATCGGGTAAGGGTCTTCACCGGACAAAAAATGCATAGTTGCCATATAGTTGAGCATGGAAATCTGGCAATCCAGCATAGAAATATCCACATGCTGGCCACGACCACTGCGCTCACGCTCGTAAAGCGCCGCCAAAATACCCATCACAGCAAACATGCCACCACCAAGATCACCGATGGGAATGCCCGCGCGCACCATATGCTGTGAATCTGGCCCTGTAATCGACATACCCCCACCCATAGCCTGCGCCACCTGATCAAAGGCTGGGCGCTTGCTACCTGGGCCATCTGATCCAAAGCCAGACACAGTACAGGTAATGATCCGTGGATTTACGTCACTGAGAGAGCTGTAATCAATACCCAGCCGCTCAGGAACCCCGGCACCAAAATTGCTGATCACAATATCAACCTCGGTAACCAGACTCTTAAACAGCGCCAGACCCTCTGCCGTTTTTAGATCTACCGCAACACTCTTCTTGTTGCGGTTTAAGGTTATGTAATAGGCGCCCATACCACCAAGAGAGTTTTTAGGGTCAGTAGCCAATAATTTGCGCGTGCCCTCACCATGGCAGGGCTCCACCTTAATCGTTTCAGCCCCCAAGTCGGCTAGAATCATGCTGCCGTAGGGCCCGGAAAGCATATGTGTTAAATCCAGAATACGAACACCTGTCAGCGCTTGTTTCATGCATTGTCCTCCTGATCCAGCACAGAATGTAAAAGCCCGGTCTCTGGGAAAAATCCCCACAGCGATTGGCAGCGAATTGCACAGGAGCGAACAGATGTAGCAGGTAAGCCCACTTGGCAAACCTGAACTGGCGCCTTGATTGCAAAAGGCGATTGGTCAAGAAGGTAAAACATCGTCTCTATCCTTTAAGCAAATCACACTAGCCGTCTTTGGGCGAACCCCCTTCTAACCAGTGCTACCGCACTGTAATATCATCCCCAACAGCGGGCTAATTTCTCAAACCTTATATTAATGGTATATTGTTATACCAAAGTATAATTTACAGTACAACTTAATTATTGATTCGAACGGACTAAAAGAGACTGATATGACAGCGCGCACAGCGGAAGTACTTTTTGACCAAAGCCAGCGTAATATTGTTTCCGAAGACCTGCCCTCACCGCTGTACCACCAACTTTATAGCCTCATCAAAGGCTATATCATTGATGGCACCTTTCATCAGGGCGAGAAACTGCCCAGTGAAAAAGAGCTAGCCGATGCCTTTAATGTGTCCCGCATTACCGTCAAGCGCGCCGTCAATGAACTGGCCGCAGAAGAGCTCGTGGAGCGCGCTCGCGGCAAAGGCACTCACATCACCTACAAGTACACACCCAAACCCGTGCAGGCGCCGCTATTGGGAGTGCTGGAAGAAATTGACAGTATTGCCCAGAACTCAGTGGCTGAAGTCCTAGATTGCAGGGTCGTTGTGCCACCACAGAATATCCGTACCGAGTTTTCCCTGGGTAATAATGACTCACTCTTCCACTTGGTGCGCAAACGGCAGCGAGCTGGCGCCTTTTTTGGCTACTTCGATAGCTGGAGTGCCGGCGTGGATAACCCCAAGAATAGCGACATATTTATTAACCAGTCGCGGCACCAGTACTTTCGGGAAAGCGGTATGTCTGTAAGCCATGTCAATCAAACCATTAGTGCGGTGCCCGCTACCGACGCTATTGCCGCTCATTTGCAAGTACCTGTGGGCTTTCCGCTGCTGAGCCTGGTGCGTCGATCCTACTATCAAGACGATGACAGAGAAATGCTGGTGGACTATTTGGTCGCGCTGTATAACACCGAACTATTTCAATACCAGATGGATTTGAAGCTGGACTAAAAACCGAATTACCCCCTCCCGCCTACCGCGATAGGAATTGACTAATCTGCCATTAAAAACTTTACGTTAACGTAAAGGTAAGTTTATACTTTGCTAATCCCCCACCATGAAGCCCCAATATGGCCGACTACAGCATTTCTCAACTCGCTAAAGAGTTTGATGTAACCACCAGAACCATACGCCACTATGAGGACATGGGCCTGCTGTCGCCTGCCCGCCGAGGCCAGACCCGGATTTATAGCCCAGCCGATCGGACTCGCTTAAAGCTTATTTTACGCGGCAAACGCCTGGGTCTGTCACTGGATGATTCTCGTGACATTATCAATATGTATGAGCCGGGCAAAACAAATATTGATCAGCTGAAAAAACTGATTGATGCGATACAAACCCAGCGCCACAAACTCAATCAGCAACTCGACGATATAAGCCTGCTGCTCAAAGATCTCAATAAGGCTGAGACTGACTGTATTGAAGCCCTCAAATCTACCGGACAAAAATAAACTATGAACACCTCCTACCCCACATTAAATTTTAATCTTGGCGAAGATATCGACATGCTTCGCGAGAGTGTTTTTCAATTTTGCGCCACTGAAATAGCGCCACGTGCGGCACAAATAGACAGCAGTAATGCGTTTCCCATGGACCTGTGGCGAAAACTGGGTGATATGGGATTACTGGGCATCACTGTTGACGAGCAGTACGGCGGAACAGGCATGGGGTACCTGGCGCACTGTGTGGCCATGGAAGAAGTGTCGCGCGCCTCAGCCTCTGTCGGTCTCTCCTATGGCGCTCATTCAAACCTCTGCATTAACCAGCTGCATAAAAATGGCACCGAGGAACAAAAGCAAAAGTATCTGCCCAAGCTCTGCTCTGGAGAGCATATTGGCGCACTGGCTATGAGCGAACCCAATGCGGGTTCTGATGTGGTGAGCATGAAACTCAAGGCTGATAAGCGCGGAGACAAGTATATTCTCAATGGCAACAAGATGTGGATTACCAACGGCCCCGATGCCCACACCTATATCATCTATGCCAAAACTGATGTAGACGCTGGCTCCAAAGGCATTACTGCATTTATTGTTGAGCGCAATTATCCCGGCTTCTCCCGCCACCAAAAGCTCGACAAATTAGGGATGCGCGGCTCCAATACCTGTGAACTGGTCTTTCAAGACTGTGAGGTTCCCGCGGCCAACATTCTCGGCGGCGAAGGTCGCGGTGTGGCCGTACTTATGTCCGGTTTGGATTACGAACGCACGGTACTTTCCGGTGGACCGGTCGGCATCATGCAGGCCTGTCTGGATGTGGTGCTGCCCTATATCCATGAGCGCAAACAGTTTGGTCAGGCGATTGGTGAGTTCCAGTTGATGCAGGGCAAGATCGCCGACATGTATGCAGAACTCAATGCCTCGCGCGCCTATCTTTATGCCGTCGCCAGAGCCTGTGATAGGGGTCAGGACTCACGCAAAGATGCCGCCGCGGTGATTTTATTTACCGCAGAAAAAGCAACGCAGATGGCTCTGCAGGCAATTCAGGCACTGGGAGGCAATGGCTACACTAATGAATATCCAACAGGCCGTCTACTGCGCGATGCCAAGCTTTATGAAATTGGTGCTGGCACCTCTGAGGTGCGGCGTATGTTGATCGGTCGTGAGCTGTTTACCCAGACCGACTAAAACGCAGTTTAAGGGAATCCTATGACAGTCATCAAAAGTAACATTAACAGCAAAAGCGCTGACTTTGCTGCCAATGCCGAGGCGATGCAGGCTGTGGTCGATGATCTAAAAGCCACCCTCGCCACAATTAGCCAGGGTGGCGGCGCCAAAGCCTGCGAGCGCCATGTCAGTCGCGGCAAATTGCTGCCCCGCGAGCGTGTGCAGGGTCTGCTAGACCCCGGCTCGCCCTTTTTAGAGTTATCGGCACTGGCCGCTCATAATGTTTACGGCGAAGAGGTTCCGGCCGCTGGCATTATTACCGGCATTGGTCGGGTCAGTGGTCAGGAATGTGTGGTGGTTGCCAATGATGCGACGGTTAAGGGTGGCAGCTACTATCCACTGACAGTCAAGAAGCATCTGCGCGCTCAGGCTATTGCCGCCGAGAACAATCTCCCCTGCGTCTATCTGGTAGATTCTGGCGGTGCCAATCTCCCTCGGCAGGATGAAGTCTTCCCCGACCGCGAACATTTTGGCCGCATATTTTTTAATCAAGCCAATATGTCAGCGCGCAATATTCCGCAAATTGCCGCGGTGATGGGTTCCTGCACGGCTGGCGGCGCCTATGTGCCCGCTATGGCGGACGAATCAATTATTGTAAAAGAGCAAGGCACAATTTTTTTAGCTGGCCCGCCACTGGTTAAAGCAGCCACGGGTGAAGTAGTCACTGCGGAAGAACTGGGTGGTGCTGACGTGCACTGTCGCACTTCAGGTGTGGCAGATCATTATGCCAACAATGATCACCATGCTCTCGATCTGGCCCGCAAGGCGGTGGCGAGACTCAATCGTGTTAAGCCGGTCAACGGCAATCTGCAAGAAGCCACTGAGCCCGCTTACGACCCCAGGGAAATTTATGGTGTGGTGCCGGCAGATTCGCGCAAGTCATACGATGTGCGCGAAATCATTGCGCGCACTGTCGATGGCTCTGACTTCGATGAGTTTAAAGCGCTGTATGGCACGACATTGGTCTGCGGCTTTGCTCGAATCTTTGGCTACCCTGTCGGAATTGTTGCCAATAACGGTATTTTATTTGCTGAGTCGGCACAAAAAGGGGCGCACTTTATTGAGCTGTGCGCACAGCGCAAAATCCCTCTGGTATTTTTGCAAAATATCACCGGTTTTATGGTCGGCAAACAGTACGAGAATGATGGCATTGCCAAGCATGGTGCCAAGATGGTGACTGCCGTTGCCACCGCTGCCGTGCCCAAATTTACTGTTTTGATTGGCGGTTCCTTTGGTGCTGGTAATTACGGTATGTGTGGTCGCGCTTACGATCCTCGCTTTATGTTTATGTGGCCCAATGCGCGAATTTCGGTGATGGGCGGTGAGCAGGCGGCTGGGGTGTTGGCGCAGGTAACGCGCGACAAGTATGAGCGCGATGCTGTCGACTGGAGTGCTGAGGAGGAGGCTGAGTTTAAGCAGCCGATTATTGATAACTATGAGCATCAGGGGCATCCCTATTATGCGTCGGCCAGACTTTGGGATGATGGGGTGATCG
Source organism: uncultured Porticoccaceae bacterium (assembly GCA_965662065.1). GTDB lineage: Bacteria > Pseudomonadota > Gammaproteobacteria > Pseudomonadales > Porticoccaceae > HTCC2207. The sequence goes on along the minus strand of CBFIGD010000032.1, from coordinate 14,866 downwards.
ATCCGGCGGACACTAGGATGGTGTTAGGGCTGTCGATTTCGGCAAGTCACAATCGGGAGATTGGAGAGACTACGTTTGGGTTGTTTCGGATGTGACAGGGCTTGGAGTACTCATTGACGAGACATTAAGAGAAGCACAGCCCATGGGAACTCGCTGTAAATACCTCCCTGCTGCCAAAGGTTCCCATGGGCTGTGCTTCTCTTAATATCTCTGGATACAGCGTAATTTTTAGGGTGGTAAAGTATGAATAGAGTGATTGCTGATATTGATGATTGTGGTGTAGCCCGGGTTAGGTTGAATAACCCGAATAAACATAATGCATTTGATGATCAGATTATTGGTGAACTTACAGAAGCATTTGCGGCGATCGCCGAAAATTCTAATGTTCGGGTGATGGTGCTGGCCTCTGAGGGTAAAAGCTTTTCTGCTGGTGCCGACCTGGAATGGATGAAGCGCATGGCCCGCTATTCCTATGATGAAAACCTTCGAGATGCCAGCGCGCTTGCGCTGATGCTTAAGACACTAAATGAGATTCCTCAGCCCACTATTGCTCGAGTTCAGGGGGCTGCTTTTGGTGGCGCCGTAGGGCTGGTCAGTTGCTGTGATATGGCAGTGGCTGCCAGTGCAGCGCGTTTTAGTTTCAGTGAAGTCAAGATTGGCTTGGTTCCCGCTACTATTAGCCCCTATGTGATTGCCGCAATTGGACAGCGCGCGGCACAGCGCTACTTTGTAACTGCCGAACGCTTCGATGCCCACAGAGCTATGCAGATAGGGCTGGTTAATGAGGTGGTCGACGCCGAGCAGCTTGATCAAGAGATAGATCGTTTGATTGATGCGCTGCTGGCCAATGGGCCTGAAGCAATTATAGCGGCCAAGCGGCTGGTATTTGATATTGCGGGCAAGCCTGTTGATCAACAGCTAATAGATTCTACCTGCGAGACCATTGCCGCTATACGTGTCAGCGAGCAAGGGCAGGAAGGATTACGTGCTTTTTTGGAAAAGCGAAAACCCCTTTGGTTAAAGGACTAGGCAATTATGTTTAGCAAAATTTTAATCGCCAATCGTGGCGAAATTGCCTGTCGCATTATTAAGACTGCGCGAGCTATGGGTGTTGCCACGGTGGCGGTTTACTCTGAGGCTGATCGCAATGCGCTGCATGTGCAGATGGCTGATGAAGCTATTGAGATAGGTTCTTCGCCGTCTAACGAATCCTACCTGGTTATTGAAAAAATTATTCAAGCCGCACTGCAAACCGGTGCTGAAGCTATTCATCCAGGCTATGGTTTTCTCTCTGAAAATGCCGAATTTTGTCGACAGTGCGCGGCCAATCATCTGGTTTTTATTGGCCCGCCGGTTGACGCTATTTTGGCTATGGGCTCTAAGTCCGCGGCTAAAACCATTATGGCCGATGCTGGTGTACCTCTGGTGCCCGGCTACCATGGCGACGATCAGAATCCTGACATTATCAAACAGGCAGCCCATCAAATGGGCTACCCGGTATTGCTAAAAGCCGCCGCTGGGGGTGGTGGCAAAGGCATGCGAGCGGTGCATTGCGAAGCTGAGTTTGATGAAGCATTGGGCGCCGCCAAGCGTGAAGCCACAAACAGTTTTAATGACGATATTATGCTGGTAGAGAAGTATCTGCTTAAGCCGCGGCATGTTGAAATTCAGGTGTTCTGCGACAGTCACAACAATGCTGTTTATCTGTTCGAGCGTGACTGCTCTGTGCAGCGCCGCCATCAAAAAGTCATTGAGGAAGCCCCAGCGCCGGGCATGACCGAGGCACTGCGCAAACAGATGGGCGCGGCTGCCATTAAAGCGGCTAAAGCCATTAACTATGAAGGCGCTGGTACGGTGGAGTTTCTTCTCGACGCCCAGGGCCAGTTTTTCTTTATGGAGATGAATACTCGCCTGCAAGTAGAGCACCCGGTGACAGAGATGATCAGTGGCCAGGACCTAGTCGAATGGCAACTGCGGGTCGCTGCCGGAGAATCTCTACCCCGCTCTCAAGACCAACTGCACATTAATGGTCATGCCTTTGAGGCTCGCATCTATGCTGAGGACCCAGACCATGACTTTTTGCCCGCTACCGGGATAGTAAAACAGCTGCAGGTACCTCTGGAAAGCAACCATGTTCGAGTTGATACAGGCGTGATTGAGGGTGACGAAGTCAGCATTTATTACGATCCGATGATTGCCAAATTGGTGGTTTGGGATACTGACCGAGATCGCGCATTACAACGCTTGATCCAGGCCCTAAGTGACTATCGAATCGCTGGCCTAACTACCAATATTGGTTTTCTGTATAACCTGGCCACCAGCCAGTCCTTTCAAGATGGCGATGTCGATACGGGCTATATTGAGGAGCATGAGCAGGAGATTTTCCGCAGGCGCGATGCCGATATTGATTACGCAGCACCCCTAGCTGCAGCAGCGATTATTAAGCAGCGCGAGCAACAGGCTATTGAGGCCGCGAAACGCTCCAGCGAACCCAGCTCTCCCTGGCATCTCAACAATAGCTGGGGCCTGCCGCAGCCGAAGCTTGGTATTCACATACAGCAAGTGGTTGTGCAGCAGACGCCAGATGCCAATACCAATCTCGAAGGCTTAACTGTCGCCCCTACTGATAGCGGTTTCAATTTATTTACCCCCCAGGGTTTCTTTCACTGTGCCGAAGTCCAGCCAGATTTAGGGACTGATGATAGTGATGCCCACAGCGGCAATCTCAATGCACCAATGAACGGCACGCTGGTCGCTCTGTTGGTGGATGAAGGCACCGAAGTCCACAAAGGCGACACCCTATTGGTTATGGAGGCGATGAAAATGGAGCATACAATTATTGCCCCCAGCGATGGTGTGGTTACCGAGTTTTATTTCCAGGCCGGCGACCTTGTTGATGGCGGCAGTGAATTATTAGCCTTTGAGGCAACCAACCCATGAGCTACCCCAAACAGGTAAAAATTGTTGAAGTAGGCCCCCGCGATGGTCTGCAAAATGAAAAGATGGCTGTCGATGTCGCCACTAAGATTCGGCTAATCAGGCTCTTGACCGACGCCGGGCTCAGCACCATTGAAGCAGGCAGCTTTGTCAGCCCCAAATGGATACCTCAGATGGCGGGTAGCGACGAAGTCTTTGCCGGCCTGACAGCAGTTACCGGCACTACCTACGCCGCCCTCACACCCAATATGCAGGGCCTGGAGCGCGCCATAGCTTGCGGCGTCAAAGAGGTAGCGGTTTTTGCTGCGGCGTCAGAAAGCTTTAGCCAAAAAAACATTAACTGCTCGATTGCCGAGAGTCTCGAACGCTTTAAACCCGTCGCCAAAGAAGCCCTCAGCGCCGGGGTAGCCGTGCGCGGCTATATCTCCTGTGTGGTTGGTTGCCCCTACCAGGGCGCGGTAGCTGTTGAGCCGGTTGCTCAGGTAGCTGCTCAGTTACTGGCCATGGGTTGCTATGAAGTTTCCCTTGGCGACACCATCGGCGTGGGCACTCCGGCCGCGATAGAAACATTGCTCAACAGGCTGTTAAAAGACATCGCCCCTGACAAACTCGCCATCCATGCTCACGACACCTATGGTCAGGCACTGGCCAATATATTGCGTGCACTGCAGCTGGGTATTAGCACCGTCGACAGCGCCATTGCAGGCCTGGGTGGCTGCCCCTATGCGCAGGGAGCCTCGGGCAATGTGGCCACCGAAGATCTCGTCTATATGCTGAATGGACTGGGTATAAACCATGGTGTCGACCTGCCCAAATTAATCATTGCAGGCAACTATATCAGCCAAAAACTTAAGCGCACCAATGGTTCAAAGGTAGGAATAGCACTGCAGTAAGTTATACTGCCGTCTTTATCACCAACATTCGGAGTTCACTCCCTTGACCGCGTTTCGCCCCTGTATCGACCTGCACCAGGGTCAAGTAAAACAAATTGTCGGCGGCAGTCTCACCGATGATGGCGCGGACACCAATTTTGTGAGTAGCCATGATGCTGCCTACTACGCCAAACTCTATCAGCAACATCAACTAACTGGCGGCCATGTTATTGCCCTTGGGCCCAATAATCAGCAGCAGGTTCTTAAGGCACTCAATGCCTATCCAAATGGCATGCAATTTGGTGGTGGGGTTAATCTAGAAAATGCCAGCGACTATTTAAAAGCTGGCGCCTCACATATTATTGTTACCTCTTATCTCTTTGAAGACGCTGAGTTTTCCTGGTCGCGTCTCGAAGCGATTAAGGCTGAGGTCGGAGCCGACAAGTTAGTACTGGATCTGAGTTGCCGACAAACTGACAGCGGCTGGATGATCGCTACGGATCGCTGGCAAACGATTACCAACACCGCGGTCAACCAGCAAACTATTACTGAACTAGAAAAACACTGCGCCGAGTTCTTAGTCCACAGCGCGGATGTTGAGGGACTGCAATCTGGTATAGATCAGGGTCTGGTCGAGCTGCTTGGCACGGCCTGCAATCTGCCGGTTACCTATGCAGGCGGCGCTCGCTCGCTGCAAGATCTCGAACGCGTGAAAACACTATCAAAGGGCAATGTGGACCTTACCATCGGCAGTGCACTAGATATCTTTGGCGGCTCGGGCCTAAGCTTAGAAGACTGCATTAACTGGAATCAGTCCCAGCAGAAAAATCAGGCAACATCTGACTAAAATACCAATTTGGGAACACAATACAATGACGCGTTTTTTCTCCAGCCTTGTACTGGCTGCTCTGCTAGCATCCACAATAGCAAATGCTCAACCCTTTACCTTTACCGCTATTCCCGATCAGGATGAAGCTCACCTACAAGAGCGCTTCAATAAGGTCGCCGACTATTTACAAAAAGAGTTAGAGGTCGAGGTACGTTATATTCCGGTCAAAAGCTATGCCGCCGTCGTCACCGCCTTTCGCAACAACCAAGTTCAACTAGCTTGGTTTGGAGGTCTGTCTGGTGTTCAGGCGCGGCGCCTAGTTCCCGGCAGTCAGGCTATTGCTCAGGGCTATGAAGACCAGTTTTTTAAAACCTACCTAATTGCCCACAGTAGCACTGGCCTTGAACCCAGCGAAGGGTTCCCCAGCACCATTGCTGGCAAGACCTTTACTTTTGGCGCCAAGGGTTCAACCTCTGGGCGTCTAATGCCTGAGTACCATATCCGTGCAAACCTGCTCGAAGCCCCACAAAAAATCTTCGCCAAAGTTGGCTTTAGTGGCGACCACAGCCGCACGATTGCGTTGGTGCAGTCTGGTGCCTATCAGGTTGGTGCAGTCAACTTTAAAGTCTGGGACAAAGCGTTGGCAGCAGGAAAAATTGATCCAACCAAAGTGAGAGTTATCTGGGAAACGCCCACTTATCCTGACTACCAATGGACAGTGCGCAATGATGTTGCCGCCACATGGGGCTCTAACTTTCAACAGCGTTTGACCACTGCCCTGTTGGAAATGAAAGATCCAGATCTGCTCGCCAGCTTTCCTCGCCAGCGTTTTGTTAACGCCAGCAATGACCTCTATGCGCCCATCGCCAACACGGCAGTCGCCATTGGCCTAATTGATGCAGATAAGTAGACCTGATTTTGCACACAGCCGCCGGTCATCCGCTCTTTGAATTTAAAAACAGATGCCTTGAGTATCAGGGGCAAAAGATACTCGACAATCTGTCATTAACCATTGATAGCGGCGAGCGTGTCGCTCTGGTGGGGGGCAGCGGTGCCGGCAAATCAACCATGCTTAAGGCACTGCGCGAACAGTCACCCGACCAGGTTGCCTGGTGTCCGCAGCACCCTGGTTTGGTACCCATGTTAAGTGCCTTCCACAATATTTATATGGGCGCGCTCGATCGTCATTCATTCCTCTACAACCTTGGCAACCTGATCAAACCCATGCCCGCCGCACAACGTGAAGTCGGGGCAATAGCTCAGAGCATTGGTCTTGAAAATCAACTCTACAGCTCGGTAGATAAACTCTCCGGAGGTCAACAGCAGCGCACCAGTATTGGCCGTGCACTTATCCAGCAGCGGGCCATCTTTATAGGTGATGAGCCTGTTGCCAATGTCGATGATTATCAGGCCGAAAGATTACTTAAATTGATCGGTCAGCAGCATGAAACTGTAGTGCTGGCGCTGCATGATATTGAGCAGGCGCTGAAGTTTTGTCACCGGGTAATCGGCCTTAAAGATGGCAAAATAGCCGTGGATGCGCCAAGTCATCAACTCTGCGTCAGCGATCTCGCTGGCCTCTATGATGCGGTTTAAGCCAGACGCCAACAGCGCAACAAGCTCAGCCCGCGCACTGCGCAGAACCAGCTTTGGCTTTGCAGCCATTGCACTGCTTTGCCTGCTGTTTGCCGATCTGGATATCTCTACGTCTGATCCCTGGCATGAGCTAGGACTTATGGCTGCTGGCACGCTCAGCCCCTCAGTTTGGTCCTGGCCAACATTGCTTACCAGCCTTGCCAATACATTTTCCTTTGCCCTGCAGGGCGTCGCGCTGGCAGCTATTGCGGGTTTTATTCTGGCACTCGGCTATGGCTCTAGTCTGGTGCGTGGCTTCTGCGCGTTTATCCGTTCAATTCACGAGCTATTTTGGGCGCTTCTATTTATTCAAATTACCGGCCTATCATCGCTCACCGGTCTATTAGCAATAGCTATCCCCTATGCTGGCACACTGGCTAAAATCTACGGCGAGTTATTCGAAGAAGTGGATCCGGCGCCCGCCATTAACATTCCCGCAGCCAATCGCTCACTGATTCATTTTCTCTATACGGTGTTGCCCATTGCCTGGCGATCTATGGCTACCTACACCAGCTATAGATTTGAATGCGCTATCCGCTCTAGCGCAATACTTGGTTTTGTCGGCCTGCCAACAGTGGGCTTTCATTTAGAAACTGCACTGGGAGAAGGCCACTACAGTGAGGCGGCAGCCTATTTTTATGCCCTGCTATTGCTGATTGGTACGCTGCGCTTTTGGCTGCATAAGCGGCTCTTGCCGCTCTATCTGCTAGCGGTTTTCTATTACCTGCCACCTGAGGCACAAATATCTTGGGATCTGGTTGTGCGCTTTATCAGCCAAGACATAGTGCCAACACCACTGCGGGATGAACCTCTGTTAGCAGCGAGTACCCTTTCAGCATTCGCCCATTGGTTTGGTCTGCTATGGCAGCATCAGATGTGGCCAGGGCTAATTAATACAGTCATTTTGGGTCAGATCAGTCTAGTCTTTAGTGCCCTTTTGGCTCTGCTGCTGTTCCCTTTTAATTCATCATTGTTTTTTCAACCCTGGGCTCGCAGCGCCGGGGATGGCTTGCTAATCTTGCTGCGCACTCTTCCAGAATATCTACTCGCGTTTATAGGCCTATTGATATTTGGCCCCTCAATGCTGCCGGCTTTACTGGCGCTGGGTATTCACAATGGCGCAATTATTGGCCATTTAGTCGGCCGCCATAGCGAACAGATGACGTTGCGTGCAGACAGTAGCCGCGGATTAAACCGCTATTTTTTTGAGGTTCTGCCCCGTATCTATCGACAATTTTTAGCGTTTTTATTTTATCGTTGGGAAGTGATTTTGCGCGAGACAGCCATACTAGGCATTTTGGGCATCTCTACCCTGGGTTTTTATATTGACTCGGCCTTTGAGGAATTTCGCTTTGACCGCGCCTTTATCTTAATTCTTGCCAGTGCCCTGTTAAATATTGGCGTCGATCAATTGGCTCGCCGCATTCGTCTGCGCCTGCATTTAAAAACCGCACCAGAATCTCTTTAAAAAAACTGCTTGATTTACGGCTGATCTAAGCCTGTAAACTAGCAGCCTCGTATAGCATCAGCAACACGAGACGCCTCTTATGTTTGCGCGTATCTTTGTACCCTTGGTACCCTCAATAGGGTTGTTAGACATCAGATGGCAGGGTGATGGCAATTAGCTTCCCGTAAACTTCGGTGCCCTTCGCTCTGAAAATGCCATTATCCCCTCTTGCAGATCATTCGACTCTAGACTGGTCATCATAGTGTACATACCATTAACCATCAGGCTCTGCTGATCGGTAAGGTTCTCTGACTGGCGCAGGATAAACTTGGTGCCACGCACGGCCATGGGAGAGTTACCGGCGATCTCATTAGCCAGTGTCAAGCCTGCTGCCATGGTGGCTTCGGCTGACTCGTACACGTCATTTACCAGACCAATCTTTTCGGCACGGTCGGCTTTAATATCTTTTCCTGTGTAGGCTAACTCGGCGACATGTCCCGCATTTAGTATCTTGGGCAGACGCTGCAAGGTGCCCACGTCAGCCACTAAACCAAGTCGCGTTTCGCGTACGCTGAATACTGAACAGGCGCTGGCGATGCGAATATCGCAGGCAGTAATCAGGTCTACACCGGCACCCAAACAGAAACCCTGCACTACGGCAATAACCGGCAGTGCGCAATCGGCTAAGGCGGTAATGGCGGCCTGAAACTTTTGTGTATTGGCCAGCTGACGCATATTGGCTTCGGCTTTGGAGCGGGCCTTGGCATTTTTATGTTCGCTGAGGCCGTCTTCTACTAAGTCGATACCAGCGCAGAAGTGCTTGCCGCGACCGGCGAGAATAATCGCGCCTATGTCGCCGTCTTCGCACAGTGCATCCAGGGCATGAGGAATGGCTGACCATAGCTCTGTGGACAGTGCGTTGTATTTAGGTTCACGGTCTAACCAGACTATGCCTACCTGACCCTGCTTTTCGATGCTGAGTACGTTGGATGAAAAGCTCATGTTAAATTCCTCTACTGTTTTTTAATCTGCGTCTTAAATCGATTTGCTTAGGCTTGTCGATTTAACGAGCGCATGGTCATCTTGGCCAGCTGAGACATATGCACTTCGTCTGGGCCGTCAGCGATGCGACAGAACCTGCTTGTCGTCCAAATATGGGCCAGTGGTGTGTCCTGGCAGACGCCCATACCACCAAAGATTTGCATGGCGCGGCTGGAGACATCTTCACACATTTTCGGGGCAACTATTTTGAGCATGGAGATGTCTTCTCTTGCGCCGTCGATGCCGTATTTGTCCATTTTCTCCGCGGCGGCCAGCACCAGTAGGCGGCACTGTTCGATGTCGCAGCGACTGCGAGCGATCTCGTGCTGTACGCTGGTCTTTTTACTCAGTGTTTCACCAAAGGCTACACGCTGTTGGGCACGCTGGCACATTAGCTCTAGGCTGCGCTGTGCCATACCGACAAACATCATGGCGTATTGGAAACGGCCTGGTCCTAAACGACCCTGGGCAATTTCGAAGCCTCGACCTTCACCCAGTATCAGATTGCTCACTGGCACGCGCACATTGGTAAATAGCATGTCGCCTTCGCCGCCGGGGGAATGGTATTCGCCAAACACCTTGAGTGGACGCGACATAACCACGCCTGGGGTGTCTGTCGGCACCAGTATGGTGGAGTGCTGTTGATGGCGCGGTGCGCCTGGGTTGGATTTACCCATTACCAGCATGATTTTGCACCTGGCGCCTATAACATTGGTGGTCCACCACTTACGGCCATTGAGTACGTACTCATCGCCTTCCCGCTCAATGGAAAGCGCCATATTGGTTGCGTCTGAGGAGGCTACATCGGGCTCGGTCATGGCGTAGGCGGAGCGTATTTCTCCAGCCAGCAGCGGCTCTAACCATTGCTTTTGTTGCTCTGGGGTGCCGTATTTGGCCAGCACTTCCATATTGCCGCGGTCTGGGGCGTTGCAGTTAAATATCTGCTGGGACCAGGCTGCGCGTGACATGGTTTCAAAGAGTGGCGCGATCTCCAGATTGGTTAGACCGGGGCTCCAGGGTTTGTATTCTTCAGGCAGAAACAGATTCCAAAGGCCCTGCTTTTTAGCTTCGTCCTTCAGCCCTTCGTACCAGTCTGGGTACTGCCAAAGGTTATTCTGGTCACCGGTAAATTCTTCGTACTCATGCTCGCGAGGATAAATATGCTCGTCCATAAACGCTTTCAGGCGTTCATTGAGGTCCTCTGCTCTGGCGGTTAATTCAAAACCCATTGGTTACTCCCCTTAACGTCGAAATGATCGCTTAAATAATTCCGGTAATTTTGCGCATCAGCTTGTTCATGCCACCAATCCAGCGATCGTAGTTGCTGATTTTATTTTGCATAAACTCTTTGACGATTGGGTGCGGCAAAATCAAAAAACGCTCGTCACGCAAGCCCTCTACGACGGTGTCTGCTAGCGCCTCGGGCTCGATCATGCCGTTATTGGCCGCCGCAGCCACCGCATCATTATCTACCGCAGTCATGGCAGTACGCACAGCCTGTGGACAGAGCATGGAGACATTAATGCCCTCATGTTTGTGGTGAATCGCCAGCCATTCACCAAAGCCCACCGCGGCATGTTTGGTTACGCCATAGGCGGCACCACCAATTTGATTGAGCAGACCTGCGGCAGATGAGGTGTTGAGAAAGTAGCCACTGCCTCGCTCAACCATGCGCGGGACCAGATGGCGGGCGGCATAAACATGAGACATTACATTGATATCCCAGATCGACTGCCATTCAGCATTGGGCGAATGGATACTCTGGCCATAGCCAACACCAGCATTACAGCAGAACAAATCGATGGGACCTATATCGGCTTCGGTGTCTTCAATAATTTTAGCGGTATCTGCCTCTTTGGCCACGTCGGCCCGCATGGCGACGCCATCAATCATAGCGGCGGTTTCCTGGGCATTTTCTAAATTGATATCGACGCAGACAACCTGCTTGGCGCCTTCGGCATGAAAACGCACAGCCAATGCTCGGCCGATACCACTGCCTGCGCCGGTGATCACAACAATTTTATTTTGTAGTTCCATTCGCTATCCCCTTCAGGTTTTCATTCAGTGGCCTAGATTAATTCACCCAGATGTTCTTTGCGGAATGGTTTTAGATCACCCATACGCTTGGCTTGCACCAGATTAACCCAGTCTGGGTTCGAAATCAGCGCGCGGCCTACGGCTACTAAGTCAAATTCATCCTGATCTAAGCGATGCAGTAAGGTATCCAGGCTGGCGGGGTCAGCTTCTTTAAAATGCGCTTCGCCTGGCTTGGGGGTAAAGTCTGCATCCAGACCTACGCTGCCCACGGTAATCGCTGGCTTGCCGGTAATCTGCTGGGTCCAGCCAGCTAGATTTAATTCACTGCCTTCGAATTCTGATTCCCAGAAGCGACGCTGGGAGCAGTGAAAGATGTCCACCCCCGCGTTTGCCAATGGCATTAGAAAGCGCTCAAGTTCCTCGGGAGTCACTGCCAGTCGTGCACTGTAATCTTGCTGTTTCCACTGTGAGAATCGCAGTATCACTGGAAAGTCTGGGCCTACAGCTGCACGTACAGCGCTGATCAACTCAACCGCAAAACGGCCACGGTTTTCGATGGAACCTGCATAGTGATCATCTCGCTGGTTGGTACCTTCCCAAAAAAACTGGTCAATTAAATAACCATGGGCACCGTGCAGTTCAACCGCATCACAGCCAATGGCTTTAGCATCGGCGGCGGCCAGAGCAAAGGCGGCAACTACATCATCAATATCTTGCTGGGTCATCACGTGACGATTGACTTTGCCCGGCACATTCATACCTGAGGGGCCATAGCCCTGTACATCGCCCTCAGGCAGCGTGCCCGATTTACGCACGGCACCGACATGCCATAACTGTGGGGCAATTTTTCCGCCTGCGGCATGCACAGCGTCGACCACTTTTTTCCAGCCTGCCAGTCGCGCTTCGCCATGAAAATAAGGCACACCTGGGTAGCCACTGGCGGCAATATGCCCCGGACAGGTACCTTCGGTGATAATCAAACCAACGCCCCCTTCGGCGCGACGACGATAATAGTCGACCACATTGTCGCCCGGAATATTGTCATTGGGCGAAAAATTGCGGGTCATAGGTGCCATAACAATGCGATTTTTTAACTGCAAATTATTCAGTTGGAATGGCTTAAATAGGGCGTTATTCATAGAGCTCTCGTTATTATTGGTCGGACTAAGATTGGAGTAAAAGTTGTGTTAGCGCGGCAACCAGGGCGAGCCCCAGAGCCACCAAAACTCGCGGCGACCCCACTAGCAGACTCGTCGTAGCAGGAAAGGCCAGTGTCTTTTCCAGTGCCGCCAGCTTGTCAGCATGGTGGTCACTGCCAAAGGTGTCTAGCAATGTCTCGGCGCAGTCACGGCGGCTGCGATATCGAACAATTGCCGTGGACGTCCAGTTGTCCGCCTGCTCGCAGTGCAGGCTTTCAATATTTTTCGCCTTGGCAGTAGCAAAAAAGAAGGGGTGCCCGGCGCGCTTAAACATGCCCGCCATAAATTTTTTGGTGTAGCCCTGTAGCAGCTTGGCCGACTCGCGCTTGGGTGACTTTAGCGCCAATAGGTTGATCATAAACCATTCTCGGCCATCGTCTTTGGCGAGAAACTGATGCAGATTATCGAGCTTGTCGGCAGGTATTCCTGAGGCTTCAAAGCGCTGGATATACTGCTCTACTTCCGCCTGGGATAGCTTACCTTTAATACCTACATACCAGATCCAGAATACGCCGTAACCCAGCGCTGCTGCGGCCCAGATATTGATTGCTGTGATCATCGATAACCCCCCATTTACTCGTCAGCCAGAGTTTTTATTCTATTGGCATTTATAATGCCACGCTATCATACTGATATTGACGTCCGGTCTGCACTATGCCTGCTATCGCTAATTTTTGCATCGCAAAGCGCGGATACCGAGTCACAATTAAGCAGGCACAGCGGACCTCGCTGACGTCAGTCTGTGTCGGCCACATAGGCAATCCCGCTCATAGTAGTCTGAGGCTGGTAGCAGACCCGTTGGACTCTCTTTTTACAGAGCATTTCCCCTGAAACCACATTAACTTCGATATACTCCTGCGCGGCACAATATGTTTTTTATTGTCATAAAGAGTGCCATAATAAGGTTAATAATAACGGTAGCATTAATAATTAGGGGCTAACAATGAGTGGAATCGCAGAGTATTTTCGTGTGCTATGGAATTTTTTCCGGGCCGCACCCACGCTGATATTCTTTAAACCGCCGACTGATGATACCAAAAGCTCACTGGGCCTGATGTTCCAGCAGACCGCTGCCAAATACCCAAAAAAATCTGCCATTATCTGTGAAGGTACGGCGCTTAATTGGTCGGCGTTTAACGCCCTGACCAACCAGTTTGCTCACAGCCTAGAAAGACAGGGTGTCACTCGCGGCGACTGTGTTGCCGTGCTGATTGAGAATCGCATTGAGCTGCTGTGTGCTGTTTTCGCGCTGGCCAAAATCGGGGCCACTGCTGGCATGATTAATACCGGCCTTACTGACCGCCCCCTGGCCCACTGCATTAGTACGGTTAACTCTAAGAAGTGCCTGATCGGTCAGGAGCTGCTGTCATCGGTAGAGACCGTTAAAGCCGATCTGGACCTGGCTGATAGCGATTACCTCTGGGTAGCGGATAAGATGGTGGATGCTGCTGCGCCAAGCTGGGCAACGGATTTCAGTGCCACTATCGCAGACATGCCAACTGACAACCTACCGGTGACCGAACAGATCCTTGCGGGCGAAATCGCCCTGTATATCTTTACCTCTGGTACCACTGGGCTGCCCAAGGCGGCACTGGTTTATCATCGCAAGATTATGTCGGCGGCCAAGCCCTATTCCACTGTCGGCTTTTATGCCAAGCCGTCAGACCGTATGTATATCTGTTTACCTCTTTACCATGCCACGGGCTTCTTGCTGGGGCTTGGCAGCTGCCTGCATTCTGGCGCGTCGATGTTTGTACGCCGCCGCTTTTCCACTTCGCAGTTCTGGCCTGAGGTACAGCAATACCAGACCACATTATTTGTTTATGTTGGCGAGCTATGCCGCTATCTGGCTATGGCTCCTGAATGCCCTGAGGAACAGAACAATCCCTTAAAAACCATGCTGGGCAATGGTTTGCGCCCAGATGTTTGGGATACCTTCCGCAAACGCTTTGGGGTTAAACGCATTACTGAGATTTATGGTTCCAGTGAAGGCAATGTGTCGTTCCTGAATATTCTCAATAAAGACTCCACCATTGGTACAGGTTCGGTGGTCGTGATGCTGGTGAAATATGATATTGAGAACGACGAAATTGTGCTGGACGAAGATGGCAAGGTCATCGAAGTCGAGCCTGGAGAAGCGGGGCTAATGCTGGGCCAGATTGATGCTCGCTTCAAGTTCGATGGCTATAAAAATACCGATGCCACCAATGATAAAATACTGACCAATCTGCGCGAGCCCGGTGACCGCTGGTTCAATACAGGCGATCTAATTCGCACCGTGGATGTAGGCTTTGCGATGGGCATGCCCCATTATCAGTTTGTGGATCGCGTGGGTGATACCTTCCGCTGGCGAGCAGAAAATGTCTCAACCAACGAGGTGGGCGAGATTCTCAATGCCTGTGATCAAGTTGAGATCAGTAATATTTATGGTGTGGATATTCCCGGTGCCGAAGGTAAAGCCGGTATGGCTGCTATTACACTGGCCCCCGGCCAGCAATTTAATGCGGCGGCGTTTACTGAGTTTGTTGACCGCGAGCTGCCCGTCTTTGCCCGCCCGGTTTTTGTGCGCATCGAAAAAGAGCAGGATACCACCGGCACCTTTAAACTATTTAAAGGCAAATTAAAGCAACAGGCCTATCATCTGGATCAGGTGGATGAGCCGATCTATGTGCGCCAGCCAAAATCCAAACAGTACGAACTGCTTGACCGCAACTTTTATGAGCAGCTAGTCAACGGCAGTGCCGGGTACTAGAACCCCATGACAACCATGCATTTACAGCGTCAAGATGGCGTTCATATTCTGACTCTCACCAATGCAGAGAACGGCGGTGACAATCGCCTTACCTCAGAGGTTGTAGCTGAATATATG
>CBFIGD010000031.1:0-21229 GCA_965662065.1 uncultured Porticoccaceae bacterium | reverse complement strand
TTGCAATTGTCTGGTCTTTATCGAACATGATTTAGGGGTTTCCTGAGCAGTAAAACGAAATGTTTTGTCAAACAGCAATTCTACCTCAAACAGGTCGCATCTTACACCCCAAACAGCATAGTTTTATCGCTATTAGAGCCGACAAGAAACGCTTATTTTTCGAACAGCACCATGGCCTCAATATGGCTGGTATGGGGGAACATATCCATTACCCCGGCAGCTGCAAGCCCATAGCCCGATTCGGCCAAAACAGCGGCATCGCGGATCATCGTCGCCGGGTGGCAGGATATATAAATAATCTGTCGGGCATTACTCTTAGCCACCCAGGGCATCACCCCGGCAGCACCATTGCGCGGCGGATCAAGTAACACTAAATCAACGGGTTCACTGCTGCTGTAAGCGCTGGTAAGGCCGACGGAGCGACCCAGATCCGCCACCGCGAACTGAACATTGGTAATGCCATTTATGCGCGCATTTTCCTCGGCCCCCTTGACCAATTCAGGCAGGCCCTCTATACCAATCACCTTGCGATAGCGCTGTGCCAAAGGCAGAGATAAATTGCCTGTACCGCAGTATAAATCTATCGCAGTACCAGCTTTAGTAATGGATGGCTCGGCAAGCAAATCGAGCATCTGGGCAACCATCAGACGGTTAATCTCGCCATTAACCTGAATAAACTGGCCAGGCTCAAAGGTCAGCTTAATATCCTCAGTGACAGAAAAGGTCAGGGGATCGGATCCCGAGTCGAGGCGATTAAAGCGCGTCTGTTTTCCCGCTTTCCACCACAGCTGCCCAGCGCCAAAACCCATTTCTTGCAGACCTGCAATAATCGGCTCCAATTCCTCATCGGCCGGAAAGCGACTTGCCTCAACAGCAACTGCAAAGCTGTCGTCCGCCGATACCAGCTCAACTTCAAAAACACGGATAGCCGCAGGAAACAATGCTAACCACTGTGGCAATAGCGTAATTACATCGGGCAGTGGCGCAGTTAACACTGGACACTGGGTGATAGGCTCAATACGTCGACTACCCGCATTGCGAAAACCAATTAAAAAGCGGCCGTCTTTAGCCCTCTGCACAGCTAATCTGGCTCTGCGACGATAACCCCACTGGGGCGCACTTAGGGCCGGCAACACAAACTTTGGGGTTAAGCCACCGCGCTGTAAATTTGACAGCAGCTGCTGCTGCTTAAATTCAAGTTGTTGATGATGATCAAGATGCTGCAAACTACAGCCACCACAGCGGGAAAAATGTTTACAGCTCGGCGCCACCCTATGCTCTGACATCGAGATAATCTCGGTAACGCGACCCTCATCATAATTGCGCTTTTGGTTGTTGCGCCGAAATGTCACTTTTTCTGTGGGCAATGCACCTTCAATAAAACAGGTTTTGCCGTTGATACGCCCAATACCACGACCGTCATAACTGAGGTCGATAACGTCGCAGCAAAAAGTTTGCTTGTCGCTCATGGTGTTACCTTGTATTTTTATTAGGGGCTGGTTTGATGCCGTTCAATACGGATTCCCAGTGTATTGGGCGCGATAGTAGCAGAACAACACAGACAACCCGAGACATGAATCACAGCCTTGGGCTATTTTGAGTAAGGCGCTATGATCAAATAGCTAAGAGGGTAATCAGCTAACAGAACTTCCTCAAAAAGGAGAAGTGACATGGGTATAAAAAATACCTCGCAGCAATGGGGCTGGCTAAGCAAAACACTGCATTGGCTAACCGCACTACTTATTTTTATTCAGGTACCGCTTGGCTTTTATGCAGAGAGTCTAAGGCTATCGCCCTTTAAGATGGATGTCTTTGTCTGGCACAAGTCTCTCGGCATGCTGGTATTTCTGCTGCTGATACTGCGTTTACTGTGGCGGATAAAAGGCACTATTCCCAAGACGCTAGGCGCCAGCCGGATACAACAGCGCCTTGCCCAATTGGCCCATACTCTGCTCTATGGGCTGATGGTGCTGCTGCCAATCTCTGGTTGGATAACCTCTTCAGCGGCAAACATACCGGTTAAGTTGTTCTGGCTTATTCCTCTGCCAGCACTGGTTGGTCCAGATGAAGCACTGAAATCTTTGGCCGCCGAGATTCATGAAATCAGCGTTTTTGCATTACTGGTTATTCTAGTCTTGCACATCGGCGCGGCTCTCCATCATCATTTATTACTGCGCGATAACACACTGAAACGGATGTGGTTTTAATACCGCATGCAGCGGGGG
The DNA here is from genome assembly GCA_965662065.1 of uncultured Porticoccaceae bacterium. GTDB lineage: Bacteria > Pseudomonadota > Gammaproteobacteria > Pseudomonadales > Porticoccaceae > HTCC2207. Next base: position 19,004 of record CBFIGD010000031.1, on the reverse strand, counting down.
GTTTACTAGTGAGAGCGATTATATTTTTAGGCAGTTTGTTTTGCTTGTCGGGTTTCCCGTCAGCCTGGGCAGCAGACTGGCAGTCAGACGCGGCCAATAGCCAGCTATACTTCGCGCCCAGCTTCGAAGGCATGCCCATTAATGGCGTCTTTAAGCAATTTTCAACGATCTATAAAACAGACCAGCAGGGCCAGCCCAGTCAGTTGCATGTTGATATTGCCGTCACCAGCGCGGACATGGGTAACAGCGATATCAATGAAGCAATTAGGGCGGTTGACTGGTTCAATGTAAATGACTTCCCCCAGGCAACATTTGTCAGTGAGGAATTTATCAATAATGGTGAGAATACTTTTTTAGCCGTGGGAACATTGCGACTTAAAGGCTTTACAAAACCAGTGACTGTCCCATTTCACTGGCATGTCATTTCTCAAGAGAGAGCTTCAATGACCGGAGAAGTGGTATTGGCGCGCACTGATTTCTCCATCGGTACCGGTGAATGGGCGAGTGACGATCAGATCGGCCTGGCAGTCAAAATCTGGTTTGATGTGGTTCTTACCCGCAGTGCCACTGATCAATGAAAAACTTGGCTGCGCTATTGAGTATTATTATTTTTTTGGGGAGCTGTACTACTCAACAAGACTATCTACTGAGTCCGGACCAACCCACAGATTTTCCTACCGAGATCTATCTCAAATCAGGTGAGTCGTTTACTGTCTATAAAGTCGACAGCGAATTATCGCAAGTTCTAATCCGTGCTTATCGTGGCGGGCTGATGGCAAAGCTAGGGCATGACCATATTATTGCCAGCCAGGATTTACAGGGGTACATCCGTATCCATAACAAAACTGGCGAATGCCGCGCTGACTTTTATGCGCCATTAAAAAGCCTTGATGTCGATAATGAAAAATTTAGAGCCGCTGAAAATTTGGATACCAATCCGTCGCAAGCAGATATTATCGCGACCAAAAAAAATATGCTGCGAAGTCTGGAACAGGCGCAGTTCCCGTTTGTTCAGCTGCACAGCAGTAATTGCTCACCGGCACTTTCCGCCGGCACAATAGATGTCGACCTCAGCCTTCATGGCGTAACCCGTAAACGCCAGCTTACTGTAGAGTTTTCGCTTTCTGATGAGCAGCCGATCATGTTGCATGGTGACTTTTCTATCCTGCAGACAGACTTTGGTATTGAGCCCTTTTCAATTATGAATGGTTTGATAAAGGTAGAGGACAGACTCGATCTGCGTTATTCCATCAGAGCAACAAAGCTGTCTATTTAGAGGTTGAATGACGGGATACTTTATTTTCGTACATAAGCAAATCAGCCTGCTCTAAAAATTCCTCGATGGAGGGAAAGGCATGATGATTGTAATCAACCAAACCATAGGAAAATGAAAGACGGTATTTTCCTTCAGCTGTTTTATTCTCTTCTTCAAGTAAGGCTGAAAATTTGGTAATCGTCTTTTCAGCATGCTGCCGCGATGTACCCGTGAATAAAACGACAAACTCATCACCTCCAAGTCTTGCCACCACATCAGATGAACGAAATGCACTGGCCAACTGAGTGGAAAAATCGATTAGCGCCCTATCCCCTTTGGCATGACCATATTGATCATTTATCGCTTTAAAGTTATTTAAATCGATAAATGCCAGCGTAGCCGGAATCTGATTGCGCACACACAGTGAGAGAATGTTATTGGCCAGGCCCATAAATCCTCGTCTATTGGTGAGATTGGTCATCTCATCAAGGGTCGCCAACTGAACAGCGGTAAGCTCCTGCTCGACCATAGCGGCAAGATCCCTAAGCAACTCGCTATCCTGTGGCGAAAAATCACGTGGCTCGCGATCAATAATACACAGCGTACCTATGCGACTCCCATTGGCGACCTTGATTGGGCAGCCTGCATAAAAGCGTATATGGGGCTCTTCCAAAACCAGCGGATTGCCTGCAAAACGATCATCCGCCAGCGTATCTGCAATAACAAAAATATCATCGCCGAGAATGGCATGACCGCAAAAAGAGATATCACGTGGCGTCTCAGTAATATTCAGACCAACACAGGATTTAAACCATTGGCGATGTTCATCGACCAAGCTTACTAGGACAACAGGCGCCTTAAATATGTGCTTTGCCATGCGTGTCAGGCGATCAAATCGCTCTTCACCAAGGCTATCGAGAATATCAAGAGCATGTAGCGTATTGAGGCGGAAAGCCTCATCGGCCGGCATTGCTGGCGCTTTCATAGCCACCAATCAACACTGAAACTGACAATGTCCGTCACTACCATATTCAGGGTACAGGGAAAAAGTACAACCATAGACAAGAAAAATTCCTTTTCAAAACAACTCAATTCCTTGTAGTTACAGCGGCTAATATATCGGCTGCAAACTCATGTAACTAAAGAGTAGTCTAGACCATGTTTGGACGTTTTTCTGTTGTGGCTTACTACAACCCTAAGTGACTACCAGACAATCGCCTTACCATCCCAATCCAAATAGGAAAGCTGTCCGTCTACGTCGGACTGATCCATAACGCCAACCAATCTATCGGCAACAAAGGCTGTTGAAAACAAATTTTCCTGCGGCACTGATGCTTGAAATGGTTTGGATAAGGGGGTGTCGGTTGTGCCCGGATGAAAGGAAATTAACTTGACGTTTTTGGCCCGCCGCGCATATTCCACAGCGAAGGTTTTAAGCATCATATTGAGCGCAGATTTTGATGTTCGGTACGCATACCAGCCGCCCATTCTATTGTCTCCAATACTGCCGACTCTGGCGCTGAGTACAGCTACAACACAGGGCTGCTTACCCGTTATCACCCTGAGCAAAAGCTTTAACCACAATGAGGGGATCACAGTGTTGGCGTGAAAGATTTCGTGCAGGGCATCGGCACTAATATCTTCAAGGCGCTTTTCTGGCCAACGTGTGTCACTGTGTAAAAGACCGTGGCAGATGCAGACCCGGCTCAAGGTACCAGCATAGGGTGCCAGCTGGGTGACAACATCAGCCATAGCCTCCTCAACATAGTCCGTTTGTATCCAGATTAAGCGACTGCTGGATATCCAATGGCCGGACAAATCCTCGGTTTTTGCGTTGCGGCTGACCGCAATAATTTTATCGATCGTCGGGTCAGTGAGAAGCCGGGCAACAATTGCCTGCCCCAAGCCGCCCCCGGCGCCTAACACTAGGGCGTTGCGAGACTGTTCCTGAGTCATGTTTTATCTGCCCCAATAGCACAGGCGTCGCAGCGCTCCTGGCCAGTCAGCAGGCGGGAAATACGGTGGCGATGCTTGGCGAAAAACAGATAACTGATATCGGCGACCTGTTTAATGACTGGCCAGCGCAGCATGGCAACCCATCTACGCTTACCGACCAGCGCCCAAGCCTGATACGTCACATCCAGACCAAATATCAGTTCGCCATTGGCTAACTGACCATGCAGTATGCGATCGGCTTCTTGCTGATCTATATGCGGAAACCTCGCACCAAAGTCAGCTGCGTAGATATTTTCATACGCAATCTTGCCGGCGATATCGAGACTATTGAGGTGTCGCATCTCTGCGGCACAGAGCGGGCAGCCGCCATCATAGAATATGGTCAAATCTGTCATAGCTAGAGTTCCTGAATCATCATGAAGATAACCACAATGTGCCATAGACCTACCACAGTTGTGATTCTTTTGCGCATAGACCAATAGGCTCTATTGTTTTCACCAGACTGGCTATCGACAATGCGCTCTGCCCAGAGCACGGCGACAAATCCCGCTAACAGCAAGGTCACTGCGAAAATCGTCATTATTGGCGCTAAATAGATCATCAGTAAGCTGGCCCAGGCACTCAGAGCCAGCAGATTGCTAAAAATGATAGCACTATTGGCCAACCGCCCCGCTTCGCCTACCCGGCCAGCTGTCCACAGCGTGCCACATAAAAAACTCAGTATCACCGCGCTGTAGGTAATAAATACATAGGGTGCATAGAGACCAAAAACCGCTGTGCTCTGTAATCCAGCACCCGACACAAATCCCTGCAGCATCAGGATAGCAAGGCCAGTGAATGGCAGAGAACCCAGATCACCCAAAAAGGCGGTCAAACTATAGGATGTTGACGCAGACTGAAGCGCTTTCTTTGGCATGAGTAGTCACTTTGGGTAATGTATAAAAAGTACGACGCGCGTGCTGCTTTGGATGAATAGTAGGAGGATAGAGATGAATCTAAACCACACAATTTGGCGTAACTAAGCCGGTTGCAGCGCAAACCTGCATAACCCTAATTTTTCGGTGAGTATTGATGCCCCATCAAGTCGGCCTTTTTCTATTTAAAAATGATCTGCGCGTTGATGACAATCCCGCTTTGGCGCTAGCTGCAACAAAGGTTGACCAGCTAATTTGTATCTATTGCCTTGAATCCAATCAACCTGCTCTTCAGGGCAGGGCGCCAAGCAATCTGTCGCCGCAGCGTCAGAATTTCTTAAATCAATCGCTCGAGGACTTACACAAAAGCCTTAAAAAATGTGGCCAGCAACTTATCGTTAGCCCCCAGTCTCCGCTCGATATTATTCCCCAGTTAATCACCCAATATAATATCGCGCAGATTTTTTGTAGTGAAAATACCGGAGACTATGAAAATCAAGTCTGGCAACGCCTTCTTAAACGCTATCCCTTGATCGGTTTTACCCGTACCGCAAGCCACACGTTATTCGACAGAGCTGACTTGCCCTTTCAGCTCGCCGATCTGCCCGACAGCTTCTCCAAGTTTCGCAAAGCGGTGGAACGGCTCGACATCACAGCTCCCCTACCAAGCATTGAACACTTGCCGCCAAGCCCACAGCCACCAGGGCATTGGTCTCCGAACTCCGTCGTTTTAAGCCATCGTCCTCTTTTTGCCGGTGGAGAACACCAGGGTTTGTTGCATCTTGAAAGCTACTTCGAGCGCGATCTCGCCAGCAGTTACAAAGAGACCCGCAATGGTCTTGACGGCATGGATTACTCCACCAAATTTTCACCCTGGCTCGCCAATGGCAGTCTGTCTGCACGGCGGATTATGCAAAGGTTGCATCGTTATGAGCGCGACATCGCAGCCAACGATTCCACTTACTGGATTTACTTTGAGCTTCTGTGGCGTGAGTATTATCAATGGTATGCCCACCGCTACGGCAAGCGGCTGTTCAACTTTAGCGGGATTAAGACCCGCAAGCCCAGAACCAGCTTTTATCCTGAACGATTTCAAAAATGGTGCAATGGCAATACGCCTTATCCCATCGTGAATGCCTGCATGAAACAGCTCAACAGCACCGGATATATGAGCAATCGTGGGCGTCAACTTGTGGCCAGCTGTTTTGTTCATGAATTAGGTCTCGATTGGCGCTATGGCGCCGCCTATATGGAACGTCAGCTCATTGATTACGACACCGCCTCAAATTGGGGCAATTGGCAGTACCTCGCTGGCGTCGGCGCGGATCCCCGCGGTCATCGGCGCTTTGATCTAGCCAAGCAAACTCAGATCTACGACCCTCAACAAGCCTTCATTAAACATTGGGGTGGGGACAAGCATGACGCCGCACTCGACTCTGTAGATGCTGCCGACTGGCCAGTGCATGCAACGCGAGCACCTCTGTGATGGCCAAGTTTCATACGCTTCGGCTGATCTTGGGTGATCAACTCAATCGCCAGCATTCATGGTACCAACAGCAGGATGATGGGATTCTGTACCTGATCGCAGAATTACATCAGGAAGCCAATTACGTTACTCATCATGTTCAAAAGCTGTGTGCGTTTTTTGCCGCCATGCAGGCATTTGCCTCCTCGCTGCGCAGCGATAAGCACCAAGTCATATACCTGACACTCGATGACACTGCTGCCCACAGCAGCCTGCCAGAGCTGTTAAAGGCATTATGCCAAGAGCATGATGTGCAACATGTCGAGTATCAACAGCCAGACGAATACCGCCTCGCGCAACAGCTGCAATCGCTGGATATCGGCGCCCGGATTAGCTGCTGTGATACCGAGCACTTTTTGCTGCCACAGGCTGACATTGCCAAGTATATAAATGCTGGCAAACACAACCGGATGGAGTCGTTCTACCGTAAAATGCGCCTTCGCTTCGATGTCCTTATGGACGGCAAACAACCTCAGGGAGAGCGCTGGAATTTCGATGGAGAGAATCGGCAAAAACTTAAACCTGCTGATCTTGAACAGGTACCGCAGCCGCTTTTATTTGCCAACCCGGTGGACAGCATTCTCCAGCGCATCGAAAAACACCAGATTGCCTCATTGGGCTCTACTGTAGAGCAGCTCCTATGGCCTGTAAATGAGCAACAAAGCCTGCAATTGCTGGAATTTTTTTGCCAGCACTGCCTGCCAAATTTTGGCCGCTTTCAAGATGCCATGACAGGCCAGGGTGAGAATCGCTGGAGCCTCTATCATTCGCGCATCTCCTTTGCGCTGAACAGTAAAATCTTGCACCCAATGCAGGTTATTGAGGCCGCGCTGAGCCGTTTTAACGAACCCGAAAGCCCGGTTGATTTAGCGCAAATCGAGGGTTTTATTCGCCAAATTCTTGGCTGGCGTGAATATGTTCGCGCCGTTTACTGGGCCAATATGCCTCACTATGCCGAGCGCAATGCGCTTGATGCAAAGCGCGATTTGCCAGATTACTTTTGGACTGGAAAGACCAAAATGTCCTGCATGAAACAGGCCATTGACCAGTCTCTGGATTACGCCTATGCCCATCATATTCAGCGCTTAATGGTCACAGGTAACTTCGCTATGCTCGCTGGCATCGACCCGGCTCAGGTCGACAAATGGTACCTGGGTATTTATATCGATGCGGTTGAATGGGTCGAGATGCCAAACACCCGCGGCATGAGCCAGTTTGCCGACGGTGGTTTGATCGCAACCAAGCCCTACGCCGCCAGCGGCAGTTACATTAATAAAATGAGCGATTACTGCAAAGATTGTCACTATAGCGTTAAAGAGCGCTATACCGATAAGGCCTGCCCCTTTAACAGCCTCTACTGGCACTTTATGCAGCGCCACAGTGATAAATTTTCCAATAATCCACGCACTGCAATGGCTTACCGAAGCTGGGACAAAATGGACAGCGAGGTTAAAAAGGCGCTACTGACCCGCGCCGATTATTATCTGCAAAATATTGAGAGCCTATAGATCAACTGCAATCAAGGCGCGCTAATATCGATAAGCGCATCAACAATAGTGGCGTAATTACTGTAAAACTCTTTCGACGTTCCGCTCTCGAAGGTCACTGGTGTTGCGATGTCACCTTCAAGTTTGATAATGCCAACAGAATCCAGGAAACCGGCCAGGGAGATACGAAAATCAACCGAGCCTAGCCAATTAATATATTTTAAAGCGCCCCAATCCTGTTTCGAGCCACCCGTCGAGTAATACTTTGTCATCCGTGTAAAAACCACGTCATTGGCACGATCAACAAAAATATATTGGCCAAATTTTCCAGAGGCATTAAAAATTACCGCCCTGTCATCATGGCGAGATATCCACCAGTGCAATGAATAACCTCGCGCCTGCTCGATAGTGGCACTATTGATGCTGTCCCAGCGTTTGCTAAAGGTTTCATCGACAAATTTTTTGGCAATAATCTGCTCACCATTCCAGTTTCCACTGCGCGAAAATAACAGTCCAAACCGCGAATACTGCCGTGCAGTGGTATCAACACAACAATAGGTTAGCGGTGTACCAGCACCGTCTTGCCAGAGGGTTACATCATCAAGCCCGATTTTATTAAAAATGCGTTCACGCAGTAATGTATCTGCTGCAGTGCCTGTGGCCTGCAGCAAAATATCGGCCAACAGCATTGAGTTGACATTGTTATATTCAAACAACAGGCCCGCCTCTTTTTCTGCACCCACACCGCGTGCATAGTCGAGATGGTCTGAGGAAAAAAACATATTCTCATGCTCGTGGTCGGGGAACTCCAAGCCACTGGTCATATCAAGTAAATGACGCAGGGTAATGTCTTTGCGCTCATCGTTAAAATAGTGCAAATACTTTGCAACTGGATCATCGAGACTTTCTATTTCGCCACGATCAATAGAGATACCAATCAATGCAGCGTAAAAACTTTTTGCCATCGACCAGGAAGTACCATAGGAATCTTTGTTGAAACCCTCAGCATAGCGCTCTCCAACGAGTAAACCATTTTTAATCAGAACGACAGCTTGAGTCGCAGAATCCTCAAATGATAAGTCAAATAGCCTGTCAATTTTGGCTTGATCCAGCTGCGCATCAGCAGCCGATATTTCTTGCCACTCTTGCCCTGGCACTGTCTTTATAGCCTGCCCATAGAGGTTGAGTGAAAAACCTAATGCCAGTACCCCAAATACTACTCCACGTTTTGACCAATTCCCCATTTCGCCCCTCAATGTATATTTTTATTTAAATTTAATGCATGTGATAAGTGATGGACTATAGAACAAACTGTCCGTGCATAGATACAAAACTCTGTAAGCCTAGAAATAATTGTCTGCGATTCAAGGCTTTTTGCTTTCGAATATAGCTTGAAAATGTAGCATCAAGTGCTTTAACGACAGGTCAAATTATAAAAATATATTTGCACCGCCAAGCAAAAGAGATTAAGTTACTATCTCCAGATTCGCCTAATAACGGGCGCTGGAGCAGCTGTACGAGTAGTGTCCTGTGTGCTTACTTCTAGCTAAGCATGCTGGCACTGATAATAATAAAGTTTAAAACGTAGGGGTTACACATGACAAACAACTTAGCGTCCGGCGATTACGTCGGCATGTCCTTTTGGCTAATTTCCATGGCACTCGTTGCTTCAACTGCTTTCTTCTTCCTTGAGCGCGATCGTGTTGCGGGCAAGTGGAAGACATCGTTGACAGTTTCAGGCCTGGTTACATTGATCGCAGCAGTGCATTACTTCTACATGCGTGACGTATGGGTAGCAACAGGGACATCTCCAACTGAATTTCGCTATATCGACTGGCTGCTAACTGTGCCGCTGTTGATGGTTGAGTTCTACTTAATTATGTCTGCAGTAGGTAAGGTGCCAGCGCGCGTATTTTGGAACCTGTTAGGCGGTACTACAGCAATGCTGATCTTCGGCTACATGGGCGAAACTGGCTCAATGGGTGTGGGCCTTGCGTTCGCTCTATCGATGGCAGCGTGGATTTATGTGATCTGGTACATCATGAAAGGTGAAGCCAGCAAGGTTAATGCTAGCCTGGCAAACCCCAATGTTCAGAAAGCTTACAAGACCATGACATTCTTGGTCACAGTAGGTTGGTCAATCTACCCTCTGGGTTACTTTATGGGTTACCTTGGCGGTGGAGCAGACGCTGGTACTATGAACCTGATTTACAACTTGGCCGATTTCTGGAACAAGATTGGTTTCGGTATCGTTATCTGGTCAGCTGCAGTAGCCGATTCAGAATAAGCGACTCTGTTGTAAAGATTAAAAAAGCTAGAAAGACTGAAAGGGCCAGCGGTGCTGGCTCTTTCTCTCTTAAAAAATAAAAATAATAAAGTAACTACCCAAAAGTTACGCTCAACAAGGGTACTGCTAATGTCCCCATCAAGAATGAATCAAACGCAAGCATTACAGGTGCTGGACGGCTTATATCAACGAGAAATGCCGCACCCAGATAGCAGTCTGTTTCAGGCCGCTAGCTATCATTTCAAGAATCCAGGGAAGTCTTTTCGAGCGCAGCTCGCGCTATCTAGTGGTATAGCCCTAGATTTAAACGAGCACGATAATTTACATTGGGCAGCAGCTTGCGAGCTGCTGCACAACGCATCACTAATACATGACGATATTAGTGATGCCAGTACCCATAGACGTGGTCAGGAAAGTATCCATGAGCACTTTGGCTCAGATATGGCGCTCTGCCTAGGCGACTGGATGGTGGCGAAAGCCTTTGAACTTGCCGCCAGAAATAGTCGCCATGGCGGCTCCCTCGCCGCTCTTTTGGCCCAGGCTATGCAAGAAACATGCAGCGGCCAGATCTCTGATATTTCTCAGCGCCAATGCGCAGAATTAGATGAGTGGCAGCGAATTGCCAAAGGCAAAACTGCCCCATTGCTGATTGCCCCGATCAAGGGGGCTGCTCTGGCAGCAGGTCTGGACACCAATCTCAACAGCCTGGAACGGCTAGTGGGCCTCTGTGGGCTAGCCTATCAGGGGCGCAACGATATAGATGATATTATCCCCTCAAGCCATCGCTCCAGTGATCTGGACGGCCGTAAACCTAACTTGGTGATCAGCCTTTTTGCCCAGCAAGGGGTTGGCCGCGATGACTTTAATCTCTGGTATCAGTCCGACGATAACCGCCAGCTGACTCATTGGCAGCGCCGCATCGCTTCAAGTGATGTGATATTGCAGGCCAATCAGTCAGTAGAATACTGGTTAGTGCAGGCAGATCAACTAGTCAGCACATTACCAATTCAGCTCCAGCCAGTGGCCCATGGGCTGGTTGCGTCCGTAAAACAGAATAGAATACTAAAACACCAAGGGCAGATCGCTTGACATCAAAAACGTTTGGAGCTGGAAAGAAAGTAGTCGTTATCGGAGCAGGCTTCGCTGGTATAGCAACAGCATTAAGGCTCAGAGCCATAGGCTACGACGTCACATTGATGGAGCGCCTCGACAGCCTGGGGGGACGAGCACAGGTCTTTGAGCGCGGCGGCTACCGCCACGACGCAGGCCCCACAGTGATCACAGCTCCGTTTCTATTCGATGAACTGTTCGAATTGTTCGACGAAAACCTCTCAGACTACCTCGACTTTGTTCCTCTTGATCCCTTCTATCGCTTTCATTTTGCCGATGGTAGTCAGTTCGATTATCGCGCCAGTATTGAAGACACATTAACCGAGATTAGACGCTTTAACCCGGACGATGCAGAGGGCTATTTAAAGCTGCTGGAGAAGTCTAAAAAGGTCTACGATGTGGGCTTTAAACAGTTGGTGCACCGGCCGTTTACCCGGGTTTGGGATATGGTCAAACAGGTTCCAGCGCTGCTAATACTCAAATGCTATAAAACGGTTTCGCAGATGGTTAATAGTCACCTCAAGCACCCGTTGATTCGGCAGGCGTTTTCTATTCATCCGCTGCTGGTGGGTGGCAACCCCTTCAAGACAACCGCAATCTACACGTTGATTCACTACCTTGAACGTCGCTGGGGGGTGTTTTTCTGTATGGGCGGCACCGGCAAGCTGGTCGACGAACTGGGCGCACTTATGGCGCGCCAGGGGATCAACATTCAGCTCAATGCCGACGTCGATGAAATTGTTGTTGAAAAAAAACGTGCCACTGGTGTTCGCCTCAGTGATAATCAGACCATAGCCGCCGACCTAGTGGTCTTTGGCGGTGATCCTGAAACCTGCTATCAGCATCTGCTGCCAAAGAAAAAGTTACAGCTGCCAAAAATTAAAAAGCAATATAGTATGGGACTCTATGTCCTCTACTTCGGTACCAAAAAGCTATACCCGGATGTTGCTCACCACAGTATTTGGATGGGCCCCAGATTTAAGCAGCTGCTCTCGGAAATATTTGATGCCAAACATATGAGTGAAGATTTCTCACTCTATGTGCACCGCCCAACGGCTACCGATAAAAGTTTTGCTCCAGACGGTTGCGAATCATTCTATGTTCTCTGTCCAGTGCCCAATCTGCAGGGTAATGTAGACTGGTCAACGGAAGGCGAGGTGCTGCGCGACCGCATCGTTGGTGCATTAGAAGAGACGATACTTCCAGATCTGTCCTCCGTCATTGATGAGGTGTTTTGGATGACCCCAGAAGATTTTGCCAATGATTACCGCTCCATGCACGGCGCGGGGTTCTCTATTGAGCCACGACTGACTCAGTCCGCCTGGTTTCGCTTCCACAATCGTGACAGTGCAATTGATAACCTCTATTTTGTTGGCGCGGGTACCCATCCGGGCGCAGGATTACCCGGTGTCGTTAGTTCAGCCAAGGTAGTCGAGGAGCTGCTCACTGGTGTTGAGGTGGGTTCGGGCGGCTAAACGATGGAAAACCACAGGCCAGACGCACTGCAATCAAGCGACTCAAAACCACAGCAGGTGCTGGCCCGCCATGGAAAATCATTCTACTGGGCAAGTAAATTTCTCGGCCATGAACTAGCTGAGCGCGCCGCAAGACTCTATCAATTTTGCCGCTATGTCGATGACCTAGCCGACGGCGATCTTCCCGACCGGCAGGAGTCTCTGGCAGATATTCGTGCACGTTTGGCCGGCAAAAACATTGCCGCTGGGCCAGAGATTGAAGCCTTCATTGAATTAGCCAACAGCAACAGTATCCCGTTGGCTGCCGCGGTCGAACTGCTCGACGGTATGCTCAGTGACCAAAACCCCACTGCAGTGGCCGATGAAGCGGAATTACTGCGCTACTGTCACGCAGTGGCAGGTACCGTGGGCCTGATGATGTGTCGCGTACTCAATTGCAAAGAGCCCCGCGCCGATAGCTTTGCTATTGATTTAGGTATTGCCATGCAACTGACCAATATTTCTCGTGATGTACTGGAAGATGCCAAAATGGCACGTCGCTATTTACCCGCCAGTTGGGCCAACTTTACGCCAGCACAGATTGCCAAAGCACAAAGCGACTGCCAGCAGCCGGTGGCACAGGCCATTTCAAGGCTGCTCGCGCTATCAGAGCAATACTATGCCAGCGCACTGCTCGGTATACGCCTGCTGCCATTTCGATCAAGACTGTCCATTGCCATCGCCCTGCGCGTCTACCGCCAGATTGGCTGGGTACTGCGGCGGCGCAAACTCGCCTGGTGGCAGGGACGAGTGATAGTCAGTCGCGGCGAAAAAGTATTACTCAGTCTGCGCAGTCTGGCAGATTTACGACCAAAAGCCGTGCCCGCGCATCAAACTGAGTTACATCGTCACCTGCAGGGGCTAGCCGGTGTCCAGCCCAAATAAACCTATAGCATTGGATATCGCCATTATTGGTGGCGGCAGTGCCGGTATGGCATTGGCCACCAAGCTAGACAATCTATCTGCGGCCGTGTTTGAACCCAAGACTGCCGCCGAACGAGATTGCAGCTGGGCACTATGGGCGCAGCCACAGCAGCTGGGGGAACTTAGCCCAGCGGTCAGGGGCAGCTGGAATCAGTGGCGTTTAATTGACCACAGTGGCGAAGTCATCCATCAGAGCAGCCAATACAGGTATACCAGCCTTAGCTCAGGGCAATACTTACAACATTGCGAAGCTAGCCTCAAAGACTCGGTAAGCCTGATACGGGCGCCCGTTGAGAACCTGGTCACTGAGCATGGCGGTGGCCGATTTACCGCCGACGGTCAGGCCTATGAGGCTAAAACCATCTACGACAGTCGTCCCCCAACGCTAGGCGAAAACAGTCTGCGCCAGCATTTTATTGGCTGGGAAATAAGTACCAAAGAACCCATAGAGAATGCCGATATAGCCACCTTGATGGATTTTCGTGTCGACCAGTCGCGCGGCCTGCACTTTATTTATGTACTGCCCTATTCCGACCGACATTTACTGATCGAATCAACCATGATTTCGACCCAGCTGGAAGATAAAGACTGGTACCGCAATGCCATGAGACAGTGGCTAGCTGATCGCGACATTCAGGTTCAATCGCAGCTGCGTGAAGAGTATGGCGTGATCCCAATGGTACCCGTACAGCCACAGAGCGCCGAGATTGCCTGTATTGGCGCTGCTGGTGGCGCTGTACGATTATCCTCTGGTTATGCCTTTAGCACTATCCAGGCGCAGATGGCTGGACTCGCAGAGTCTATAACTGCCGGTGAGTACCGAGTCCCAACAGCCTTTTCCAAACGTCTGATTGTCATGGATAAGATATTTAATCGCGCGCTTGATACTCAGCCAGATCGTGGGGTGGGGCTATTTATGGCAACAGCCAAAACGCTAAATGCCGAGCAATTTTCGCGCTTTATGCTCGGCAAGGCAGGCTTCATTGCATGGGCAAAAGTAGTATTGGCGATGCCAAAATGGCCATTTATTACATCAGCCCTCAAGCAGCTATTTAGTCATGACTAGCTGGGACGTAGCCGCCATTGCTGCGGTACTGATTATCGGTGTTCCCCATGGTGGGTTAGATGGCGCCGTGGCGAGACGTATCGGCTGGTCCTCTGGGCTGTGGGCATGGCTGGGGTTTCACCTTGGTTATCTTGTGCTCGCGGCAATAATCGTCTGGCTTTGGCTGCTATGGCCCGTGCCGAGTCTGGCAGTATTTTTGCTGATCTCGGCACTGCATTTTGGCAGCAGTGATATCGCCCATACTCTGTCATTGATAACTGCAAAACAGCGTCATCAATGGCTACCGCTAATGACCCATGGTGGTCTGATTTCCATTGCCATCCCCAGCTTACAGCCAATCGCTGTGCAGCCACTTTTTAGCCTTTTGGTAGGTGACGAAGGTGCGACCCTGTTGATCGAGGCCATTGACCTGTTATTTTTGCCCTGGCTTTTGAGCCTGGCCAGCTACAGTATTTATGCCATTATTTATCCCGTATGGCGCAAACCACTGCTAAGCCTTATCAGTCTAGCGATACTGGTGCTATTACTGCCGCCATTAATCAGTTTTGCCCTGTATTTTTGCCTCTGGCATAGCCGCAGCCATACTTTGCGCATCTGGAAGAGTCTTGAAAGTGATAATGAGCGCAGACGCAGTTTTATTGAAGCCGCGGCCTACAGCCTTTTCGCTTGGGCTACCGCACTGGCCTTTTTTATGTTGTATCAGGGGTCCATGTCATCAGCACTGATACAATTGACCTTTATCGGGCTCGCGGCACTGACCGTCCCCCATATGCTGCTCGTCGATGTAGCCGACCAATTAAAACGGCAGAGACTGTTACCATGAGTGATATAAGTAACCGCAAGGACGACCATATCCAGCTAGCCCTGCAAGAAAGTCATCAGGGCCAGACTCAGGGAGGTTTTGATCGACTGTCGTTTGAGCATTCTGCGCTGCCACAACTCGCTCTCTCTGATGTAGATATCCAGGTTGAATTTCTTGGCCGCCCTGCTGCTGCACCTTTTCTTATTGGTGCCATGACCGGTGGCTGCAATAATGGCGAACTTATTAATCAACATCTGGCCGAGGCCGCAGAACATAGCCAGATACCTATGGCGCTTGGATCACAGCGTGCTGCGCTAGAGCAGGGCCTGGCGCAAAATGTGCGTCGCTGGGCTCCCAGTGCCACGATACTGGGCAATCTGGGTGCCACCCAATTACAGCAGTCTGGGCTGGATCTGGCCAAACGTGCAGTCGAAAGTATTGCCGCCAATGCGCTGGTAATACACCTGAATCCGCTGCAAGAACTTGTCCAACCCAATGGTGACCGTGACTGGAATTATGTACTGGAAGCAATTCAAATCTGCGCTAGCCAGCTGTCCGTTCCGGTAATAGTCAAAGAGGTCGGCTCCGGGATTGGTCCCAACACTGCCCGCCAGCTAGTCGCTGCAGGGGTGCAATGGATTGAAATTGCGGGTCGCGGCGGCACTAGCTGGGCCAGTATCGAACTGGCGCGCAACAACTCAACCAGAGAACAGCAAATTGCTGCCCCATTTGTAAACTGGGGCATGGATACGGCCGACTTATTACCCCGCATTCGCAGCGTCTGTGCAGAGGTGAATTTGATCAGCTCCGGCGGTGTACGCGACGGTCTGGATATCGCTAAAAGTATTCGTCTCGGGGCACAAATGACAGCATTAGCTCAGCCCTTTTTAGCCCCTGCCCTGGAGTCTTCCCAGGCAGTTGTAGAAAAAATAGAAATCCTTCAAGAGCAGCTGCGCTGGACAATGTTTTTGACCGCTAGCCAAAATCTGAAAGCGCTAAGTTTGGCGCCTTTTGTTTAACAAAAGCATTATTATTTGTATCGCCCTGAGTCAAATAAACGTCGGGTTAATGTTGAAAGAGTGGCTATTAGATACTGCCTGTAGACAGGCCGCCTCAGGGCTGTTTAAATCTGCCGCAAAACCATAACAGGTACTCGACCTTGTCCAATATTCAATGGCAAATCAAAGCAGGCATAGGCCTTATTACGCTCAATCGCCCCAAGGCGCTCAATGCTCTGTCACTGGAAATGGTGCGTGACCTGCGCAGCTTGCTAACAGATTGGTTAACAAACTCAGATGTCGAAGCTGTCGCGATACGCGGCTCCAATAAAGAAGGCCCTTTTGGCGCCTTTTGTGCTGGCGGCGATATTCGCTTTTTCCACGAAGCGGCCATCAACAATGACCCGGCACTGGAAGATTTTTTTACCGAAGAATATAGCCTCAACCATCTAATCTTCACCTACCCCAAGCCCTATATTGCCTTTATGGACGGCATTGTGATGGGTGGCGGCATGGGTATTAGCCAGGGCGCTATGCTGCGCATAGTCACGGAACGCAGCAAGCTGGCAATGCCAGAAACGAATATCGGTCTGTTTCCCGATGTTGGCGGCGGGCATTTCCTCGCTCACTGTCCCGGCGCCAGCGGCGAGTACCTGGCGCTGACTGGCCAGTTGATGTTGGGCGCCGATGCGCTGGCCGTTGATCTGGCCGATGCAGTCGTTAACAGTGCTGATATGCCCACTCTGTGGGACGCTTTAACCAATGACTCCAGCATTCCTGTAGCACAGCGTGTCGAAGACCTACACCGCAATACCGAGGTGCCTGGCGAAATACCAACCCCCGCCTGGTTAAACGCCAGTATCGACCGTATTTTTGCCCTTGAAACTATTAATGAAATCGCCGCCGCACTCGAGGATGAGAATTCCGATTGGGCCGCACAGACATTAGACGTACTGCACAAGCGTTCGCCACTGATGCTGCATGTTGTGCTAAAGCAAATTCGTACTGGCAGAGACCTGAGCCTGGAAGACGATTTGCGCATGGAGCGTGATTTGGTACACCACTGCTTCCATACCGAGCATCTCGGGCGTTCCGGGCACAGCAGTGAAACCGTAGAGGGCATTCGCGCCCTGGCGATAGACAAAGACCACAGTCCCATTTGGAAGCCTGCACATATTGAAGACGTCACCCCGGATATGGTCGAGCCATTCTTTGTCAGCCCCTGGACAGCCAAAACACATCCACTGGCCGATCTAAAGTAGTCTTACAATGCATCTACATGAAGAATCGATAACCTGCCCCTACTGCTGGGAGAGTATTACTCTGCTGGTCGACCCCTCAGAATCGCAGACTTACACCGAAGATTGCTCTGTCTGCTGTCGTCCTATTCTGGTCAGTACCGACGTGGATGGAGAGCATGTGGCCGTGCAGGTAACCCAGGAAGACCTAGGGTTTTAAGTCTGACCAAGGGTCAGACACCAGGTGCAGAGGCAACCTACAACTTTTGAGTCAGTAAATGCTCAAAATAAGCGATGGCCGAGCGATTGACAGCCGCTTTTTTGATGATAACTAACGTATGATGGCCGCTCAATTAAGTCCGCATTATTTATGCACAATAAAGCAGGCAGCGAAAAATAATGGCCCTGAGCGCAACCATCTGCAAAGCAGAACTCAATATTGTCGATATGGATCGCCACTATTACCAGCAGCACAGCCTGACAGTGGCACAGCACCCTTCCGAAACAGATCAGCGGCTTATGGTCAGACTCCTTGCGTTTGCCCTACATGCCAACGACTCACTCAGCTTTACCAGAGGACTCAGCACCGATGATGAGCCCGACCTTTGGCAAAAAAGCCTCAGTGATGATATTGAGTTATGGATTGAGCTAGGGCTGCCCAGCGAAAAACGCCTCAAAAAGGCCTGTGGTCGATCTCAGCAAGTTATTGTATATACCTATGGTTCAGCTGATATCTGGTGGAAGCAGGTACAGCCGCAACTCGCGCGCTTTAAAAACATCAGCGTTTATCATCTGGATTCAGAAACCACTGACATTCTGCAGACAATGAAGCAGCGCAATCTCGATATACAGGTCAGTATTCAAGATCAGGAGGTCACCTGGCACAGTGATGATCAGTCACTCAGCTTCACCCCCAAGATCAAAATCGAAAGTAGGCAAAAAGGCTAATATTTGCCTTTGTAATTTGGCATTTCAAGGGTACTCTTGCCAAAAAACCATTGGGTCGATTTTCCATGCCTGTTAAAACTATTGTCAGCATCTGGCCGCTCTTTGCCGGACTCTCTCTTATTGGCCTCGCCGTCGGTGTGCAGGGCAGTTTATTGGGTGTGCGTGCTGAGATGGAAGGCTTTGATGACTATCTGATTGGCCTGCTGATGTCCTGCTATTTTGCCGGCTTTTTGGCCGGGTCACTGCTGACCCCCAAGATGATTCAACGGGTTGGGCATATTCGCATTTTTGCCGCCCTGTCTGCTGTCGCATCGGTCACTATTCTGCTGCATGCGATCTATGTAGAGCCTTGGGCCTGGGCACTTATGCGTCTGCTTACCGGATTCGCCTTTTCGACTATCTATGTAGTCTCTGAGAGCTGGCTCAACCAAGCCTCAACCAATGCCAATCGCGGCCAGATACTGTCAATTTATACCGTCATTTTGTTGGCCGGTATCTGCGCCGGGCAGTTTATGCTGAACCTTGCAAATCCCCTTGAATTCACGCTGTTTATTTTGATTTCAGTCATGGTCAGTGTTGCTGCCGTGCCTATCTTGCTCGCTGTGATCATTACACCGACCATTGAAGAAACCGAGCGAGTCAGTATTCGCCACCTGTGGTACCGCACACCAATGGGAGTAACCGGCATTATTCTCTCGCAATGGGTCTCCAGCATTCTCTTTGGTATGGGTGCAGTGTATGCCACTAAACTCGGTTTCAGCGTCTATCAGGTAGCCAACTTTATGGGCGCCATGATGGCCGGAGGCATGATTTTGCAATATCCCATTGGCAAACTCTCCGACATGATCGACCGCCGCTGGGTGATGGGTGGTGCCTGTCTATTTGCCGTGGCCTTCGCCCTGATGATCAGCCGAGAATCTGAAGCATCAATAAGACTCTATCTGCTGATATTTCTGTTTGGCGGCTGCGCACTATCGCTG
>CBFIGD010000030.1:0-2819 GCA_965662065.1 uncultured Porticoccaceae bacterium | reverse complement strand
GTCAACGCCACGGGCGTCAGCAATCACCAGGCTTAGCGCCTGAGCGGCTGTCTCGTTTACTTCAGCAACAATTGCTTTTTTATCATCGAGATTCAATGCCACGATAAATCTCCTCGATTTACCTGAGTTACAGCCGGATTTGAGTCCGACCACCTAGGTGAATAATTTCCAGCTCAAATCATACTGGACTGGGTTCACCGCCTGCGTAGGAAACCACCAGTAAAAACGCTACTGCCAATTATTAACCCCTTTCGGGAACCTACGGTCTTTAACGACCTGAGCTAACCTTTTACCGCTAGCTCAGACCCCAAAGTCTTTTTATCAAGCCCCCAAAGAGCCTTGATCAACAACCAAACCGGGACCCATAGTCGAAGAAACAGTAATCTTCTTAATATAGATACCCTTGGCAGAGGCAGGTTTAGCTTTCGCCAAATCAACCATCAATGCCTCAAGATTTTCTTTCAATGCCGAAGCATCAAAGCTAACAATACCAATGCCGCCGTGAATAATGCCGTTCTTGTCAGCGCGGAAACGCACCTGACCAGCCTTGGCATTTTTAACTGCAGTAGCAACATCTGGCGTGACAGTGCCAGACTTAGGGTTAGGCATCAGGCCACGCGGACCAAGAACCTTACCCAGCAGACCTACAACACGCATTGCGTCTGGAGCAGCAATCACAACATCAAAGTCCATGTTGCCGCCTTTAATCTCTTCGGCCAACTCGTCCATACCAACTAACTCAGCACCGGCAGCCTTAGCTGCTTCGGCGGCATCGCCCTGGGCAAATACACATACGCGCACCTGCTTGCCAGAACCATTAGGCAATGTGGTTGCACCACGAACCACCTGGTCGGATTTACGGGGATCGATGCCTAGATTAATAGCAACATCGACGGTCTCAGCAAACTTAACGGTAGACAGCTCTTTAATCAGGTTAAGTGCTTCTTCGACCTGATAAACCTTACCGGCTTCTACTTTTTCATTTATCGCACGAACGCGCTTAGATAACTTGGCCACTTACACGCCCTCCGTTTCGATGCCCATTGAACGAGCCGAGCCCGCAATGGTACGAACTGCAGCTTCAAGACTTGCCGCTGTCAGATCAGGTTCTTTGGTTTTTACGATTTCTTCCAGCTGCGCTCGAGTCACCTTGCCCACTTTATCCGTGTTAGGTCGACCAGAACCACTCTTCAAACCAGCCGCTTTTTTCAGCAAAAAAGACGCTGGCGGAGTTTTCATTTCAAAGGTGAAACTGCGATCAGCGTATACAGTAATTACGACTGGTACCGGCGCGCCTGACTCAATGCTTTGAGTCTGGGCGTTAAAGCCCTTACAGAATTCCATGATGTTCACACCATGCTGACCCAATGCTGGACCAACTGGTGGACTTGGATTTGCCTGACCGGCAGGCACTTGCAGCTTGATATAAGCCGTTACTTTCTTAGCCATCTTTTTTCTCCACTAGTGGGTATTAGCGCCTCCAGACTGCAACCGCTTAACGCAGCAACAATCCTTCACTGGCTCCCCGATAGGTCTGCGGAATTGCACACCTACCAATAAATCTTTCTACTAGGCCTTTTCAACCTGAGTAAAGTCCAACTCAACTGGCGTTGATCGACCAAAGATCGACACAGCAACTCGCAGCTTGCTCTTCTCATAATTAACTTCTTCAACGTTACCGTTAAAGTCATTAAACGGACCATCAGTAACGCGAACCATCTCACCCGGCTCAAACATGGTCTTAGGTCTTGGAGTCTCTTCAGAGTCCTGCACCCGCTGCAAGATCAAATTAGCCTCTTTGTCAGTGATAGGAGCTGGCTTATCAGCTTTTCCACCAATGAAGCCCATCACACGGGGCGTCTCTTTGATTAGGTGCCAGGTGTCATCATCCAATTCCATCTGCACCAAAACATAACCAGGAAAGAACATACGCTCACTGGTACGCTTCTGGCCGCTGCGCATTTCTACAACTTCCTCAGTTGGCACAAGTATCTCGCCAAATCGGTCGTCTAAACCATGCATCTGGACGCGATCTTGAATCGCCAGCGCAACTTTTTTCTCGTAGCCCGAGTAAGCATGTACCACATACCACCGCATCGACACGCCCTCTTTTAGCCCATTATCAGTGAGGCAATCCAACTCAACAGGGAATCAATACCCCATAGAATCAGCGCCATCAATAAAATAACCGCAACAACAATCAACGTTGTCTGGTTGCGCTCCTGCTTGGTTGGCCATACTACTTTGCGCCATTCAGTGCGAGCACCGATAGACAGCTCAACAATAGCCGCACCTTTTTCCGTCTTCGACGCGACAAAAGCCGCAATCAACAACGCAGCGACCAAACCGATAACCCGATAGAGCGCTGATTCTGCCGAGAAATACCAGTTAGCATAAATGGCACCACCTACTAGCAACAACACAACAAGCCACTTAAGACTGTCTAGTCGAAACTGTTTTTCTTCTGTAACAACACCCATGCGAAGATATTTCCCAAGCTTTTTAAATGGCAGGCCAGGAGGGACTCGAACCCCCAACAGCCGGTTTTGGAGACCGGTGCTCTACCAATTGAACTACTGGCCTTCTAAACTTTTTATTGCTTTCCCTATCTGACAGCTAAGCCGAGACATCTTTAGATGCCTCGGCTTCACGCGTCACAACTGTGCAGCTATTACTCGATGATCTTGGCTACAACACCGGCGCCCACTGTGCGGCCGCCTTCACGAATTGCAAAACGAAGACCTTCTTCCATCGCAATTGGGTGAATCAGCGTCACTTCCATCTGCACGTTGTCGCCTGGCATGACCATTTCAGTACCT